>CAYJNV010000300.1:0-5348 GCA_964370975.1 uncultured Caldilineaceae bacterium | reverse complement strand
TGGCTATGCGCGCACCATCGACGCTGATTGCCCAGGCCGGGTAGTAAAAGCGATTTAAGCGCATCTCAAGCCCGGCGGGGCTGCGCACCTGATAAGCAGCGTGCAGATAGCCATCATTGACGAGCGTGACGCTTGCGTCCACCGGCGGTGCAGCCGGCGGCGCGCCCTCCGATGGCTCGCGCCCAATCGCCCAGCGCTGCTCCGTTACCCAGTGCGGCAGGAATTCGGCAGTCCAGGTCGCGCCCACCTGTCCCTGCGCCGCGTCAAAGGCCCACATGGCGGCGCGTGTCACATCAGGGACGGTTGCGCCACTAGGCCACGGCGCCGCGGCAAGGGTGTAGGCGGTGACGAATGCAGCCGCAAGCAACGTGACAATGCGCACCACGATGCGTGACCTGCCCTTGAGCAACGGCTGCATGAGCAGAGCCAACGCCACGGCAACAGCCAGCGCGAGAATCGCCTGCCAGCGCCATGGGAACTGCAATCGGCTCAAATGCGGCGCAAGCACACGCCATGCCCACGCGCTGCCAGCAGTCGTCAGCCAGATTGTCACGAGCAGCAGGCCAGTTGTGGTGACGGCCACGGTCTTCAACATCACGGCTCCGCTCACCTCTTTGCGTCGCTGGAACATCAGGAGGATGACGCCTAGCGCAGGGATGACGAGCCATGCGGGCAGGGGCACAATGGGTGCTGCGGCGGATGGGTAGATATATGGGAAGCGCCAATCGAGGAGGTTTCCCCATAGCGCGAAGTGATTCGTGTAGCCAGTTGTGGCATCTTGGCCCAGTGCGACATAGCGCGTCTCGAGCAGCGCAGGTGCCCAGTACCATGCGCTGAGCAGCAGCCCCAGCGCAAAGGCCCACATCAGCCGCAGCAGGGCGGCGCCAATATCGCTGCGCCGGCCCTGTACAGCTTGCGTGGCCACGGCCGCGGCCACCGCCCCGGCGCAGGCGATGGCCGCCATGAGCGCGGTGAGGTTGTGTGTGAGGATAAGTCCGGCCCAGCAGAGCCCGGCTATGAGCACTGCGGCGCCGGAATGGTCGCGCGAGCGGGCGCGCGCCACCGCCACCATGCTCCAGGCGATGCAGGGCAGCCAGAGGAATGCGGCAAACTCGGGCAGTGCGCCGCGCACCAGATAGTCATAGATACGGTAGGGGAAGAGTGCGAAGACCAGCGCACCAAAACGCGCCGCCGCAGGACGCAGGCCAAGCGCACGCAGCAGGCCAATCATGGCCGCAAGAGAAATCAGCAGGGTGGCCAGCAGCGTGAGGCGCGTGGCGGTGAGGATCTCGACGCCCAGCAGGTGCAGCAGCGCCGGTGGATAGTAGAAGGCGGGCGCGTAAAAATTGAGGACGGGATATCCGTAGCCAAATGCGAAATCCGGAAAGAGACGGGGGTAGAGGACGCCTTGCGCCAGCGCCTCGCTGAGGGCGCGCACGCGCTGCAGGTGGAAAGCGCCGTCGGGGGTGCTGGGCCAGCCCTGCAGCATGGTCAGCCAAAGCGCAGCGCCGCCACCCAGCAGGATGACGAGCAGGGTGCGGCCGAGCCGTGACAATGGCTGCCCGAATGGGTTGCGCTGCATGGGGTACCCGGATTGATGCGCTGCGACACCTAACAACATCGACACAGAGGTCACAGAGGGAATAGAGAAGCACAGAGAACTGCAACTGCGAAAACAGGGATATGAGAACGCCAGCTAACTCGCGATATTCTCAGTTGCTTTTCTCTGTGTTTCTCTGTTCCCTCTGTGATCTCTGTGTCGACGTTCTGCCGTGCTCAGATCAAATCTGCGTCGGCGACTTCATCGGCTTCGCTTTCGCCTACCTGCAGGCTGCGCAGGTGCGGGAAGAGCAGTACCTCGCGAATGGTGTCGCGATCGGTGAAGAGCATGGTCAGCCGGTCTATCCCCATGCCGAAGCCACCTGCCGGGGGCATGCCGTAGGCCAGCGCCTCGATGTAGTCTTCGTCGATGGGGTGTGCTTCGTCGTCGCCGTGGCGGGCGCGGTAGCCTTCATCCACAAAGCGCTGGAGCTGGTCAATGGGGTCATTGAGCTCGCTAAAGGCGTTACAGATCTCCATCCCCGCCATAAAGCCCTCAAAGCGCTCAACCTGGCGCGGGTCATCGGGCGACCCCTTGGCCAGCGGGCTGACATCGCGCGGGTAGTCAATCAGAAAGGTGGGCTGGATGAGGTTGGGCTCCACATATTTTGCCATGAGGCTGTCGACCAGTTTGCCCCAATTGCTGCGCGGGTCGGGCTCATGGCCGCGGCTGCGCATCTCGGCGGCCAACGATGCAGCGTCTGGGAAGGCCTCGTAGTCGATGTCTGTGGCATCAAAGATGGCCTGGCGCAGGGGCAGCCGCCGCCACGGGGGCGTCACATCGATTTCATGCCCCTGCCATGTAAGCACCATGCCGCCAAGGACGCGCCGCGCCACGTGCGCCACCATCTCCTCGGTGCGCCGCATGACGTCCTGGTAGTCGGCGTAGGCCTCGTAAAATTCAAGCTGCGTGAATTCGGGATTGTGCTTGAAGGAGACGCCTTCGTTGCGGAAGTCGCGCCCCATCTCGTAGACTTTGTCGAAGCCGCCCACGAGCAGCCGCTTGAGGTAGAGCTCAAAGCTGATGCGCAGGTAGAGATCCTGGTGGAGTTGGTTGTGATGGGTGACGAAGGGGCGCGCCGCCGCGCCGCCATAGATGGGCTGGAGGATGGGCGTCTCCACCTCCAAAAAGCCCTCATCGTCGAAGTATTCACGCAGCGCGCGCATGATGGCGGCGCGCGTGCGGAAGATGTCGCGCACGGCGGGGTTGGCCAGCAGGTCCACGTAGCGGCGGCGGTAGCGCTTCTCGGGGTCGCGCACGCCCTTCCACTTGTCGGGCATGGGGCGTAGCGCCTTGCCCAGAAACTGCACCTGCTGCGCGTGTACGCTCAATTCACCTGTGCGTGTCAACACCAGTGGCCCTGTCGCGCCAATAAAGTCGCCCAGGTCAATCAGCTTCTTCCAGATGTCGTCATACCAGCCGGCGGGCAGGTCGTCGCGCCGCAGCAGCACCTGAATGCGACCTGTGCCGTCCTCGAGGTCGACGAAACTCATCTTGCCCATGGCGCGCATGCCCTTGATGCGCCCTGTCACGGAAACGACTGAGTCGCCGGCGTTGCCCTGCTCGTGTAGGGTGCGCGCCTGGGCAATTGTGTGCGTGCGTGTGACGCGCGCGGGATATGGCTCGATGCCGGCCTCAACCAGGCCGCGCAGGTTGCTGATGCGCGCCTGCTCCTGGTCGTTCAGTCTCTCCGGTGCAAAGAGCGCGAACTCGCCCCGCTGCTCGCCGCCTTGCTCATCCGCTGTACCCACAAAGACCTCGGTTCCTGCTTGACTTGCACCATGCGCAAAATTGACCAGCGACGCGAGAGTGCAGAGTCGCAAAGGCTCGCAAAGAGGGGAAAGAAAAGAGAAGCAACTCAAACCGACTATTGGTTATACTCGTTGTTGCTGTTCTTTACGTCTTTGCGCCTTCGCGTCAAGGCTGTCAGTTGATGCCCAGGATTTCGAACTCGATTTCGCCGCCGGGCGTGGTGACCTTGGCGGTGTCGCCCACAGCCTTGCCCATGATGGCTTTGCCCATGGGGCTCTCATTGCTGATGCGACCGTTGGTCGGGTCTGCCTCGCGCGAGCCAACCAGCGTGAAGGTTTCCTCAAAATCCGTGCCGACCTCACGCAGAACGATGGTATGGCCCAGGCCGACCTTGTGCTTGGGCATGTCGTTCTCTTCAATCACCTTGGCCATGGAGACTGTGGTCTCAAGTTCGCGGATCTTCCCCTCGAGGAAGCCCTGCGCCGTTTTGGCTTCGTCATAGCCGGCGTTTTCGCTGATGTCACCCTCGGCCTTGGCCTCGGCGATCATCTGCGCCACTTCGCGCCGCTTGATGGTGATCAGGTATTCAAGTTCTTTCTTGACCTTGTCCAGCCCTTCGGCTGTCAGGTAAACAGGCTCTTTGTTGGCCATGGTTCTCTGTCTCCCACTGCGGGAGTCTCCTTCATTTGCCGGCTTGACGCCGGGCGCTTTCCGTCGCACAGGCTTGCGTCAACGGATACCAAAACAGGTGCGTGCTCGAGTGAAAAGTGTCCGGGGAACGAGAGAGCGGATGGTCGTTGCGGGCGGGCTGGCGTGTTGACGCGCATGAAAAAACACCGCCCTACCGGCGGCGTCAGCCATGATTCAACTTCCTCCCCGGCCGCCAAGTGGCGATTACGCAGCGCGAAGGCGGCAAAGCCGCCCACAAATCAATGGCCGACCTGTCTGCAGGTCGGCTCTCCTCAACTCAACCCATTCTACCTCATGTGCCGATTGCTGACAAATCCAATTTCCGCCTTTGGAGCGGTGAGCGTATGATCGATGCTGTCGACCGAATCCACCCACGCCATCAATCCACTCACAACCACCATGCAGCCAGCCGATGCAGCCGCAGCCGAATCCGCTACAGCCAATGGAGAGTCGCGCGCTGCGGCCGCTCATTTTGACCGCTTCGCCCGTTTCTATGATGACGACTACCGTGCCTATGACGATGACCTGGGGCTGATTCTCGAAATGGCAGAGGATGCAGGCGGGCCGGTAGTGGAGCTCGGCTGCGGCACGGGGCGCGTGTTGCTGCCGCTGGCCGACGCCGGCGTGGCGACGACCGGCGTGGACATCAGCCCGGCGTTGCTCGATGTGGCGCGTGCCAAGGTCGATGCGGCGGGTCTGGCCTCACGCGTCACACTTGTGGAAGCCGACCTGCGCCACCCCGGCCTGCCCGAAAGCGCCTTCGCACTTGCCATCTGCACCAGCAATACGCTCATGCATCTGACCGACCCCAGCGACCAGGCAGCCGCGCTGCATGCCGCGTGCCGGCTGCTGCGCCCCGGCGGGCTGCTCATGGTTGACCTCTTCAACCCCGACATTGCGCGCCTGCTTGAGGTGAACGGCCTGATGGAACTGGCCGACCGCTGGCGCGACGAAATTTCGGGCGCCGAGGTGACCAAGTGGAGCGTGCGTAGCGTGGACATTGCCGAGCAGTTGCAGGAGACGCTCTTCATCTACGAGGAGACGCTGCCCAACGGCGAGACGCGCCGCACCCACTGTCCCTTTACGCTGCGCTTTCTGTGGCGCAACGAAGGCGAACTGATGTTGCGCGCTGCGGGCCTTGTGGTCGAAGAGGTGTGGGGCGAGTTCGACGGCACGCCCTACGACGGCCTCAGCGACCATCTCATCTTCATTGCCCGCAGGCCATAAACGTAATTCCAGTACGCAGACGTCCATGCCTTGTCGGCACAACGCAGGATGAAAATGGCTCGGCACGCGTAGCGGAAGG
>CAYJNV010000299.1:0-5350 GCA_964370975.1 uncultured Caldilineaceae bacterium | reverse complement strand
ACCTGCCCTTCCGTCAGCGCCAGCGACGCGCCGCCCACCAGCGCGTGCAGCGTCGCCGTCATGCTCACCTTCACCTCAGCCATCAGCGTGTCCCCTTACCGCCCACTGCCCACTGCCCACTCCCCACTGCCCACTGCCCTTCGTTATTGTTAACACCCTTTCTCCATGCGCGCGCCTGTGCTAAAATAGGCGAACATGGCCGACCTCTACCTTTCTGCCGATTCCGATGCCCGCAGCACGCAGCACATTTGGCCAGTCTATGGCCACAGGTGGGCTGTGCGAAACCTCGCGCGTTCACTCGAATCCGTTCAGGGGCCGCGCCAGGCCTATCTTTTCCTGGGACCGCGCCAGGTGGGCAAGAGCACGCTTGTGCGCGCCTTTGCCACCGCGCTCTTCTGTACGGGCGCGGAGAAGCCTTGCGGCGCGTGCCGCAGTTGCACCGTCATGGCGCATGCCAGCCATCCCGACTTCCACACGATTGCCCCGCTTGACGGAAGCGATCCGCCCAAGGTGGACCGCATGACCGGCAAGCTCTATCAGGAGCAGGCCGAACAACTGGCCGCTGACGCCTGGCTGCGTCCCTTTGAGGGCGCGCACAAGCTGTTTCACATTCAGGATGCCCAAAAGGCCACCACGGACCGCTTCCTGAATCTGTTGCTCAAGACGGTCGAAGAGCCGCCAGAGAGCACCATCATCTGCATCACTGCGCTCGACCGCGAAAGCGTGCTTCCCACAATCGTAAGCCGCTGCCAGGTATTTGACCTGCAGCCGCTCGACCACCCCACGATTGCCCAGGCACTGGTGGAGGGCTGGCACGTTCCTTATGAGCAGGCGGCGCTGCTGGCGCGCCTCTCCGCCGGACGGCTGGGATGGGCCGTGGAGCAGGCGCAGCGCCCGGCCATCTGGCAGGAGCGGCAGACACGACTCGAACAATTGTGGGCGCTGCTGCGCGCCGACCGCAACGAGCGGCTCGCGCTTTCCGAACAGATGGCGTCGCGCAACGCCCAACTCTATGCGCTGCTCGAACTGTGGTCCGTGTGGTGGCGCGATGTCATGCTTGTGCAGGCAGGCGGCGCCGACGCCTGCAGCAACACCGATTTTCGCTCTGAACTGGAGAGGCAAGCGCAAGCACTCGCGCCCGAGCAGGTGCGCGACTATATCCGCACCATGCGGCGCGTAGAGCAAAGTCTGCGCACAAACGTCAACGCGCGGCTTGCGCTGGACGTGCTGCTGCTGCGCTTGCCCCATCTGGCGTAATGTACGCCAGCTTGTCGTTCTGACTTGAGTCTCGGGGGATACCCTTATGCCGGTTGTGGTTGGTGTACAGTTTGAGGCCGTGGGCAAAGTTTACTACTTTGACCCGCAGAGTATGCTTGATTTGGGCGCACGTGACTTTGTGCTTGTGGACACGGCGCGTGGCGTTGAGGTGGCGCAGGTCGTCCAGCCGCCGCACACCATTTCCGATGAGGAGGTCGTGGGCGACATGAAGGCGGTCGTCCGCAAGGCGGGCGCATGGGACATGGTGCAGCGCGACCTCTGGCAGCGCAAGGAGGCCGAAGCGCTGGCGATTTGCCGCGCCAAATCACGTGAGCACAAGCTCGACATGAAAGTGGTGCGTTGCGACTACAACTTCGACGGTGGTCGCCTGCTTATCTACTTCTCATCCGAAGCGCGCATTGATTTTCGCAACCTTGTGCGCGACCTGGCGCGCATCTTCCGCACTCGCATTGAGATGCGCCAGATTGGCGTGCGCGACGAGGCGAAGCTGCTTGACGGCGTGGGCAAGTGTGGCCGCCAACTCTGCTGCACGAGCTGGCTGCGCGAGTTTACGCCAGTGAGCATCCGCATGGCGAAGAACCAGCAGTTGCCGCTGAACCCCGACGAAATCAGCGGCGTGTGCGGCCGGCTACTCTGTTGCCTCTCGTATGAAGACGCCGTCTACAAGGAACAGAACAAGAAGATGCCCAAGCTGGGGGCCGAGGTCGTGACGCCCCAGGGCGCCGGCCGCGTGCGCCACGTGCATCCCCTCAAGGAGACGGTTACGGTCTTGCTTGAGGGCCAGGTCTACGCCGAGTTCAATGTGGCTGAGTTGATCTCGAGCAAGACGGCGGCGGGTGGAAGTTGCTCGACCTGCGGCGGCTGCACTACCAAGCGGCGCGCGGGGGCCGAGGAGGACAACAAGCGTTATAAGGAGCAGAAGGCGCAGCAGGCTGAGCGTGACCAGGCGGCGACCGCCGATGCACCTGGCTTGGATGCCTCAAGCCAAACCGACGCACCCGGTGCCGCGGCCGCCGAGCAGGGGATCGGTGGCAAGAAGAAGCGGCGGCGGCGCCGCTAAAGTCATACCGACATGCATACAGCATCTCCACACAAAGATGCAAAGGCCGCAAAGAACTGCAAGGAACAGTAAGATCCTGACAACTCATGCCGAGAAGTTGCCTTTCCTTTGCGTTTCTTTGCTGCCTCTGCGCCTTGCCAGTTGACGCTGCTGGTTTCATCGCGGCATCAGTCTAGCGTTTTGCCAGGATGTTGATCTCGTCGCGACGTGGAATGTGGACACACCACGCAACAAAGAGAGCGGAGCCACGGGGCTCCGCTCTTTCTATTGATTCATACACCCGGAGGGGGGCAATGCGGCCGCCTAGCTGTTGCCGTTACTCTGCGGAGGAAGGGGCGTGTGCGTCAGATCAACTGGGCGCTTGAAGATTGCGAAGCGTACGGCCGTGCGCTCGTTTCCCTCGATGTCCACTTCGGTGAAACTGGGCACAACCGCCAGGTCAAAGCCGTCCTGCACCAAGTAACCGCGCGCAATCGTAATGGCCTTTATGGCCTGGTTGACGGCGCTGGCGCCGATGGCCTGCATTTCAGCGTAACCCGATTCACGCATCACGCCCGCAATCGCGCCGGCAACTGCCGTCGACCGAGACTGGGCGGACACTTTGATGAGTTCGGACATGGGGTGGTCTCCTTGTAATCTGCGAAGCGCAATGTACGCCCTAGGTTTCGGGTAGGCAAATTGCCTGTTCACCTATCAGGACGTGCGGCCGCGCGCAAAGGTTACGGGCACATTTGCACGAGACACTGCTTGCGATTTCTGCAGAGTTTTTGAGGAGCTTCAGCTCTGCCACCCCTGGCAGTTTTCCTCCGTTTGCGGCCTATTTCGCATAATCAACGGCTCGCGATTCGCGCACCACCGTCACGCGAATCTGGCCGGGGTACTGCATGTTGTCTTCGATCTTCTTGGCAATGTCGCGGCTGAGCTGGATGGCCGCCAGGTCGTCGATTGCCTCGGGGCGCACCAGCACGCGAATCTCGCGCCCGGCCTGAATGGCAAAGGTCTGCGAGACGCCATTGAAGGAGTTTCCGATGCTTTCCAGTTCCGTCACGCGCTTGATGTACGTGTCGAAGCTCTCGCGACGGGCGCCGGGCCGGGCGCCGCTGATCGCATCGGCGGCGGCCACGATGACCGCTTCGACTGACTGCGGCTCCACTTCGCCGTGGTGGCTGGCGATGCAGTTCACCACCGCCTCGTTCACGCCATAGCGACGCGCAATCTCGGCGCCCACAATCGCGTGGGGGCCTTCCATCTCGTGCGAGACGGCCTTGCCCAGGTCATGCAGCAGCCCGCCCATGCGTGCAATGCGCACGTTGGCGTGCAGTTCGGCTGCCATGGTAGCGGCCAGGTGCGCTGTCTCGATGGCGTGGTAAAGCTGATTCTGGCCAAAGGAGGTGCGGAACTTGAGCCGCCCCAGCAGCCGCTGGATTTCGCGGTGCAGCCCCTGTGCGCCCGTTTCGATGATGGCCTGTTCGCCGGCCTCCATCATGATGCGTTCGACTTCCTGCTGCGCCTTTTCCACTTCCTTCTCAATGCGCGCAGGATGGATGCGCCCGTCGGCAACAAGCTTGCTCAGGGCCATGCGCGCGACTTCGCGCCGCACGGGGTCAAAGCTGCTGATGGTGAGCGCCTCGGGTGTGTCGTCCACAATCAGGTCAACGCCCAGTGCCTGCTCAATCGCGCGGATGTTGCGACCCTGGCGGCCAATGATGCGTCCCTTCATCTCGTCCGATGGCAAGTCGACGCTGCTGACCGCGTATTCCGAGACATGCTCGCTGGCGACGCGCTCAATCGCAAGCGTCACAATTTCGCGCCCGCGCCGGTCCGCTTCTTCCTGCACTTCAGCTTCGACTTCGCGGATGGTGCGTGCGAGTTCGTTGCGCGTCTTCTTCTCCACCTCGGCCAGAAGCACCTGGCGTGCCTCTTCCTGGCTCATGGAGGCGACTCGCTGCAATTCGTCGCTCCACTCCTGCTCCATGGTTTCGAGTGTGGCGGTGCGCTGGTCAAGTTTGGTTTGCAGTTGGCCAAGGCGCTTGTCGCGCTGCTCCAGTTGTTCGAGCTTCTTCTCGGCCGAGTCAAGGCGGTTTTGCAGGCGCTCTTCAATTTTCTCGAGTTCCTTGCGCCGGCGCCCCATCTCCATGTCGCTCTCGGTGCGCTGGCGCACCTCTTCTTCGCGTAGTGCAAGCTGCTGTGCCTTCACATGCGTTTCGGCGTCGGCGACAATGCGCGCCGCCTGCTCTTCGGCACCCGCCAGAATTCCTTGCTGACGCGTACGTTCCGCCTGTACGCCTGCTGTGCGGCCCCGTGGTATGGCGACAAACCATCCCACGGCGCCGGCAATTGCGGCAATTGCGGCGGCCGCAATCACCAGCAGGATAACGAGCCAGATGTCCATGAGTAGATTCCTGTTTACCTGTTGCGTAGATGAGTCAGAATAAGCCGGTAAGAGCAACCCCATTGCCGGTGCGCCTGCTGGAATGGCGAGGCTGCGGGCTGGGGCTGCAAAAAAGGCGCCATGGCGAACGCCACGGCGCCCATCAAATCGCTTTGGTTCGCGGTGGTTGTGGCAGCGAACTGCCCCGCGGCAAGCGATGCGGCCATGCGCACCAGCAAGCATGCAGATGCACGCGCTGTGGCTCTGCGCCGCGTCACGATGGGTGACTGCACTGCGAAAATGGAACAAGAAGGTAATGCGCTGTTCACTGCAGGTGCTGCGTGGTCGGAAGGTTTAGGCGTCCTCTGCCGCAAGCGACGGCGCGTCACCGTTGGCCGAAGCCAACAGGATGCTGTCACCGTCCGCTGCCGGCAGCAAACCTGCACGTACGCGCACCTGCTGGTCAATCACTGCGGCAACATCGGGATTTTGCCGCAGGTACTCCTTGGCTGCCTCGCGACCCTGGCCCAACCGCACATCACCGAGGCTGTAGAACGAGCCACGCTTGGTGACAATGTCATTCTCCACGCCGAGGTCGATGAGGTCACCGGCGGTGGAGATGCCTTCGTTGTACATGATGT
>CAYJNV010000298.1:0-5372 GCA_964370975.1 uncultured Caldilineaceae bacterium | reverse complement strand
CCGTAGCGTTGGCAATATAGAGCAATGAACTTGGCCCCAAAAAGCATAATCATGGCGATGTAGTAAATCCAAATGAGAAAGAGCACCACGGTGCCGCTGGCGCCATAAAGAGAGGCCCCGAAGATGCGGTCGAGGTAGAAGCCAATTACGCGGTTGCCAATCGAGATGAGTGCCACCGTGAGCACCGTGCCCGGCAGCACATCGCGCCAGCGCATGCGACCGCCAGGCAAGTACTTGAAGAGCGCGCCGATCGTCAGCACGGAGAGACCAGGCGCAACCACGAAACGCAGCAGCAACTGCGTACCGGGGAAATCGGCCAGCCAGCTCTCAAACGGTGTAGGCGGCAGTGCCGTCAGGATAACGTTGACCGCCAGCAGCAGCACGAAGAGGATGCCGACGATGATCACCACAGCAGAGGAAAGCAGCCTGGCAATGACATAGTAGAGAACGCCGTGGCGAATGGTTGTGAAGCCCTCTGGCAGCCCGTACATGGCGTTGAGCGAGTTGTGCAGTTGGTGAAACACTGTGGACGCGCCATAGATGAGAAAGAGAACACCGACGATGGTGGCGGCCATGCTGCCTGTTGTTTGTGTGTGCCCCTGGATGATCTCGTTGAGGAAGGCGGCAGGCACGTCGCCCGCGCGGCTGCGTACTAGGCCGAGGAGTTGGTCCGACGTGGAGATCGCGCTCATGGGGGCAACGGAAATGCTGTACTGCTGCGAAAGCAGCGAGACGACCTGTCTCTCAAAGCGGTACGCGCCTGCAAAGTAGACGGTGAGGTTGATGAGCAGCGTGAGCAGCGGCACGATGGAGAAGATGGTGTAGAAGGCGAGCGCCGCAGCATAGACAAAGGCGTGACCGCGGCTCCACTGATAAGCGGATTCACGCACAAGGCGCACCAGCCCGCGCATTGTGAAGGGTTCTTTGCGCTGCGCTGGGGAGGTGGTTGTCACGGTGCACTCCAATGACGTGAGAGCGTAGGAGTGGTTGACTGGTTGACTGGTTGATTCATTGGTGCACCACGAGTCAACTAATCAACCAGTCAACCACTCAATCGCATCCTACACCTTGCGCGCGATCGCCACGGTAATCTCAACGCCGCCCAGGTCGAACGCGGCGCTGGGCAGGTTCGGCGGAATCGCGTTGTCCATGCCGGGATGCACCTGCACGAGGTCGACGCTCAGCGTCTCTTCGCGAATGTAGTCGCCGAAGTTGGCCAGCACTTCGTGCATCAGATCGCCATCGCCCAGGTAGGTCACAATACGGTCGCTGATGGCGAGGTCTGTATCCTTGCGCAACTGCTGGATGCGCCGCACGATCTCGCGTGCATAGCCCTCCTGCGTGAGCGCGTTGTCAAGTTCCGTGGTGACGGCCACCAGATAGCCGCTCTCCTCGGCCACGCTGTAGCCGCTGCGCGGCGTGGAGCGCACCTCCACATCCTCGGGCGCAACCAGGAATTCTTCGCCGTCGGCCTGAATCAGCACCGACTCACCATTCTGGAAACGCGCGGCCAGGGCGAAGGGGTCCATGGTTGCCATAGCGGCGCGAATCCTGGGGTAGCCCTTGCCGTACTTCTGCCCCAGTTGCTTGGGGTAGGGGAAGATGGTGACATCCACCAGGTCACCGCTGGCATCGGTGAAGACAAGCCCCTTGACATTGAGTTCGTCCAGCATGAACTGCTGCAGGCGGCGCAGGGCGTCGGCCTCGACGGGGGTGCGTGTGCGCACCACGACCTGCGCCAGCGGCTGCCGCACCTTGAGGTTGGCGCTCTGGCGGGCGGCGTGGCCCAGGCTGGTGATACGCTGCACAAGCGCCATATCGTCGCCTAGTTGCTCGTCCAGCAGACTTTCGTCTACTTGCGGCCAGCGGCTCAAGTGTACGCTGTCGGGAGCCGTTGCGTCCAACCCGAAGACCAGGTTCTGGTAGAGCTCGTCGGCGATGAAAGGTGTTGTGGGCGCGAGCAGTTGGCTTACCGTGGCCAGCACACGGTGGAGTGTAGCCAGTGCCTCCGCATCGCCCTCCCAGAAGCGGCGGCGGTTGAGACGCACATACCAGTTGCTCAGGTTGTCCACAAAGTCGGCCACGGGGCGCGTGGCTCCCAATACGTCGTAGCTCTCCATGGCCGCCGTCACGTCGCGCACCATCCGGTTGAGCTCGGCCAGCACCCAGCGGTCGAGCAGGTTGGTGGGGCGCAGCGGCGCGTCAGGCTGCGGCGTCCAATCCGAGAGATTGGCATACGTCACGAAGAAGCTGTAGGTGTTCCAGAGCGTGTTCATGAACTTGCGCACCGTCTCAGCCACAAGCGCCGTGCTGAAGCGACGGCTGTTTCCGGGCGGGCTGGCGGTGAACATGTACCAGCGCGTGGCGTCGGCCCCCTGCGAGTCAAAGACCTCCCACGGGTTGACGACGTTGCCGCGTGACTTGCTCATCTTGCTGCCATCTTCGGCCATGACGTGACCCAGGCAGATGACGTTCCTGTAGGCGGGGCGGTCAAAGAGCAGCGTGCTCACGGCATGGAGTGTGTAGAACCAGCCGCGCGTCTGGTCAATGGCCTCGCAAATGTAGTCGGCCTGCGCCTGCTCCTGCCAGATGGCCTGGTTGGCAAAGGGGTAGTGCCACTGTGCCACGGGCATGGAGCCGGAATCGAACCAGCAGTCGGCCACCTCCTTGGTACGGCGCATGACGCCGCCATCGGGCGCGGGCCAGGTGATCTCATCCACATAGGGGCGGTGCAGGTCGAGCTCCGTCAACGAGCGACCGGTCTTCTCCTCGAGCTCGGCCACGCTGCCAATGCACTCGGTGTAGGTGCTGCCGGGCGCGTCGCTCTGCCAGAGCGGCAGAGGCGTGCCCCAGTAGCGGTCGCGGCCCAGCGCCCAGTCCACATTATTCTCCAGCCAATTACCGAAGCGCCCCTCCTTGATGTGCTCGGGGTACCAGTTGATCTTCGCGTTGTTGGCAACCAAAGCGTCTTTGTCAGCGCTGGTGCGAATGTACCAGGTCTCCTTGGCGTAGTAGAGCAGCGGCGAATCACAACGCCAGCAGAAGGGATAGGTGTGCTCATAAGTGCCCGCCTTGTAAAGCAGACCGCGCGACGCGAGTTCATCCTGGATGGCGGGGTCGGCCGCTTTGACGAAGACACCCGCCCAGGGTGTCACCTCGGGCTTGAAGCAACCATCGCGCTGCAGCGTCTGGATGACGGGTAGGTTGTGCTAGCGCCCCACCTCCAAGTCGTCGGCGCCAAAGGCCGGGGCAATGTCAACGATGCCTGAACCATCTTCGGTCCTTACAAAGTCGGCGGTCACCACATATGCGTAATCCTGCGCGGCGTCCACAGGAAAGAAGGTGTAGAGCGGTTCGTAGTGGATGCCCACAAGTTCGCTCCCCTTGCGCGTCTGCAGCGGTGTGTAGCCGGGCTTGAGCACGCTGGGCGCAAGTTCGGCGGCAAGCGTGAGCACTGTGCCGTCGGCCTCGCGCACGGTCACGTACTCCACGTATGCGCCCACGGCCAGCGCCACGTTGCCGGGCAACGTCCACGGCGTGGTCGTCCACGCGAGCAGATACTCGTCCGCCTCGGCGGCTGTGTCGCGCACCTTGAACTTGACGAAGACGCTGGGGTCCACCGTGCCTTCCTTGTAGCCAAGCGAGAGCTCGTGGCTGCTGAGGGGCGTGCCGCAGCGCGGGCAGTAGGGAACCACCTTGTAGCCCTGGTAGAGGCGGTTGCGATCCCAGAACTGTTTGAGGATCCACCAGAGCGATTCGATGTATTCGTTGTGAAAGGTCACATAGGCGGTGTCCAGGTCCACCCAGTAGCCCATGCGCTCGGTCAGGCGCTCCCAATCCTTGATGTACTCCATGGCGGACGTACGGCAGCGCGCGTTGAACGCCGCGACGCCGTACTCTTCGATCTGCTGCTTGCCGCTGAGGCCTAGCTGCTTCTCCACTTCGATCTCCACGGGCAGGCCGTGGGTGTCCCAGCCGCCGCGACGCAGCACGCGATAGCCCTGCATCGTCTTGTAGCGCGGAAAGATGTCCTTGAAGGCGCGCGCCAGCACGTGGTGGATGCCCGGGCGGCCGTTGGCTGTGGGCGGCCCCTCGTGGAAGACGTACGCAGGCCCGCCCGCGCGCTCATCCATCGAGCGGTGGAAGACGTTGCGTTCGCGCCACATCTGGAGCACGCGCTCCTCCATGGCTGGATAGCTGACACTGGGTTTGACTTCGGTGAACTTGTTGGTTGACATAGGTGTGTTACCCAATTCTCTGCGTATGTGCTGAAGTCGCGTGATATAATGCACTGGAATACAGTATTTATGCGTTCGCAGGAGTGATTATGACACTTGCCGTCGTGCTGCGAGACAGCTCGAATGTTGAAGAAGACGAATTTCGCTCGGTCGTGACCAGCGCGATTCTCAGTGACCTGCAACATGCTCGCCTGCGTATGCAGCACTTTGCGCGCGAATGCAATGTCTACGAAGTGCAGTATGGACTGGATTCCGACGCCTTCCTTGTTGCGTTCGAGGATGGCTCCCTTGGCGACGATGAGCCCCTCTTCTCTTGGTTTGCGGCCAAGCAGGGGTTGGACTATTGGTCGCGTCGAGTAGAAATCTTGGCCGGAGCCTCCGTTGAGCCCATCTGATTACTACCTTGACCTGTTGGGCCGTGTGTTTCGAAATTCGTATGTAGTAGAAAATGGTCTGCAGTACGAACAACCAACCGACATTGCCTGTCATGTCTTTGGCATACTCACGCTACGTGGCGGGTATCGTCTCCATGTTTCAGAATACGTGGAGACCAACCCGGAAATTGTTCGTCGAAAGTACAGATATCATCTCAGTGGACCTGGCGGCAGTATGGTGTCGATGGGACAATGCGAGTCACCATGCGCATCTCACCACACATCCGCACCATCAGCATCTGGTAGACGGCCAGGTCGTGCCATCTGAAGTGCGCAACCTATTGCATGTACTTGAACGACTCTCCGCATATCTCCACTAGATGCCGTACAGGAAACTGACCTGCGTAAGCTCGCGCCCCCCTCACTCCACTCGCTCAAATCCCTCCTCGTCCAATCCGGCCACCTCTATATCCTCGCTCGTGAGCGGGGCCAGCAGCAGCGCCGTTTCCGCAATCTCCACCGGGCTGCCAATCAGCCCAACGATGTCGCCTGCCACAAAACCGGTCTCGGATTTGGGGTTGGGTATGACGCGCCCGTCGCGCACCAGCGCAATCACTGAAGCGCCCGTCAGCGCGCGCAGATTTGCCTCACGCAAGCTCTTGCCCACCACACTGCTGCTGCCTTCCACCGGCTGCCAGGCAATTTCCACACCGCGTGCGGCGGTAATCAGTTGGTCCAGCACATGTGCGTGTTGTCCGTC
>CAYJNV010000297.1:0-5404 GCA_964370975.1 uncultured Caldilineaceae bacterium | reverse complement strand
TCTTCTTGGCCTGCTCAAAGAGGTCGCGCACGCGGCTTGCGCCCACGCCCACAAACATCTCCACAAACTCCGAACCGGAGATGCTGAAGAAGGGCACGCCCGCCTCGCCCGAAACGGCTTTGGCCATGAGTGTCTTGCCCGTGCCCGGGGGCCCGACGAGCAGCACGCCCTTGGGGATGCGCGCCCCCAGCGCCGCGAACTTTTGCGGCTCCTTGAGGAACTCGACGACCTCCTGCAGCTCCTGTTTCGCCTCTTCGGAGCCGGCCACGTCGGCGAAGGTCACGCTTGGGCGGTCACCCGTGAACATGCGCGCCTTGCTCTTGCCGAAGGAGAAGGCCTGGTTGCCCGCACCCTGCGCCTGGCGCAGAATGAAGAAGAAGAAGACGCCCAGCAGCAAAATGGGCAGCAACGCAAAGAGGATGCCGCTCCAGTTAGCCCAGAAATCCGGCTCCTTCACACTCACGTCCACACGTTGCAGTTGCTCCGGCGTGACACCCAGCCCGGTGAGCGACTCGGTGAGACCGTTGTCGGTCTCCTTGCGGGACTGCACCTGCTGCCCGTTGCGGCGCGTCACAAGCAGCTCATCGCCGTTAATCGCAATCGAGGCAACATCTGTGTTGCGCACAAGTGTAGCAACTTCAGCCAGCGGCACGGCACTCAGTTCACTGGCGTTGCGCCGGCTCAGCATAGCGTACAAAAAGCTTGCCAGCGCGATGACCAGCAGCAGGTAAATCATACCGCTGCGCAGTCGCTTTGAGTTCATCAGTTCAACCCTTCACACTCGAGGGACATTGAGAATTCCTGAATGCCAGTTTAGCACAGCGGCAGGGGTGCGTCAAAGGTCTATGCGATGGCGGGCGCCCTGCGCTTTACCCATGCCATGCCTGCGTAGAGCAAGCTGCAGTCAACACTTATTGTACAGTTCGCGAACAAATGTGCAGTAGGTTCGCACGCATTCTGCCATGGGCCCGGCTGTACTGTCGTGTGCCTCAATGCTCTTGGACCTTCCCCGCGTCCCTCACACCAGTTTGTCTTCCACTGGACGCGAAAGGCGCCGGCTTTGTGCCGGCGCCTCTATCTTGTCTCGGCCGCGTACAGTTACTGCATCGCGCCGGTTTCCTGCAACAGCTGCAGCGTCCCCTGCAAATCGTCAAGATTGCTCAGGTCAAGCGACGGCGTGGCAATCTCTGCCAGCGGTTTGAGGCGCGCATCGGCCGGCGCCCCCGGGGCCAGCGGATACTCCATCGTCTCCGCGGCATAGTAGCTTTGCGCCTCGACGCTCAACATGTAGTCAATGAATGCTTCGGCCTTTGCGCTCTCATTGACCGTATCGAGAATGCCCATGCCGGCCACATTGATAATCGAGCCTGCGCCCGGTGTGGGGAAGAAGTAATCCTCAGCGCCGAAGTCGCCGCCGTACTCGTTCTGAAACTCGTAGACGTAATAGTGGTTCACCAGCCCCACCGCTATCTCGCCCGAGCCAACTGCAGCCACAATCGCGTCGTTGTTCTCGTAGGCCTGCACGCCGTTGGCCATCATATCTTCAAGCCATTGGCGCGTCTTCTCCTCGCCGTCCAGCAGGCGCATGGCCGTCACAAAGGACTGGAACGAACCATTGGTTGGCGCCCAGGCCACCTTTCCCTGCCACGCGGGGTCGGTCAGCCCGTAGACGTCCGCTGGCAAATCGGCGGGTTGGACTGTCTCCTTGTTATAGGCCAGCACGCGCGCCCGGCCACTAATGCCCACCCACTCGCCGTTGTCGCTGCGGAAGCGCGCCTCAACGCGATCCAGCAGTGGCTGCGGCAGCGTGCGCAGCCGCCCCTCCTTGGCCAGCGCCCCCAGCGCGCCTGCGTCCTGTGCGAAGAAGACGTCAGCGGGCGAGTTTTTGCCCTCTTCGAGAATCGTGGCCGCCATCTCGGCGGTGCTGCCGTAGCGCACCTCCACATTGATGCCGGTCTCCGCCTCGAATTTCTCGATAATCGGCTGCACGAGGTTCTGGCTGCGGCCTGAGTAGACCACAAGCGCACCCTCGCTCGAGGATATACCGGCAGCAGTTGCTTCAGCGTCGGCTTCCGTCTCGGGCCGCGGCGTGGCGCTTGTCACTGCCTGGCATCCGGCCAGCAGAATCAGTGCAAGCGCCGCCACTACAGTGCGGCCAATCCATCGCTCTCCACTTCGAACTGTAATACCAATCATGAATTCCTCTCTGTTCCTTCAATGTATGTGAGCTAGACATTGCGGACTGCGGCCAGATACAAGCACGTCGTCAGCGCCGCGACCGCCATCCCCATCTGCCGACATGCCATGTTGACACCCCACGATAATCTTCGTGTGATGCCGGATTGGAGCCGACCACAGGTCGACCTGTCTCGCGCTCCCGGGTTGCCACCTTACCACGTGCGCGACGTCGATTCAAGGGGGGTGGACGCCAAAAAAGGCGCACCGGCGTGCGGCGCGCCCAAGCAGGCTGGCGTAGACTGGTGAAGGTTGCGATTAACCGGGATTAAGCAGGGGTTGCGCCGAGCGCTGCCGCACCACCTCGTACAGCAGCAGCGCCGTGGCCGTGGCAAGGTTCAGACTGTCCGCCGCGCCCCGCATGGGGATTGAGACGAGCGCATCGGCGACAGCGCGCCATGCGTCTGAAAGACCGGAGGCTTCGGCTCCCATAACCACCGCCACAGGGCCGCGCATATCGATCTCGGTGTAGCGGTGCGCCGCGTCGGGCACGGCGGCCACTGTATGCACGCCCCACGCGCGCAGTTGCGCCACCGTCGCCTCCGGCGTCGCCTCGCATATCGGCACACTGAAGAGCGTCCCCAGGCTGGCACGCACCACATTGGGGTTGTGGATGTCAGTGGCCCCGGCGTTCACAATGACGCCGTCCACGCCCGCCGCATCCGCCGTGCGCAGAATCGCGCCCAGGTTGCCCGGCTTCTCCACCCCCTCGATCACAGTCAGGAATGCGGGCTGCCCGAGCGACATGGCGGCCAGCGTGCGCGCCACATACGGAATGACCAGCAGCAACCCGCCGCTCCCCTCGCGCACGGCCAGGCGCGCAAATACCTCGGGCGTGACGATGAAGAGGTGTGTGCGTCGCTCGACGTCCAACCGCTCAAGCTGCGCCAGTGCGGTGATCGCGTCGGGCTCCGCAACCAATGTTGGGCATGCGAAGGCCTCGACAGGTATCACCCCTGCCGCCAGCGCGCGCGCCACTTCACGCGCACCCTCCACCACCGTCACGCGCCGTGCATCACGCTCGCGCCGTTTTTCCAGCTTCGCCACGTTGCGCACGCGCTCGTTTTGCAGGCTGGTGATTTCGGTGGGCATGGCTCACGCCTTGACGGACCAGCGTGCGTACGCGCCGCTGGGCAGGCTGCGACCGCTCTTCTCCTCAACCGTCATCTCGCCTGCCTCAATCTCGCCCGCCGTGCCCATCATCTCCTCAAGCTGATTGGCGAGCGTTTGCGGCGTGAAGCCGGGCGTGTGGCAACTGTAGAGCACAAACAACGCATCCTCGGCCAGCAGTTCGTGGCACGCCTCAAGCAGCGGCACGATATCCTTCTCGATCTTGAAGACTTCGCCCTGCGGCCCACGGCCAAAACTGGGCGGGTCAAGGATAATCGCCTGGTAGCGCTGACTGCGCTTCTGCTCGCGCTTGATGTACTTGAGTGCGTCGTCCACAATCCAGCGAATGGGGCGATCCTGCAGCGCGCACAACTGCGCGTTCTTGCGCGCCCAATCCACCACATTCTTGGCGGCGTCCAAGTGCACCAGATGCGCGCCAGCCTGGCTCGCCGCCAGCGTGCTGCCACCCGTATAGGCAAAAAGGTTGAGCACATGCAGGTTGCGGTCGCCGGTCTTGGCCATGCGCGTGCGAATTTTGGCGCGCATCCAGTCCCAGTTCTCCGCCTGTTCGGGGAAAAGCCCCATGTGGCCAAAGTTCGTCAGATGAATCTCGAAGGCCAGTGTATTGTAGAGCACATCAAACTCGCGCTTGACCTTGCCGCGCCATGCCCAATGGCCGCCCCCTTCACTCGACCGATGGTAGACGCCATCCGCTTTGGCCCACTCGGTCTCGTGCATGCGCGGCGACCAAATCGCCTGTGGTGAGGGGCGCACAAGCAGGTAAGGACCCACTCGCTCGAGTTTCTGCATGTTGCCGCTGTCGAGCAGCTGGTAATCCGTAGCAATTGGGTTGGTGGACATTGGGTCTCCTCATCGGCTGGGGCGTTGCAGCGAGTGTAGCACAGCGGCGCGCAGAGACGCGAAGCGCGGCGTCCACATTTGCAGGCCACGTCGACCCCAACGGTATACTGCGCCACATGGATACGAACACGCCGCGCGCGCAGCCTGCTTCCACCAACCTGTCCATGGAATCCATGCGCGCCGTGGAAGCGGCCGCCTACGATGCCTGGCCCGCGCCCTCTAATGTCCTCGTGGATGGTTGGCGTCTGCGCGCGGCGGAAGGCGTCACCGGGCGCGCCAATTCGGTTTGGGCGCTTGAGGAGATCGGCGCCGTCGCGCTCGATGACAAGATCGCCGCAGTCGAGGCATTCTACAGATCGCAGGGCCTGCCGCCCCGCTTCCAGATAAACGCCGCCGTGCAGCCGCCTGGGCTGGATGAGGTGCTGGCGGCACGCGGCTACGCGGTCGTATCACCTACGCAGGTGCAGGTCGCGCCGCTCGCGCGCATCCTTGAGCAGACGCCCACGCTGCGCTCAACCCCTCACCTGGAAATTGAAGTGGTCGAGGAATTCGACGATGAATGGTTTGCCGCCTACGCCCGCAACGAGGCCATGGATGCCAAAACCGCCGCCGTGCGCACACAAATTCTTGAGGCAATTGCGGGCGCTCGCGCCTTTGCCCGCGTGGACATCGACGGTGCGCCTGCAGCCGTGGGTCTGGCTGTCGTGAGCGGCGAGTGGCTCGGCATCTTCTGTATGGCCACACACCCGGCGCAACGCCGGCGGGGCGCAGCGTTGGGTTTACTGCGCGCGCTTGCGATCTGGGGCTCGCTCTACGACGCCCGCAGCGCCTATCTCCAGGTCAACGAAGCGAACCACGCTGCCCTCGCGACCTACGCCCGCGCGGGCTTTGGCATGGGGTACGCATATCACTATCGAGTGCGATGACTGGAGGACTGGAGGACTGGTTGACTGGTTGACTGGTCGATCGAGAACAGGTTGCTGCAAGTCCACCAGTCCACCAGTCCACCAGTCCACCAGTCCACCAGTCCACCTGTCACCCGGCACAATCCACCACCGGCGCGCCATCAATCCAGATGCGAACGTTGTCAAAGTAGATATTCGAGTTGAGCGCCGCAGGTGATTCTGCCTGAATCAGCACCATGATGCGCCCATTTGCACCCGCCACCACGCTGTTCGTCAGCGTAGCCCACTGCCCG
>CAYJNV010000296.1:0-5407 GCA_964370975.1 uncultured Caldilineaceae bacterium | reverse complement strand
AACACAAACCAACAAACAAAAAACACACCGGGGGGCCGGCATTGGGGCGCCCCCGCAGTTCTGTATGGGCACTGCATTCCTCGACGCAAGAGTACAGCGCATCCGCAGCGCCGTAGAGAACGCCTGCTCGATTGCGGCGATGATTCTGACGACCAGCGCGCTGATTACGAACATCCGTGAGAAGGACAGGGCCCCTGCGATGGGCGGCGGCGGCGACATGGGCATGGGCATGTAGTTGTCCGGCCGTCGGCATTAATAATGTAGAACGCGGGCGGGGCTTCCAATGGAGGCCCCGCCTGTTTTGTGAGCGAGTAGTGGGGTCGAAAATACCCGACGGTAACTTGACAAGTCGTGCTATAATCGTAGTAGATGACTGGGCAGTTCAGTGGGCGCTTCGGCGCCGCTGGGCAACATTCTCACAAGCGCCTTCGGCTGAAAGTGAGAACCCCAGTCACTTTGATTTTCTCAGAATTCCCTCTAGTTCGCACCACGTGACAACGGTATCAGCTTTGCGCTCACCAACGTAGACTTGGCGGGCAAGTCGGTCTGCGCGGCTTCCGGCAATTTGTGCAATTTGAATGTGAGCCGCCTTGAAGTGTGGGCAATCCAGTCGGATCAACTCAACGAGCCGACGAATAATCGCGCGCGTGGCGGTAGTTCCGCTGTAGTCTTGGTCGAGAACAATCCGATGAACTCGGTGCAAGTCGGGTTGGACTGCCATGAAGGCCAGGACCGACATAAGAGCATATTGTGGTGGCTCATGCCCACTGATCATTAATTTCGCACGTTGCTTGACTTCAGGAGATATCCACAGAGTTCGCGAAAAGTCATTCGACGCAGCAACCGCACTGCCTCTCTCCCACTGCTCGAGTTTCGCACTGATGTCAATCGACACGACGGACTTCTCCATATCATCAAGGCCCTTGTTTCAAGACTATGTCGGAGGTTTTGTACTGGCTTACATTTTACCCTCTGGCAGTCAAGAACCTGAGAGCAATGATCGCATCCCGCCAGGAACTTCTGATTGGATACCGCCCCTACAGAAGCGCGCCGTCTGCCCGTGTATTGTGCGCTCAGTGCCAACTTAACAATCGCGGAGTATTCCCTGTGAGCCCAATTCTCGACGAAGTGTTGAGCGCCAATGCCGTCTACCAGGCCACCTTTGGCGACAAGGCCAGCCTGCCAGCCCCGCCCGCGCGCCGGAGCGCCATCCTTACCTGCATGGACGCGCGCCTGGACCCGCTCCACTTTGCCGGTCTGCGTCTGGGTGATGCGCACATCATGCGCAACGCCGGCGGGCGCGCCAGCGACGATGCCATCCGCTCGCTCGTGCTCTCGCACAAGCTGATGGGGACGAACGAATGGTTCGTGATTCACCACACACAGTGCGGGCTGCTGAGCATTACGAATGACCAGGTGCGCGCACTACTGGCCGAAAGCCTCGACACGGCGGTTGCCGATGCCGACGGCTGGCGCAATGTGACAAGCGGCGGCGGCTCGCGCGCGGGCGAATACATCAACTGGCTCACCTTTACGGATGCGAGACAATGCATTGTGGATGATGTTACGCGGCTGCGCACCCACCCGCTTGTGCCGGGGAATATTCCGGTTTATGGCTACATCTATGATGTGGCGACCGGTGCGCTGGTCGAAGTGGCCGAGGCCACGGCTGCGGGCCGGCCACGCTGACAGGGCGACGACTTCGGTACATAGTGGCAAGGCTTACAGCATAACGTCATAACAGACTCTACCGTGCAGCACCTGCACATGTCCCACTTTCAGAAGGGAGTTGCCATGAACAAACCGGCGCTTGCAGAGGTTCTTGCAGCCAACGCGCAGTATGTGGCTACATTCGGCGATAAGGGCACACTGGCGATGCCGCCCGCGCGCAGTTTTGCGATCCTCACCTGTATGGATGCACGCCTGGACCCCGCTCACTTCGCCGGGTTGGTCGAAGGCGATGCGCACGTAATCCGCAACGCGGGCGGCAGGGCTAGTGATGACGCGATTCGTTCACTTGTCATCTCGCACAAACTGCTGGGCACAAACCAGTGGTTCGTCATCCATCACACAAACTGTGGCATGGAGACGTTCACCAACGAAGTCATGCGCGATTTGTTGGCCGATAACCTGGACACTGCAACGGTTGATGAGAACGGCTGGCACAACGTGACCAGCGGCGGCGGTTCATCGGCTGCCGCTGCGATCGACTGGCTCACAATTTCCGACCTGGCCCAAAGTGTGGCCGAGGATGTAGCCAAGATTCGCGCGCACCCGCTTGTCTCGGGAGCGATTCCGATTTACGGCTACATTTATGACGTTCACACAGGGCGGCTGATCGAAGTGCCCGAGGCGACGGCTGCGGGGCGCCCCGGCTAGCACGCTCAATTCCCCACGACAAGAGACAGAGGGCCATCCAGCGCGCTGGATGGCCCTCTGTTTGCATGTTGTAGCGGTGGCCGATGAATGTTTCCGAAATAAGCTGGCATTCTTCGTTGAGGCCGCCGGGGGTTTCAACCCCCGGCGGCCCTTAAGCGCCGCTAGTTCGCTTCGGCTACCTCGAGCACGTATGCGCCCTCAAGGTTGTCACCCGCACCCGCCACTTCCACCGTCAGCGTCAGATCAGCGGGGATGTCGAGATCGGTGATTTCGGCATTGGGGCCGCCGTCGACGCTGTCGTCCTGCTCGTACACCAGCTCGCCGTCCAGGTAGAGGCGCAGCACGGTGTCCAGCTCGCCGCTTGCGTCGGTGGCGGAGATGTTGATCATGTCACCTTCGCTCACGTCCAGAGTGTACTGCGTGCGGCTGCCGGCAGCGAGCTGCCCTTCGACGCTGTCACCCACGGCAATCGCGCCACCATCCTCGGTGGCAACGGTGGTTGCACCGTCAAGCCACTGCACGGCAGCATCGATGACCGGATCGGTCGCGCTGGTCAGCGTCTCCAGCGTCACGGGCACCTGCACGGTGGGAACAACACCCTTGCCTTCGATGTGAATCTCGCCGTCCTCGTTTACGGCGCGTCCAACCGTCATGCGGAAGAAGAGGTCTTCGGGCATCTTGACATCATTCACCGAGCCGCCCAGCCCCGCCGTGGGGTAATGGCCCACAATCGCGGCGCGGTCCTCAAGCGTCATGTCATACGAGAAGAACTCGCAAGCGCTGGCACAGGCGGGGCCCACAAGCACGGCAACCTTGCCGTCGTAGCGCAGGCTGGGGTCGGGCAGGTAGAACTGGTCCTCATTGCGCGGGTCAAACTTGAACTCGTCGAGGCTCTTGTCATAGAAACCGGTGTTGCCCAGCTTCAGCTCGTTCTCGAAGAAGTAGGCGGCCATCTGATCAGCCAGGAAGCCCGCACCACCACCGTTCTGGCGCATGTCCACCACCACGCCGGGCACGCCCTGGCTGTTGAGCGCCTGCATCAAGCGCTCCCAAAGCTGCACGGTGAGCACGCTGTTGTCGGCAAAGTCGGTCACGCGTGCATACACGTAATCGGTGCCGTCGATGGGGTGATACTCCACGGGCAGCTCGTAGCCCGTGGACCCGCTGTAGAAGGAGGATTGGTTGAAGCTCTGCATCTCGCCTACGGCCGTGAGCGTCACGGTCTCGTCACTGTCGCTGCCAGGGTTCTGGTAAGTCAGCTCGACATCGGTGCCAACCGGGAAACGGGTGGCGTAGCGCAATTGCTGCAGCCGCTCGTTGTGCAGTGTGCTGAAGGGGCCGGACCATGCGGTCGTCTCGTCCACATAGGTGTCAATCGGCGTGCCGTCAATTTCTGAGATGGTGGCGCCGACTTCGATACCCGCCTCGGCAGCCGGGCCGCCATCGGTGAGGAAATTGACAATTGTGCTGCCGTCATCCACCTGGCGGATGCCCATACCCAGGCCACCGCCCACAATTTCCTGGAACTCACTGCCCGGAGGCACGCCCGCGTTGACGTGGCCGTCGGGAATTTCCCACGAGAACTCGCGCAGCGCGGCTTCGTAGGCCGCGGCGTCACTGTTGGCATCGGCCTTCTCGAAGCGGGGCAAGTACTTCTTGAGCAAGGCGTCCCAGTTTATCCCCTTGGCCTCGCTGAAGGCGTACTCCTTGCGCATCTTCTCAACCAGGCTCTTGAAAGCATCGGCGTATGACTCCGCCGAGTAGTCGGCCAGCGCCGAGCCTTCGGGTTCGATCAGGTCGACCACGGCGTTGGTCGGGCGCGAGAAGGTGAAGGGATCGGTATCCATGTCCACAATGGTGTACCCCTGCGGCAGGGTCACAATCGGGTCATCTTCGGTAAAGAGCTTGGCGTCGGAGCCGAAGCCGCTGGGGAAGCCCTGCTGGTCATCGGGTGCGTAGACCAGGAACTTGCCACCGGTGACCTCGCGCCGCGTTTCCCAATCCTCGCTCACGCGTGTGGAGGCATAGGCCGTGGACCAGCCACCGCCGTAGAGGTCGCGCACTTCCAGGAATGGATCGCCGAAGGTGTTTGTCCAGTAGGCCACGGCGAAGGTCATCACGCCGGTGTCTTCGTTGCCGTCATTGTCGACATCACGCAGCGAGCCCTGTGGCTCGATCGGCAGCGCAAGCGAATAGGTGAAGGGTGACTCGAAGAAGTCGGAGGTGATCTGGCCGATGGTCTGCGATGCCTGGGGCATCACGAAGCGCTCATTGCGATCGACGAAGCCCGCCTGGTCTTCAAGGATGACCATGGGCGAGGCCACACCCAGCGTGAAGAAGGGGTCTGTATAGGCCACTTCGCCGCCGATGACAACGGGACCGCCTTCGTCGTCGACGATCGCGGCGGGCGGTGCGGCAGCGGGCGCGTCCTGGGCGAGCGCGCCCATAGGTAGCAGCACGCCCACGCTGAGCATCGCCGAGAGCGATAGGTTCAAAAGCCTGTGCAGCGATTTGTTCTTGTCCATGAAACACCCTTCTGTGGCTGGCCTGTGGATGGTATGAATGGGGAGCGTGCGGGCGGCTGAACAGCCTGCCTCCGCGCGGCGCATGCACGCCTGTAGCGAAGCATACTATAGCGCATCTGGGCCCGGTGGCAATGTAGCCTTGCATCACGCACATGAGACGGGAATGTGGATGCAATGGCGTCAATTCTACGCACTGTGGGTCAAGCGCAGATGAAGCACAGATAAGGCGTCGATGTGAAGACATAGATGCGCACAGGTCGCGCACCCATGGCGTCGCGACTGCTCTCCAGCCGCATTGGTCTCATGCGCCGTGGCAGTGGCATGATGAGTCTGTCACAGGTAGCAGGATTCGATGAACTCAGGCCTCTGAAAAGCGTTCTATATTCAGGTGTGCTTGGGCAGATTTTCAGATCCACGCCCCCAACCATTCGGCGCGCCCATTGTACCGGAGGTTTGCATGCCCCCCCATTCCCCCCGCAGCGCGGCCGGGCCGCGGCCTGTGC
>CAYJNV010000295.1:0-5409 GCA_964370975.1 uncultured Caldilineaceae bacterium | reverse complement strand
GTGTAAGCCTGTAGTCTACTTGTTGTCGCTTTTCTTTGCGTCTCTGCGACTTTGCGTCGCCGTTCCTAGCGCACGGTGCCCAGCAGGTAGCGGTGGTGCGCCCAAATGGCCTTCGCCTGCCAGGGAAGCTGTGCATGGTCCAGCCACGCATAGCGCATCACGCGCGCGCGCAGGTCCGGCTCCTGATCCATGTACCAGGCCATGGTGCTCCACTGCCAGCCCTCGCCCGTGAATTGCTCGACCAGCGCCTTGCTGCGGATGCCCAGCCGCTTGAGCACCTCGTTGGCGGGCATCACCGTGTCGGGCCAGGGGGGTACGTCGAGCACCCCCTCCTTGAAGATGGTCACGCCTGCGTCCTCGAGAATGTGGCGAATGCGCGTGATGTCGGTCCAGCCCTCGTCGTGTGTGGCAAAGAAGTCGCGGTCGATTACCAGCTTGCGCATCCAGTAGCCCACCTGGATGTTGTTGGGCATGGCCACAAAGACGAGGTTGCGGCTGGTGCGCACCAGTTCGCGCAGCAAGTCGGCGGGATTGCGGATGTACCAGAGGCCCGCCCACTGCCAGGTGAGGTCAAACGAATGGTCGGCAAAGGGGAGTGCGCCCCAGCCTGTGGGTGGAATCAGCACCGTCTCGGCGGCCATGCGCAGGTCCTCCTGCCAGATGCGGCGCACGCCCGCCACGCGCTCGGCGTCGTCATCCACCATGGTGACATGCACGCCCGCGCGCGCCAACATGACGTCGTTGATGCCGCTGACGCCCGCCATGCCGTAGAGTGGCGCCTCGAGCACCGACTCGATGGCGTGGCGGCTGCGCAGTTGCTCGAGAAAATCGTTGAGCACAAAGCGCTCGTAGACAAGCCCCAGCCCCTCGTTGTAGTCCGTCAGGTATTTGCGCCAGATGTCGTCGGTCATGGGTGGAGCCTCAGAAGATGGAGCGTTGGGACAAACGATCATTGGTAAGTGGTTAATTGGTAATTGGCGTCCCGCGGAGGCCGACGCCAGTTACAACTACCATTTGCCAATTACCTTTTCACCACCGGCAGCAACACCATCGTCGGTGGGGGCGAGGTGATGCTCAGCAGGGCGAGCGGCTCGCCGCCGTCTATCTGCGCTTCAAGCCAGTAGGTGTAGGTGGCGTCGGCGTCGGCCGCACCGTCAATTACGGCGTAGGCGCCGCCCATGTGGCGATTGCCCTTGGGCAGCACCAGGCCGCCGTTACCGACAGGCAGCGCTTCGGCGCGGCTGCTGCCCGCCAGGCCGCGCCAGATCAGAAAGCCCTGCAGCCGCCACTCGCGGCTTGTGCGCCACTGCAGCGCGCGCCCACCCCCCGGCACGGGCAGCACAACTGCGCGCACCACGGTGGCAGTCGGCCCGGCATCCAGCGGCAATTCCGAAGCCATCCACGAGGACGGGTCAAGCCCCGTACCGTCGAGCGCGGCACGTGTCAGCGCCGGGCCAGCGCCGTTTGCCTCAGACGGCCAGGGTGGAACGGGCAGGTACTCCACCTCATCCACCACCACATAGGGTACCTCCTGGGCGCCGCCCTGATTGGGCGGCTCGGGCGAGAGCAGCGCCACGCGCTCGCCTTCGTTATCCAAGCCGCCGCTGTAGGAGCCAACGACCTCCACGTCTGCGGGCAGATTGTAGCGAGTGCGGAAGAGGGTGGGTGACACCGCCGTCACAAAGAGCGAGCCACCGGGGCGCAGCACTAAGCTGGGCGGCAATTCAAAGCCACCCACGCCCTCAATTTGCCAGCGATTTGCGGTCACCGGTTCGTAAAGGCGCACGACAGTGCTGCCCGCATTGATCAGTTCGATGTATTCGTAGTCACCCGCTTTGGGGTTGTACATGAGCTCGGCCATGAGCACCGGCCCAAAGCGCGGCCCGGCGTTGGCTGCGCCCAGCGTGTTGCGCACCTGCAGCGGAAAGTGCGCGAGTCCGTCGGATGTGACCAGCCGCCCCAGTGACACGCCGTTGGGCGACGCGCCAAAGGTGACGCTTTCGGTATTACCCGTGGGCGCACCGTTCGCATCCGTCGCGGTGAGGGTTACCTTTTCGCCCATTTCGCTCAGGCGCGGGGTAGAGCCTTCGGGCAATTTGAGCAGCCAGTAGCCGTTGGGTGGCACAACCGCGTCGGCGGGGAGCACGACGCGGTCTTCCACTTTCGGGCCGTCGGAGAACCACCAGCCAGCCATGCTGATGGGCGCGCCCGTGGGATTGTAGAACTCAACGGTGTCAACCTGGGGTTCGTCGGTGTGGGCGAGGATTTCGTTGATGACCACGCCCGTCGCGTGCGTGGCGTCGGGCGCGGGCGATTGCGCGGCGCTGTGCCCCGCGCCGCCGGCGCCGAGCAGCAGCGCCAGCAGCAGCGCCGTCGCCTTAGCGTTGCGCTTCATAGTAGATGGTAATCTGTGCCACGTCGCGCATGAAGTTGATCTCGTTGACCATCACATGCCGGATGGGCAGCCCCGTGCGCTCGCGCAAGTCGTCCAGCAGTGCGTCGTAGTTTTCGGGGCGAATGAGATCGATCTTCTCGTAGAGGATCTGACGCTCTTCCTCATAGCGCACACCCCAGCCTCTATCCGCCACATAGATGAGCGCCAGGATAAAGATGTTGAGGATGATCAGTTCGGAAAAGGTCACACGCGTAGCCACAAACAGTTGATTGATGAAAGGCAGACTGATGGAAACGAAGAGGAAGACCATTTCGCGCAGGGGCAGCCGCTCGGCCTGGAAGCGCAGCACCCCAAAAATGGCCATGAGGCCAAAGCCCATGCCCAGCGTGAGCTGCACATCGCGCAACAGGCCGGTAATGAAGTAGATGATGACAAAGAATGTGAAGTAGGCAAAGACAAACTCGGCCTTGCTCCGGCGCACCGGGTAGTAGATGAAGCCGATCAGCACAAACGCGGCCACTAGGTTGAGCAGCAGGCCAGGCAGCAAATCCTGAATTCCGGTCACAGGTTACCTCAATGCACGCTCAGGGGGCAGAGGAATTCATGCGTTCGCAGGCGCGCAACACCTCTTCCACATACATGTGGCGCGCTTTGAAGCGGTTCTGCTTGACGTTGGCGGTCAGTTGCGTGGTGGCAAAGACATACTTGCTGAAGGAGGTGGGCAGCAGGTGCATTTCGTGCAGTTGGCGAAAGATGCCCGCCTGCGCCGAGAATTTGCGCTGCTTCACCTCGACCACAACCAATCCCGGCAAATCAATCTGTCTGTCGTCAAGGCCAAGGCTGATGGCAAAGTCCAGCGTCAGCCGCTCAAGGTGTTTCACACCCACGAGCGTGACGCGAATAAACTCATTGTAAATCCGCGGCACGAGATCGGCGGCGTTGTAGGGGACCTGTGTCGCGAGAAACGCCCCGGCGCGCGCGTCGAGTTCAAGCGCCGCCTCCATGGGGATGCGCGTTTTCACTGTGCGGTTGCGGCTGGTCTTATTCTTCACCTCGAGGAAGGAGATGCGCGAATCCACATACGAGCGAATGCGCACCTTGTAGCGAGCACGCAAGCCGCTGTGGTGTGCGTAGAACATGGCCAGCGCGGGGGTATCGAAGTAAAGGGTGCGGTAGTGGCCGCCGCGGTAGCCTTCCACCTCAAGCACCTCGTAACGGTCGATGAGGCCGCTCAAGATGGTGAGCGCCTGCTCCTCGGTGAGCAGATACTTGGTGTCAATGCGGTCGGACAGCGCGGCGCGTTGCACCTGGTGCAGGTAGATGGGCGGCAGCATGTTGAAAACGGCCTGAAGCGCGGGGTTCATGACCGGGCGCTGGAACGGGAACGCGCCCCACTGCGCTGCGCCCGAACTGTGTGAAGGATGGGTGATCATCTAGTCAAGCGGCGGCGCGCTGAGCGCGCTGCCCAGCGAGACAGCAGCGGGCGCGCTGCCCAGGGTCATAATCACGGGCGGATCGACAAATGCGCCATTAAAGTCGGCCCCGGTCACATCGGTGTTGTCGAGCACGGCGCGACGCAGATCGGAATTGCGCAGATCGGCGCGACGCAGGCTGGCGCCGGTGAGGTTGGCGCGGCGCAGGTTGGCCTCGTTGAGGTTGGCCTCGGTGAGGACGGCGGCGCTGAAGTCTGCGCGCATAAGGTTGGCTTCGTGGAGGTTGGCGCCGCGCAGGTCTGCCTCAATAAGGATGGCGTCGCGCAGGTCGGCGTCGCGCAGGTCGGCCCCGCGCAGCACGGCGCCCGTGAGGTCAGCGCCGCGTAGGTCGGCTTCGGCCAGAATGGCAGCCGTAAGGTCAGCGTTGCGCAGGTTGGCCTCGCGCAGGTTGACGCGCGTCAACTGGCCCAGAAAGAAGCTGACGGCTTCGAGGTTGGCCCCCTGCAGGTTGGCCTGCGTGAAGTTGCCGTTGCGCATGGACATGCCGGCGAGGTTCTGGCCGCTCATGTCGAGCCCCTCGCAGTCGGGCATGCAGGCAGGGCCCGATTTGATTGGATATTGAAACCAAACAAAGGCCACCACAAGGCAGAGCAACGCGCCGATGCCAATCCGCTTCATGCTGACGGCTCGTGTGGGCGCTGCATACGCTGAGGCACCGGCGCGGGGAGGGCGGTTCATTGTCTGGAGCCACCTGGAGGCGACGATGGTGAACATGTGGCGCGCGGCAAGTGCTGCGCTGGACGGATGATGGTGACGGGCCTGGAACGTCTCGGCATGCACTGGGGAGCACCCCGAGGCGCGCGAAAATACGCGGCGGCTGCACCGCACGGTATCGCCCGATTATAGCACATTTTGCGAAGGGCGCATTGGGCGCATGCGATCGTGCGGGGAATCACAGGCGTTGGAGGACTGGTTGACTGGTGAACGATCATTGGTAATTGGTGCATTGGTAATTGGTGCATTGGTAATTGGGCACCCGCGCATTCCATGCCGAACGCAGGTACCCAATTACCAATGCACCAATTACCAATTCACCATTTACCAATAATCGTTTACCTGTCAACTACTCAATCAACGTCAGCAGGCTGGGCACGCGTGCCGGGTTGAGGCTGAAGAGCCCCGTGTCGGGGTCAAACGCGCCGCTCATACCGAAGTCGTCATCGTTGATGAGAGCGATGTGGCTGCCGTCCACGAGCGCAATCCCCTCGAGTTTATCCCCCTCCGTATAGCCTGCGGCGGTGAGGTTGAGGTAAAGCTGCTTCTGGACGGGGTGTATGCCCGCCAGCGCCAGCAGCGGCAGCAACTGTGTCTCCAGGCCGCCGTTGGGGCCCGCGAGGGCTGCGTACTGCTCGTCCTCAAGATTGGTCGCGCCCGCAAGCGAAATCCTGTAGATGTACTTATGCGCGCTGGGGCCCGTCAGGTCATCACGCTCGATGACGAGGAACTCACCGTTGCCAAGCGCCACGGCGTCGCCGATTTTGTCCACATTGTCGCCGTTTACCACATAGAGATACTGGCCTA
>CAYJNV010000294.1:0-5426 GCA_964370975.1 uncultured Caldilineaceae bacterium | reverse complement strand
GGCGAGCCAATACCTGCTCAAGCTGGTTGTAGGCATCTTCGTAGGAAAGCGCAGCGTCGGTCGTCGCGTCGGTTGTCGCGCTGGTATCCGCTGTGGCCGGGTCCTTTGTCTTCGCCATGGGTAACTCCAAAGTGCCGGTGCCCGCGCAACTGCGTGGGCGCGGCTGCGCGCCGCAAGGGCACAGTATAGCACGCGTGCGCGTCGTGGCCCGAAGTTGGGCTTCTGCTTATGGCAGCCGCGCTGTGCAGGGTGTGCTGACGGCGACTTCCCATTCCCACAATCATCTCCTAAGCACAACACAATTCCTTCACATTTTTTGGTCATACTCGAGCAGGAATTTCTGAGGCCACTCTGTGTGGCCATTCTCTGCGGCCAGGCGCCACACACAGGACAAGATCTGCTCATGAATGCGCTACCCACGGTCGAAGCCAACCCCGTGATTGAGGTGTCTGCGCTCACCAAGACCTACGTCATGGGCGAGACGGAAGTTCACGCGCTGCGCTCGGTGACGTTCCGCGTCGCGCGTGGCGAGTACATCGCCATCATCGGCGCAAGCGGTTCTGGCAAGAGCACGCTCATGAATCTGCTGGGACTGCTCGACCGCCCCACAAGCGGTAGCTACCGGATTGGCGGCGTCGAAGCTGCTGATCTGAGCAAGGATCGCATGGCTGATCTGCGCAACCGGGAGATTGGCTTTGTCTTTCAGCGCTTCAATCTGCTCTCGCGCACGGCCGCGCACAAGCAGGTGGAACTCCCACTTTTCTACGCAGGCGTAAGCGGGCGCGAGGCAGGCAAACGCGCCGCGGCGGCGCTCACGCGTGTGGGGCTGGGCGACCGCCTTGACCACCGCCCCGAAGAGCTATCGGGCGGGCAACAGCAGCGTGTGGCCGTGGCGCGTGCACTTGTGAACAACCCCGGCATCGTGCTTGCCGACGAACCCACCGGCGCGCTCGATTCGCACACCGGCGCTGAGTTGCTGGGGCTCTTCGACGAACTGCACGCGCAGGGTATTACGCTGGTGGTGGTGACGCACGACATGGGCGTGGCGGCCCGCGCCCAGCGCATCATCACCCTGCGCGACGGCGAGGTTTTGGATGATCGGGTGCAGGCGGCGAACCACAACGCCAGTGGCGCCACAGGGCCTCTCAGCGCCTCAATACCCGCAGCTGAGGCGCCGCATGCAAGTGCAACGAATGGCCATTCGATGGGTACGCCCGCCGGCGAAGCGGTTGTGGAGGTGCAGCCATGAAAATCATCAAATACTTCGGCGTTGCGCTCGAATGCATCCGCGCCCACACAATGCGCGCCATCCTCACCATGCTGGGCATCATCATCGGCATTGCCGCGGTGCTCATCACTGTGGGCATCGGCAGCGGCACCGCCGCCAGCATTACCAACCGCATTGAGAGCAGCGGCACCAACCTGCTGACCGTCAGCGCCGGCAACCGCGGTAGCAGTACAAGCGCCGCGCTCACCATGGCGGACACCGGCGTGCTTCTGAATGGCGATCTCTTCCCCACCGTGAAGCTGGCAGCGCCCCAGTACACGGGCAACGCCACGCTTGCCAATGGCGCGAGCACCGGCAGTTATCAGGTCATGGGGACAACCCCCGACTACGCCACCATTCACGGGCTGGAGGTGGCCACCGGCGCCTTCCTTGGCGAATCACAGGTTGAGGCCAACGAGAGCGTGGTGGTTCTGGGCGCGAATGTGGCGACAGACCTCTTTGGCGGCCAGGAGGCTGTGGGCAACAGCGTCCGCATTGGCGATGCGCTCTTCACTGTCACAGGCGTGCTTACGTCCAGCGGCAGTTCGGGCTTTGGCAGCAGCGACAGCATGGTCTACGTACCGCTGGATGTGGCGCTGGGGCGCTTGTTCAATGTGGCGCGCGTGCGCGGCAGCTACACCATCTCGGGTATTGGCATTCAGGTGAATACACAGGAAGACCTGGACCCCACGGCGCTGCAGGTCGAGCAGGTGCTGCGGCTGCGCCACGGCCTGGGCGCAGACGACGAGAACGACTTCAGCATCTCCAACCAGGCCGACCTGCTGGAGATGGCCAGTGATGTCTCCGGCTCGCTTTCGGCGTTGCTGGGCGGCATCGGCGCTGTGAGCCTGGTGGTGGGCGGCATCGGCATCATGAACATCATGCTCGTCAGCGTCACCGAGCGCACGCGCGAAATTGGCCTGCGCAAGGCGCTGGGCGCGCACGATCGGGACATTCTGCTGCAGTTCCTGATAGAAGCTTTGGTGCTGTGCACACTGGGTGGACTGATCGGCATTGGCCTGAGTTACAGCATTGCCTGGGTCCTGGGTCTGATTCCCAGGCTGAGTGCGGCTGTGGTGATTGAACCGTGGGCGGTGATGCTGGCCCTGGCGGTCAGTATGAGCAGCGGCTTTGCGTTCGGGTTGTATCCGGCCATGCGCGCCACGCAACTCGACCCAATTGAGGCCCTGCGCTACGAGTAGCGGTTTGTGGGGAGCCCTCGCACATCGCCCGGCTCCCTGCATTCCAAAGGTCTGCAGCCTCAAAGGCAGACAGCAAGAGCAGGCAGCACAGACAAATTACACACACGGATTCATGCGTAGTCCAAGTGCGGAATAACAACTGTGGAATCGATCGAGGGAAAAGCCATGACAAACAAGACACGCCGTCGCCGCCGCTGGCCAACCGTGCTGCTGGTCGCACTCCTGCTTGTGGGCGGTAGTGCGGCGGGTGCGTGGTACTTCGGGCTCCTGCCCGGCTCCAGCAACGCAACCAGCAGTGCGACCTCCACCCTGCCCACCGTCGCAATTCAGTCGCTGGACGTGGCGCAGGCGGCCGTCAGCGCCTCGGGCAACCTGGAACTGGTGGACGAGCGCAGCGTGCCGCTGGGTGTGGGCGGGATTGTGCGCACCGTCGCCGTTGCCACGGGCGATGCCGTTCAGGCGGGCCAGGTGCTGGTGCAGCTTGATACCACCGACCTGGAGCGCGCCTACGCCGAAGCGCAGCTCAACGTCGAAAGCGCCAAGTTGACCCTGAGTGACCTGCAGACGCCTGCCACCCCCGCCGAACTGGCCGAGGCGCAGGCCAACCTCGAGACGGCGCAGCAGAATCTGATTGACGTGCAGGCGGGCGCCTCGGCCGAGGAGATTGCTGCCGCGCAGAGCACTCTGGCAGCGGCGCAGCTCTCCTACGGCGAGAAGCAGGCGGGCCCGACGGATGACGAAATGACACAACTAAGCGCTACGCTGCGCAAGAACGAGATCGCTCTGGCCGATGCGCAACGCGCCTACGACCAAGTGGCGTGGCGCGGTGGCGAGAGCAGCGAATCGGTGGCACTGCAGTCGGCCACAATCGACTATGAATCGGCGCTGGCGACCTACAACGAGGCCACTGCGCCCACCGCCGCCTCGGAAGTGCAGTCATCGCTCAGCTCAATCCAGAGCGCGCAGGCGCAGTTGAACACGCTGCTCGCTTCGCCCACGCAGGCGGAGATTGCGGCCGCACAGGCGCAGGTTGCCACCGCGCAGGCCGCCCTCGATGACCTGCAAACCGGTGCGACAGACAGCGCACTGCGCGCCAAGCAGATCAGCCTCGAGCAATCGCTGATTGCGTTGGAGCAGGCAAGCCGCGACCTGGAGGCGGCCACCCTGACCGCGCCCGTGGCCGGCGTTGTCATGAGCGTGAACGCACAAGTGGGCGTGCGCAGCAGTGCCGATTCGATTGTTGTGACGTTGGCCGATCCGACCCAGCTACAGCTTGTGATTGATGTGGCCGAGGCCGACATTGTGCGCGTGCAGGTGGGGCAGAGCGCCACTGTTGAGTTGGACGCCCTGCCGGGCAACGAATACGCGGGCGTTGTCGCGGCGATTGCGCCCACAAACAACAGCAGTGCCAGCGCCATCAGCTACCCGGTAACTGTGAGGCTGACCGACGCCTCGCTGGCCAGTGTGCTGCCGGGAATGAATGCTGTGGCCACGCTGACGAGCGAAGAGATCGTCGCCGCGGGCAGTTGGCTTGTCCCCTCCAACGCGCTCAACACCCAGGGCGGGTCGAGCACGGTGACTGTTGTGCGCAACAACGCGCCAATACCTGTCCAGGTGACGGCCGCAGGTGTCCAGGGTGAATGGACAATTGTCCAGTCGAGCGAACTGCAGGCGGGCGACGAAGTGGTGGGCAGCCTCGTTTCCAACCTCGACAGCAACGTCTTTGGCGGACGACCGAGCGGCATGACGGGCGGCGCAATACCCATGGGTGCAGGTGGCCCGCCGCCGGGGGGCAATTAGTCGCGAGACGTTGCCACATATGGATTGTGCAGGATGTAGCACATAGATGCGCACTGCGCGCCAAGGAGAACACCATGGGCGTTTATGAACTGAAAGCGACGGACATTGTGGGCGAAGCGACAGAGGCACGGGACCCGGCGGCAAGCGCCCGCGCAGGGCGCGCGTGGGGCAGAGCGCTGCTCTGGACAATGGCTGCGATTGTGGTCGCGGGTGCGTTGGCAGGTGGAGGCTGGCTGGCCTACCGGGCAGGCCAACAGGCAGGCGCCATGGGCGCTGCGACCACGGCAACTACAGCGACCGATGCGGCCAGCGCAGCCGGGGCTGTGCCACTCGGGCCGGGGGGCGCGATGCCGGCTGGTCGGTCCCCCGGGATGGTGGCTAACGCTGTGGCTCCAGGCGCGCTGGCCGCATCGGAAACGCCGACGCAAAGCGTGGCTGCAGCGCAAGGTGAGGCAGCGAACATCAACGCAACCGAGGTCGCCGCCCCGGCGCAATCAGGCAGACTGCGGGCAAACGTGGCAACCGAGACAGCGGCACTGGCCAATGAGACCACCGGTGGTCTGGGTGCACTCAGCGCCACAGCGCAGGAAAAGCCCGTTGCCATCAACACGCAACCCAATGCTTTGGAGGGTGCTGCCACGCGCACCACAGCCACCTCCAGTGGAATGGGAGCGACGGCGTCTATCCCCGCCATCGTTTCCGCAGCCAACACGCCGCTGCTGAGCGACGCGGGTGCAGAACTGGCCACACTCGACAGCGGCGATTCGCTCAAGGCCACGGCGCGCTCGACAGACAGCCAGTGGCTGGTTGTACAGAGCAGCATTGCCAACGGCTGGGTGGCGCGCAACGCTGTCATTGCCTATGGCATTGGCGAACTGGCAACTGCCACGTTGCCCGATGGATTCAGCGCTATACCTGCGGCGACCGCTGCCGCACCCGAGGCCGCTGCACCTGCCGCCACGGTGACGCTGGTGACAACCGGCCCCGTCGGCCCAACCACCGCCGCGATAGGCACGCAGCCGGCTGCTGTGGCAGTGGCCGTCGAAGCGGCGGTGGCAACCAGCGCAGCCAACCTAAACGTGCGCGCCGGGCCGAGCACACAGTACGCCATCGTTGGCAAGGCCGCCTCAGGGACGACACTGACACCTGTGGCACGC
>CAYJNV010000293.1:0-5439 GCA_964370975.1 uncultured Caldilineaceae bacterium | reverse complement strand
AATATTGGGCGTGTACTGCGACAACAATTCTTGCGTCAAACTGACGGCTCGTGGTGTGTAGTTTCACATCACGCAATATTCGATGTACAGAACATGCTTCATCGTTATGGCTCCATCCTTCCATGGCCCAGTGCGCCGGGTTGCGGCAGACGCCGCACGGCGTTTGACCGTGACCTGCAGCATGGACGTCTGCATCGCGACTGCCTGGCGTAAGAACAATTGGGTAGGCGACAACCGCACCAGTGGCGATGTCGGCTATAATCAAAGGATATGACGGATTCGCCGGAGAGCCAAACAGACGAAATGCGTGCCGCCGAAGGCGGCGCGCCGAACATAGAGGGGCAGCGCAGCGCAGAACAGCGGCGGCTGAGCCGCAGGCGCTTCCTCACCGGCGCAGCAGGAGGCGCAGCGGCGCTTGTGGCTGCAGCCTGCGGACGCGATCGCGCAGAATCGCCAGTGCCCACGCCCACCAACACGCCAACTCCAGGCATGGCTGCATCGCCAATGCCATTGAACGCCACCAACAACACCTACCTGCCGCTCGTGGAAAACAACGCCGCGCCAATGCCGGCGACCCCTGTGGCAGCATCGCCCCTCGAACTGCCCACCAAAACGCCCGAACCGACAGAAACGCACACGCCGAGCCCGCCCACGCCCACGCCGACGCCGCCGGCCACCCCCTTCCCGCCCGGCCCGCCCAGCAAGTTGGGACTCTTTGTGGCCCGCAACGTGCCGCAAATCTTCGATCTGCTCGCTACCGGCGCCGTCACTGTCGTCAAGACGCTTGAGCTCGACGGCAACTTCGTGGGCCAGATCAAGCGCACCTCACCCAGGACACTCGTTTTTGGTCGAATCTCGCTGCCCCAGTTGGAGCTGGCGGGCCTCGACCCCATCGCCGATGCACGCCGCTTTTACGACAACCTCATGGTCATTGCGGGCGACCCGCTGCGCCGCCAGTATTTCGACGGCTGGGAGTCGTACAACGAACCGGTGCCCGGCAGCCTGGACGACATGAAGCGCTATGGCGAATTCGAGTCAGAACGCACGCGCCTGCTTGCCGCCGAGGGCATTCGCAGCGTGATTGGAAACTTTGGCACTGGGCAGCCTCCTCTCGAGTGGTGGGAGTCCTTCCTGCCCGCTGTGCAAGCCGCCAAGGAAAATAATGGCTGGCTGGGCCTGCACGAGTACTCGGCGCCAACAATCTACTTTGGCTCCACCCGCGCCGACCAGGGTCGCTACCCAGGCGTCTCGCCCGAGGACAACGGCTGGTTGACGCTGCGCTATCGCAAGGTGTACAACGAAATCCTCAAGCCACGCGGCCTCGCCATCCCCCTCGTTTTCACCGAATTGGGCGTGGATGGTCTCGTGACCGAACGTCCCGGCCCAGCCGACGCCATGGGCTGGCAGGACTTTCAGGGCTACTGGGCCGAGAGCGGTTACGGCCTGTGGGGCCCCGGCGCGTATGTCGAGCAGCTTGTGTGGTATGATGCCGCAATGCGTCAGGACGACTACGTGGTGGGCGGCTGCATCTTTGTCATGGCCTCAAGTGACGGCTGGCAAAGCTACGACATCATGGGTCCTGCCGCGTCGGTGCTGCAGCAATACCTGGGCGTGCACGCGCCGGCTTGACCCACGCTGGGCGATGCATACGAATTCGCAATCCACTCCGTCTGAGAGCTACGCCAATGGCCGCGATCCTGCCCCAGATTCACGACCGCCTTGCCCTCACCGCCACCTGGTTCACGCTGATCATCGGCATTTGGGCGCTGCTGCAATGGGTGCGCAACCGCCCGCTCGATGCGAGTTGGTACGGCGCAGCCGCCATCGCCGAATTGACGATCCTTGTCCAGGGACTGCTGGGCGTGTGGCTTTACCTTGGATTGGGGCAGGGGAGTGCGCTGCCACGCCCCTTCATGCACGTACTCTACGGCATCGTGGCCGTCATCACGCTGCCGTCGGCGTGGGGTTACTTTGGCAACTTGCCGGAGGAGCGTGTGCGCTCTCTGGCCATGGCGGCCACGTGCATCTTCCTTTGGGGAATTCTGCAGCGTGCGGCGTCGGTCGCCGTCTACACGCCGCCCGGACTGTAGGTCCCGCCTGCGCATCTGTGGCGCTTTGTGGCCGTACAGGTGCAGTATTACAATATAGTGCGACCGGTCTCTCTCATCGCGAGCCAGGCGCTAACAACGCAAGGTAGAATTGCCTGAGGTCCTGCCCATCGGATTGCCGCGTGCGTAGTGTTCGGGTTGAACGCTCCATGTCAAAGCAAGTGCTGGTGCTCAACGCAGGTTATGAACCCCTGAGCCTCGTCTCCGTCCGCCGAGCCGTGGTGCTGCTGCTGCGCGAAAAAGCCGAAATGCTCGAAGCCACGCAGCAAATGCTCATTGGCGCCAGTTGCTCAATGCCCGTGCCGCTGGTCATCCGCCTTGTGCATTATGTGCGCTTGCCCCACCGGCGTGTGCCGCCCACGCGCGCAGCCATCATGCTGCGCGACGCCTACACCTGCCAGTATTGCGGCAGCACGCCCGGACGCGACGAACTGACCGTAGACCACGTGGTGCCGCGCAGCCGCGGCGGCCGCCATGACTGGTTCAATCTCACTACCGCGTGCAAACGCTGCAACCAGATTAAGGGCTCCTGCACGCCCGACGAGGTGCACATGCACCTCAAGCGCCGACCCTTCGAGCCTTCCTATGTCGCGCTGGTGCTTCTCAGCAACCCAATTGCCGCCGAACGTTGGGAACACCTGATCGGCAGCGGCAAGGAAGCCCTGGCCGACGTTGCCGCATAACATGTCGTTTTCATCCGCCCAGCCGCGCGCCGCAGCGCCGCTCGGCCCGCACCCCAGGCCACCCATGTCCAAATCCGCAGGACGCGCATATGACACGCGCAAGGAGAGCGTCGACGGCCTTGTGCGCCGCCTCTCTGACCTCAATGACCAGTCGCTGACGCAGCTTTCGCAGTATATCAGCTTCCTCAAATGGCAGGAGGAGCTGTGGAATAGCCTGCTTGACGACGAAGCCGCTGCGCCTTCGCACCTTGCGCTCATTTGGCAGTTCGACTTTCTCGAAGCGTTCCCGGCCGCGCGTGTAGCCTCGACGCGTTCGTCCGACCTTATGGAAGTCAAGGTCGCCGCGGCTGCCTGTGGCATGGTGCAGCAGCTCTCGCTCTGGGAGCATCCGCCGGTCCTGGGCACAGCGATTGTCGAGTATACGCTGGCCGTGCCCGCTTCGGTGGATAACCTGCGCATGCGCTTCGCCGTGGGCATTCGCGACGGCGCGCTTATGGAGGGCGACAACCAGTGCGCTTTCCGCATTATGGTGAATGGCGCGCGCATCTGGAACACAATCAAACAGAGCACGACCTGGGAGCGCTTCACAATTGACCTGCCCAGCCTCTCGGGCGGCGATATCGTCGTCCAGTTCGCCACCGACGGCCTGGGAGACAACCGCTGGAACTGGGCTGTATGGGGCGAACCGCAGTTGCTTGGCTACGGGGCCAAGGCGAAGAAGTAACTGGTGGACTGGTGGACTGGTGGACTGGTTCTGGTAGTCCAGTCTACTAGTCCACCAGTCCACAAGTCCACCAATCCACCAATCAATCCCCTACTCCAACGAGACAACCCATGGCCCGCTTTGACCTTGCTCTCGACGAACTTCAAGTCTACCGCCCGGCGCGCAGCGAACCGGCCGACTTTGACGCCTTCTGGGCCGACACCCTGGCCGTGAGCCGCCGCGCCCCTCTCGACCCCACATTCACACCCACCGACTTCGGCCTGCGCACCCTGGAAGGCTTCGACGTGACCTTCAGCGGATACGCGGGTCAGCGCATCAAAGGCTGGCTGCTGCTGCCGCGCCATTGCACGGCGCCGCTGCCCTGTGTTGTCTCCTACCTGGGCTACGGCGGCGGGCGCGGCGTCCCGCTCGACCACCTGACGTGGGGCAGCGCGGGCTATGCACATCTGGTGATGGACACTCGTGGCCAAGGCAGCGCCTGGCTCAACGGCGATACCCCCGACTTTGAACCGGATGGCGGCAATCCCCACTTTCCCGGCTTCATGACGCGCGGCATCCTGGAGCCGGACACCTACTACTACCGCCGCGTCTTCACCGACGCCGTGCGCGCCGTCGAGGCCGCCCAGGCCCATCCAGCCGTGGCCGCCGATCGCATCATCCTCACCGGCGGCAGCCAAGGTGGCGGGATTGCGCTCGCCGTCGCCGGCCTGGCCGCCACCCATCTGCAGGGCGTCGCTGCCTGCATGCCTGATGTGCCCTTCCTCTGCCACTACCGCCGCGCCACTGAGATCATCGACACGCACCCGTATCAAGAAATTGTGCGCTATTGTAAGGTGCACCGCGACGAGGTCGAGCGCGTCTTTGCCACGCTTAGTTACTTCGACGGCGTAAATTTCGCCGCGCGCGCCGCCGCGCCCAGCCTCTTCTCGGTGGGTCTCATGGACGACATCTGCCCGCCTTCCACGGTCTATGCCGCCTACAACAATTATGCCGGCCCGAAGGAAATCCGCATTTGGCCCTACAACAACCATGAGGGTGGCGGCACCTTCCAACTGCGCGAGCAGCTTGCTTTCCTCGAGCGCGCGGGGCTGGCGGCGCCCGCCGCGCCATAATTGCCATGAGCACTGCGCCGCACGTCAATATCCTCGGCCTGCCCATTGATCGCGTCGGGTACGCCGCAACCCTGGCGCTGATGGGCGCGTGGATTGACGACCGCCGCACAAGTGGCGCGCCCGCGCGTCAAATCTGCACCGTAAACCCCGAGTTTGTAGTGGACGCCCAGCGCGATGCCGCCTTTCGCCAGACGCTGCTGCGGGCCGACCTGCGCGTGGCCGACGGTGTGGGCGTGGCATGGGCCGCGCGCCTGCTAGGCGCACCCGTGCCCGAGCGCGTGACCGGCTCCGACGGCATTGACCGCATATCCGCCGAGGCCGCGCGCCTGGGTTGGCGCGTCTACTTTTTGGGGGCAGCGCCGGGAATTGCCGAGGCCACGGCCGAGATTCTCGCGACGCGTCACCCTGGCCTCCTGGTGGCGGGCTGCTACGCCGGTAGCCCCCAGGCAAGTGATTGGCCCACCATCGAGCGGCGGCTGCGCAACGCAGCGCCCGACGTCCTCTTCGTTGCCTATGGCCACCCGCGTCAGGACTTGTGGATCGGCGTCCATCGCGCTGACCTGCCCTGCGCCGTCGCAATTGGCGTGGGCGGCGCGTTTGACTACGTGACAGGCGTCGCGCCCCGTGCGCCGCGGTGGATGTGCCGGATCGGCCTTGAATGGCTCTACCGCCTCGCCGCCCAACCCTGGCGCTGGCGGCGCATGGCCAAACTGCCACTCTTCGCACTTCTCGTCCTTCAGCAGCGGCTCCGCAACTAAAAAGCCGACACAGAGGTCACAGAGAAAAGCCGAGAAACACAGAGAACAGCAACA
>CAYJNV010000292.1:0-5447 GCA_964370975.1 uncultured Caldilineaceae bacterium | reverse complement strand
GGGCGGGCGAATACGCGGCCACATTCTGCGGCCGGGCGCGCAGCGCGGCCAGCGAGCCAATCTCGGCGTTTTCTATGTGTTTGTGGGTCGCTTGGAGCACGTCGTCCACCTCCATGCCCACCAGGCGGCGGATGAAGCGGTAGCGCAGGAGCTGATCGTTCAGGTCGGCTGCAGGTGGCTCGCCCAGCGAATCGAACACAGCACGCGCAATGTCAAGTGCGGCCACCTGCCGCGGCTCAAGGATGGCGCTGCGCAGGCCGTCGTCGAGGTCGCTGGTGTTATAGGCGATCTCGTCGGCCAGGTTGGCCAGTTGGCACTCAAGCGTGCCTCGCTCTTCGGGGCTGTAGGCCGTGGCATCGACAACGTCGTAATCGGTGTCGTGCTTGACGACGCCCTCAAGAACCTCATAGGTCAGGTTGAGGCCCGGGTGATCGGGGTAGCGCTGCTCAAGCTCGGTGAGGATGCGCAGAGTCTGGCGCTGATGGTCGTAGCCGCCGTAGTCGCGCATGAGGTCGTTGAGCACGCTCTCGCCCACGTGGCCAAAAGGGGGATGGCCCAGATCGTGTGCGAGGCAGATGGCCTCGGTCAAATCCTCATTGCAGCCAAGTCCGCGCGCCAGCGTGCGACCGATTTGCGCTACTTCGATGCTGTGCGTCAGGCGGTTGCGGTAGTGGTCGCCTTCGCTGTAGACGAAGACCTGCGTCTTGTACTCAAGCCGGCGGAACGCGGTGGTGTGGATGATTCGGTCGCGGTCGCGCTGGTAGGCGGTGCGGTAACGATGCTCGGCTTCGGGCCAGGCGCGCCCGCGGCTGGCGCGCACACACATGGCATAGGGCGCAAGCCAGACGACCTCACGTTCTTCCAACTCTATGCGCGTCAGCAACATTGCTTCTTCTCCCAGAAGAGACCCGGTGCGCAGACCTCACTGACGTCGCCGGCACAACGCAGCAGGAAAACCGGGGTCGCAGTTCGTAGCGGAAGGCCTCCCGGCCTTCACCCAGCGCGTGCCATCAGTTCGCCGCCGTCCACCACAAGCACCTCGCCGGTGATGAAGTCGGCCTCGAGCAAGAAACGCACGGCTTGCGCGACATCCTGCGGGGTGCCCCAGCGTTTGAGCAGCGAGCGGCGTGCCAACCGGTCGATCTGTTCCTGCGCAAGCCCCTCGGGCGGAAGAACGTTGCCGGGGGCCACAGCGTTGACGCGGATGGCGGGCGCGAGTTCCAGCGCCATCTGCCGGGTGAGGGCGAGCAGCGCCGCCTTGCCCACGCCGTGTGCCGCAAAGTTGCGCCACGGCTCGAAGGCCGCCAAATCCACAATGTTGACAATGGCTCCGCCACCGCGCCGGCTGATCGACGGCGCCAGTGCATTGCATACGGCGTACGGGCCATCCACAAGAATGCGCGTCACCTGTTGCCAGGTGTCGCGCACGGCCGCGTCGTCGCTGGGAAAGGGCGTCTTGCCAAAGAAGCTGGCACTGTTGACGATCACATCCACGCCGCCAAAGCGGCTGATAATGGCCTCCGCCATGCGGTCGACAGCCGCAAAGTCGGCCACATCGCACTGGATGGGCAGCGCCTCGACGCCAAGCGCCCGCGCGTCGGCGGCGGTGGCGGCGGCTGCCTCGGCCGAGTGATTGTAGTTGATGACCACGTGCGCACCTGCCGCGGCCAGATCGAGCGTAAGCGCACGGCCCACGCGCACGGCCCCACCGGTGATGAGTGCGACTTTTCCCTGCAAATTCATGATCTCTCTCCGGCCTTTATCGTATCACATGTGCAAACCGGGCAAGCAGGCTTGTTGCGCAGCTGCATGGGCGTAGGCAACCCCGTCGTCGCACGCAACCACAACGTGCGCATCCTCATGCCCACGGTTTGCAGGTGGCGCGCAGCAGGTGCCATTCGGGCCAATTGCAGCGAGGCTTCCCAAGTCGGAAGCCTCGCCGTTGGAACGCTGCGCCATACCTGGCGCAGCCAATCTTCAGTTATCAATTATGCCCTTATAGCCGCGGCCCCTCTGCACGCGTGATGAAGTCATAAGGATAGGGCAACGCCTTGTTGCTGACCTCGGTCAGCCGCTCCACCTGGTCGTCATCCAGCGCCCAGCCCGCCGCACCCAGGTTATCGGTCAGGTGCTTCATGTTGCGCGCACCGATGATTGGGGCGGTGACACCCGGTTGGCGCAGCAGCCAGTTGAGCGCCACCTGCGCTGGGCTGTGGCCCGCCTCCTCGGCGACGGCAAAGAGCACGTCAAGCACGCCCCAGGTGTGCTCGTTGTTGTAGCCGTCCCACGACTCGCTCCAGCCTTCCTTCTGCGCCTTTTCGATGCGCGTATTGGCAACGGGCGCTTCCATGCCGCGTTGGTACTTGCCGCTCAGCCAGCCGCCGCGCAGCGGGCTCCACGGGATGACACCCAGCCCTTCATTCTGGCAGACCGGCAGCAGTTCCCACTCGAGCGAACGATCGAGCAAATTGTAGAGCGGCTGCAGGCAACTGAAAGGCTCCCAGCCGTTGATGCGCGCCATATCGACGGCTTTCTGCAATTGCCAGCCCGCAAAGTTGCTGGCGCCGATGTAGCGCACCTTGCCGCTCTGCACCAGCGTGTTGAGGGTGCTCAGCGTCTCCTCGAGGGGCGTGCCGGGGTCCCAGCAATGCACCTGATAGAGGTCGATGTAGTCGGTCTGCAGGCGGCGCAGCGAGTCCTCCACCGACTTGAGAATGTGCTTGCGGCTCAGGCCGATATCGTTGGGCCCTTTGCCCATGGGGAAGCGCACCTTGGTGGCGACGACGAGGTCGTCGCGCGTCTTGTTCTTGAGCCAGCGCCCCGTAATCTCCTCGGACGTGCCCGCGGTATAGACATTGGCCGTGTCGATGAAGTTGCCACCGGCCTCGACGAACGCGTCGAGCATGGCAAAGCTTGTGGCCTCATCGGCCTCGCGGCCAAAGGTCATCGCGCCCAAACAAAGTTCGCTCACCTTGAGACCGGTGTCGCCCAGATAGCGGTAATCCATAAAGTGCCTCCAATGGGGTTGAGGGCAGGTTGATTGCCCGTGGATGGATTCTTGAGGGGAATGCATCCATTTTACACTGCGCCACAAAATAGCAGGCACTGAGGCGCGGTTGCGGCGCGCATGCTCGCGCCGCAGCGAGGCAACCAATACCGCAATGCTCGCTCCATTGTGCACGATTGCGCCGCACCCTACAGCCACACACCGCCATCGTTGCTAGACTGAGCACAGAATACAAATTTCACCTGCGAAAGGCACAGCATGTCAAGCACAACACAGGAGAGCCCCGCTCACACCAATCGCCTCGCCGGCGAGACATCGCCCTATCTGCTCCAGCACGCACACAACCCAGTGGACTGGTATCCCTGGGGTCCCGAGGCGCTGGAGCGTGCGCAACGCGAGCAGAAGCCCATCTTCCTGAGCATTGGCTACAGCGCCTGCCACTGGTGTCACGTCATGGAGCGCGAGTCCTTTGAGAACGCCGAGACGGCCGCGCTCATGAATGAGCGCTTCGTCAACATCAAAGTTGACCGCGAGGAGCGCCCCGACCTCGACGCCATCTACATGGACGCCGTACAGGCCATGACCGGCCAAGGTGGCTGGCCCATGAGCGTCTTCCTGCTGCCCACGGGCGAACCCTTCTATGGCAGCACCTACTATCCGCCTGAACCCCGGTACGGCATGCCCTCCTTCCGCCAGGTGCTGCGTTCGATTGATGATGCCTGGAGCAATCGCCGCGATCAGGTCACTGGCCAGGCCCAGCGCCTCACCAGCGCGCTGCAGCGTTCGGGCGCGTTGGGCGCGCAATTTGGCGAGAACAGCGACCTGGGCGACGACATCCTGGCCGACGCTATCCAGCGCATGCGCCAATACTTTGATGAAGAGGAGGGGGGCTTTGGCACGCAGCCAAAATTCCCCCAGCCCATGACTCTCGACTTTGCGCTCGCACAGTACGCGCGCACAGGCGATCTCGACGCGCTCTTCATGGCCGAGCAGACGCTGGAGAAGATGGCCCACGGTGGCATCTATGACCAGTTGGGGGGCGGCTTCCATCGCTACAGCGTGGACGCTATCTGGCTCGTGCCCCACTTTGAGAAGATGCTCTACGACAACGCGCAACTGCTGCGCACCTACCTGCATGCGTGGCAGGTCACCGGCCGGCCGCTCTTCAAGCGCGTGGTGGAGGAGACAATCGACTACGTGCTGCGCGAGATGACCTCTCCCGAAGGTGGCTTTTACTCCACGCAGGACGCAGACAGCGAGGGGCACGAAGGCAAGTTCTTTGTTTGGACGCCCGACGAGATTGATACGCTGCTGGAGCCGCAGTCAGCGGCGATTGTGAAGGCTTACTATGGCGTGACAGTAGGCGGTAACTTCGAGGGCAAGAACATTCTTTCAGTCGTGCACAGCGTAGACGAGGTGGCGGCGCAGGCAGGCGTACCGCCCGCTCAGGTGGAGTACGCGCTGACGCAGGCGCGCGCGACGCTCTTCGCGGCGCGTGCGCAGCGCATCAAACCTGCGCGCGATGAGAAGGTGTTGGCCGAATGGAATGGACTCATGATCCATGCCCTGGCCGAGTGCGGGGTGGTGCTGGGGCGCGCCGATGCGCTCGACGCCGCCGTGCGCGCCGCCGATTTCGTCTTTGTCTCCATGAGCCAGCCCGACGGCCGCCTCTTCCGCACCTGGCGCGCCACAACAGACGCCGGCCATGCGCACCTGAACGGCTATCTCGAGGATTACGCCGCCATGCTGCGCGCCTGCCTTGCGCTGTATGAGGCCACCTTTGACAAGCGCTGGCTGGCGCAGAGCAGTCGCCTTGCGCAACTTCTCTTCAGCGAGTTCTTCGACGCCGCCAACGGAGCCTTTTTCCAAACCGGTGCGCAGCACGAAAACCTCGTGGCGCGGCGCAAGGAGTTCATCGACAATGCCATCCCCAGCGGCAACGCGCTCGCCGCCGAGGGCTTGCTGCGGTTGAGCATTTTTGTGGGCAACGATGACTACCGGCGTGAAGCCACGCGCATCTGCCTCGCCATGAAGGAGGCGATGGCGCAGCAGCCCACTGGCTTTGGCCGCCTGCTTTCGGTGCTCAGCACGCTGCTGTCGCCCAGCCGCGAGGTGGTGATAGTGGGCAAAATAGAGGATCCCGCCACGGTCGCACTTCTGGCAGCCGTGCGCCTGCGCTTCCTGCCCTTCACGGTGCTGGCCGCCATGGCCCCCGATGAGCCTACTCTGTCGCTGCCGCTGCTTGAGGGGCGCACGCTGGTGGACGGCAAGCCCGCCGCCTACGTATGCGAGAACTACGCCTGCAAACTGCCCGTCACCACGCCCCAGGAACTGGCCGCACTGCTGGACCAGTGAATCGGCCGTCTACTTAGGTGGCGGCTTCAGCATTTCGTAGCGGAAGGCCTCCCGGCCTTCACTTTGCGGGCACCGCAATTGGAGG
>CAYJNV010000291.1:0-5520 GCA_964370975.1 uncultured Caldilineaceae bacterium | reverse complement strand
ACGGCAAGGGCGGCAACATTGTCAATGTGATTCTGGTTGATTTCCGTGGCTTTGACACCCTGGGCGAGATGACCGTGCTGGCGATTGCGGCAATAGGTGGCTTCGCATTGCTGCGCGCCCCGCGTATGGCAGCCGTGCAGCGCCGCTTGCTGCGCAGGCTCAGCCGAAGCGCGCCGCCGGCCGAGAGCAGCGACACCACGCCTGTCGCGGTTGCTGCGGCTGCAGAACAGGAGCGGGCGGCCTTATGATAGAACTCTACCTGCGGCTGCTTGACCGCGTGCTGACGCCATCGCTGCTGCTGATTGGCATCGTACTCTTGCTGCGCGGCCACGATGCGCCAGGCGGCGGCTTCATTGCCGCACTCATGGTTTCGTCGGCCTTTGTCCTGCAGATCCTTGCCAATGGTGCGAAGGTGATGCGCGATCGTATCGGGCGCACATTGCAGACGATGATCGCAATGGGCATCCTGCTTGGGATTGGCTCGGCGCTGCTGGGGTTATTCACAGGCCTGGGCTTCTTCCACCCCATCTGGTGGACGATAGAACTCGGCCCCATTCAATACAAGATTGGCACGCCCGTGACTTTTGACCTGGGCGTCTTCCTGGCGGTCACGGGCGCAACGGTCTCCTTCACCCTGGGTTTGAGTGCGAATGTGCTGGAGACGGTAGACGAACCACGCCTCGGCAGACCGCCGCTAAATCCGACCAGCCAGCTGGGCAGCGGGCACGAGGAGGCGCAATGACCTCAATCGTACTTGCATTCCTTGTGGCCGTACTGCTTGCCACCGGCAGCTTCATGGTGATGCGCCGCAATCAGGTCAAGCTGATACTGGGCTTCGCGCTTCTGAGCCACGGTATCAACCTCATGCTCTTCGGTTCGGGCGTACTCCTGCGCGGCGCTACGCCCATTTTCGAGGACAAAGAGAACTTCGCGATTGCACTGGCTACGCGCCCCTTTGCCGACCCGCTGCCCCAGGCGCTTATCCTGACAGCCATCGTCATCAGCTTTGGCCTCACTGCCTTCATTGTTGTGCTGGTGAGCCGCCGTGATGCGCTGACCGGAACGGACGTTGTTCCCGGTGAGTTGGCCCGCTACGTCAATGCTGAAGACCCTTTCCACACCACCAGCCGCGAGCCGATTCTGGATCTTCTATTTTCCGACGTGTCGGATGACTATGACATTCTTCAGTTTGAGCTGGACGAGATTTACGACTTGAACGAACCGCTGCCCGCCGAAGCCACCGACACGACTGTCGAATCATCCACACCCGAGTAGTCAGTTCGGTGCAGGTTTCTTTCGAGCGCGCGTCACTTTTCACCTATCCGGAGTCTCTTCTTGCTGGAATTGCTGCGCACCATCCCCTTCGCACCTACATGGTTGGCGCTGCCCGTAGCGTTGCCAATGGTTACAGCCGGCTTGCTGTTGCTGGTGGCGCGCCTTGGCTTTGGACAGCGCTTCGAACTGCAGCGCTGGCTGGTGGGCATTGCGGCCGCGCTCTGTGTCCTGGTTGCGCTTCTCGTCCTTGCCCATACGACGGCAGGTGACGCAGGTGCACGCATTGTGTACCAGATGGGGGGCTGGCCGGCGCCCTTTGGCATCACCCTCATCGCCGACGGCTTTACGGCGATCATGCTCCTCATGACGGCCATTCTCGTGGTTGCCGTAGTGCCCTTTGCTGCAGGCACGCTTGACCAGCATCGCGAGAGCATGGGCTTCTACCCTCTCACATTGCTGCTGCTCATGGGGATGAACGGCGCCTATCTCGCGGGTGATCTATTCAATCTGTACGTCTTCTTCGAGGTGCTGCTCACTTCAAGCTTCGTGCTGCTCACGCTGGGCGGCACACCTGGGCAAATTAACGGCGGCATCCGCTATGTGGTGCTTAATCTCATGGCATCGCTCGTGTTTCTGTCGGCGGCGGGCGTTGCCTACGGAACACTGGGCACGCTGAACATGGCGCAGATGGCGCAGCGGCTGGACATCGCGCCCGACGAGGTGCGCCTGCTGCTGGCAGGTCTCATGCTGGTAGCCTTCGGCAGCAAGGCGGGGCTCTTCCCGTTCTTCTTCTGGCTGCCCGCCTCCTATCACACACCGCACCCTGTGGTGACGGTGCTCTTTGGCGGCACCCTCACGAAGGTGGGTGTCTACACTCTCTTCCGCCTCTTCCCCCTCTTCTTCCCTGGCCTGCTGGTGGCGTGGCAGCCCCTCATTCTCACAATTGCCGCGCTCACCATGCTCATTAGCGTGCTGGGCGCGTTAGTCCAGCCAACAATCCGCCGGCTGATTAGTTTCGACATCATCAGCCAGGTTGGCTTCATGTTGCTGGCGCTTGGGATTGCGCTGGATCCTGACGCGCCCATCCCGGGCTTTGCGCTGGCGGCGGGCATCATCTTCATCATTCACAACATGCTCGTCAAGACCGCGCTGCTCATGGGTGGCGGCCTGGCCGAACTGGAAATGGGGAGCGGCAACCTGGGCGCGATTGGAGGGCTCGCCGCCAAACGGCCTTATCTGGCGGGCATATTCTTCGTTGCGGCCTTTTCGCTGGCCGGCATTCCGCCGTCGAGTGGTTTCGTAGGCAAGCTGAGCCTGCTGCAAGCCAGCCTCAGCGTCCATCAATACTGGATTGCCGGCATCAGCCTGCTTGTAAGCCTGTTGACAACGATGGTGATGATTCGCCTCTGGCAATATATCTTCTGGGGCGAATTCTCGAGTGGCCACGCGCAGTGGACACCCCTGCGCAAGGCCCATGCCACCTGGCTTACGCAAGGGCCAATGACTGTGCTGGTAGCGTTGAGCCTGTCACTGGGCATCTTCTTCCGCCCCGTGCTGGACATCGCGCAGACTGCGGCACGGCAGGTCCTTGATCGCGACGGCTACATTGCCGCAGTCGCGCCCATGGCCGACACCCCGATTGAGCCGCATATTGTTGGGTCAGAGAGTGCGGAGCCGCACCCATGAAGATGTGGCAGAGTTTCAGCATCAATCTATTGCTGACGATCACATGGGGATTGCTTCAGGGAACGACCTCCGTTCTGGGGTTTCTCATAGGCTTCATCCTCTCGTTCCTGGTCACGTGGCTGGTCAGCCCCAGCTATGGCACGCGCAGCCTGCGCGCGCTTGCGTTTGTCTTTTTCGTAACGTGGCAAATTGTACTGAGCGCCGTGCGCGTAACGCGTGTGATCATTGGCCCGCAGGGACGCGTGCAGCCGGGCATCGTCGCAATCCCGCTGGTCTTGCGCAGCCGTACCGAAGTGCTGATCCTCGCATCGGTGATTACGCTTACCCCGGGCACAATTTCGGTTGAGACCGGCACCGACACCCAGGGCAGGACTGTGCTCTTCGTGCATGCGCTGGAAATGGGCGACCCTGCGGCTCTGCGCCAGTCGATCAAGGCGGATTTCGAGACGCGCATCCTCGGTTTCATGCGCGACGGGGTGCGCGTGGGCAGGGAGCGCGGTGCACAATGACATTCGCAATGTGGGCCGAAGTGCTGATGGCCGTCGTCAGTCTTTCGATGTTCATCTGCTTTGTACGCCTGTATATGGGCCCGACGACCCCCGACCGAACGGTGGCCTTCGACCTGATTTCGGTGCACGCGGTGGGGCTGCTTGTGCTGGCGTCCATGCGCTTCGAGGACCAAGTGCTGCTGGATGCGGCGCTGATCACGGCGATTCTTGGCTTCCTCGGGACGGTGATGTTCGCACATTTCATCGAGCAGTCGCCCTCGGGGGACGAGGAGGAGTAGGCGGTGGCAGCGAGCGATCTGATCGTCCTCATCCTCGCGGCGCTGGGCGCACTGTTGCTGCTTGTGAGCGCAGTAGGTACGGTGCGCCTGCAGGGTGTACACCAGCGCATGCAGGCAGCAAGCGTGGGCACCGCACTGGGTATTACGCTGCTTCTGCTGAGCGCAGGCATCCATTTCATCGCCTCGGCGGAGATGGGATTGATGATCCTGCTCATCATCTTCTTTGCCGTCACCAGCCCGATTGCCACCACGGCCATGGCGCGTGCAGCCTACAGGCGCCTGCCCCACACCACGCACGCCTACCTTCTGCATGACGACATGGCCGATTCCGCATATACGCCAGATTATGCGGCGCGCGAGGCGGACGGCGGCGACACCCTGCAGGTGACTACCGATCCTGCCCCATCCGTTCCTGACAAACCCGCGGCGCAGCCCGCCAAATCCTGAGGACCCCGTTCATGGCTTTCGACTTTGATGTGATCATTGACAGGCGCAATTCTGACAGCGCCAAGTGGAACTATGTGGCCGAGGATGTGCTGCCCATGTGGGTGGCTGACATGGACTTCTACTCGCCGCCCCCCATTGTCGAGGCGCTGCAGCGGCGCGCCGCCGAGGGCGTCTTTGGCTATGCGTCGCACTTCCCCGCCCTTTACGAGACGATTCGTGCGCGCCTGCAGCGCCTCTACGGCTGGTCCGTGACGCAGGAGGAGATTGTTCTGCTGCCCGGCCTCGTCTCGGGGCTGAATGTGATCGCGTCCGCCATCGGTGCGCCCGGCGACGGCGTGCTGGCGAACACGCCCGTCTACGGCCCCTTCCTCAGCGCACCCGCGAACCAGATGCGCACGCTGCAGACGGCGCAGCAGACGCACGTGCAGCGTAAGGACGGCACGCTGCACTACGAGGTCGACTTTGACGCTCTCGAGGCGGCCGTGCAGCCTGAGACGCATTTGGCCTACCTGTGCAGCCCGCATAATCCCACCGGGCGCATGTGGACGCGCGCCGAACTCGAGTGCTTTGCCGGCCTCGCCGAGCGCCACGATCTCGTGCTCTGCTCCGATGAGATTCATTGTGACCTGCTGCTTGACAGCGGTCCGCACATTCCCGTTGCCACGCTCTCGCCCGAGGTAGCGGATCGCACAATCACGCTGCTTGCCCCCAGCAAGACCTTCAATATGCCGGGGCTCGGTGCGAGCCTGGCGATTGTGCAAAATGCGGCGTTGCGCAAGCAGATGGAGCGCGCTGCCGGCGGGATCGTGCCCCACCTCAACCTCATGGGTGCGCACGCCATGGAGGCGGCGTATGGCGCATGTGACGACTGGCTGGCCGAGTTGCTGGTCTATCTGCGCGCCAACCGCGACTTTGCCGTGGAGTTCATCCAGACGCAGATGCCGCAGTTGCGCTGCACGCGCCCCGAGGCAACCTACTTGTTGTGGATCGATTGCCGCGCCGCCAACCTGCCCACCTCGGGCGAAAAGTTCTTCCGCGAGCAGGCGAAAGTGGCCCTGAATGACGGCGCCTGGTTTGGCGCGGGGGGTGAGGGCTTCGTCCGCCTCAACTTCGGCTGCCCGCGTGCGACGCTTGTCGAGGGGCTGACGCGCATGAGGGATGCGCTGGCAAAGGTATAGTGCCGTAGGCGCCGGCCCGTCGCCGGGGTTCTCTCACACCGAAATGATGCGGGTATGTGCGGAGCGCCGGCCACGTGGCCGGCTCCGAACGATTCCCCCTTCCCCCGCGCCCCCAACCCTGCTATACTGAAGCCACACCGCGCGCTT
>CAYJNV010000290.1:0-5557 GCA_964370975.1 uncultured Caldilineaceae bacterium | reverse complement strand
CAGGAATCCCGCGCCCTTGGGCGCGCAGCGCCATTTGTGACAGTTGCCGGTGTAGAAATCGGCGTCAAGCGCGTTGAGGTCGAGCGCAATCTGGCCGGGGGCGTGTGCGCCGTCGATCACCGTATAGATGCCGGCGGCGCGGGCGCGCGCCAGCAGGGGCTCAATGGGCAGGCGCAGCGCCGTGGGCGAGGTGATGTGGCTGAGAAATAGGACGCGCGTCCGGTCGTTTACGCATCCCCAGAGCGTTTCGACGAGCGCTGCAGCATCGCCGCCGGGCTCGTCGGGCATGGGCAGGGCGCAGCGCACGTAGCGCGCGCCTGTGCGTGCGCAGACAGCCTCCCAGGCGTTGCTGCAAGCGCCGTACTCATGATTTGTCGAAAGCACCTCGTCACCCGGCTGCAGGTGGGGCTCGAGTGCGCGTGCGGCGATATTGACGCCCACAGTGGCGTTGGTGACAAAGGCGACGTCATCGGCCTGGGCATTGAGCAGCCCAGCCAGGGCGGCGCGGGCCTGGGCCATCAGCGGTGGCAGGTCGGTCTGCAGGAAGGCGACGGGCTGGCGCTCCATGCGCGCGCGAAAAGCGTTGGCGGCGCGCTGTACGGGGCGCGGTGTGGCGCCAAAGGAGCCGTGGTTGAGGAAATGGATGGTTGGATCAAGTGTGAACTGGCGGCGCAGGGTGGCAGGGTCGACGACGAGTTCAGCGGCACTAGGCGTGGTGGTTGAACGAGTGGACACGAAGCAGACTCTCCAGGCGGGTGATTAATGCACAATAGCCTATTGTCGCACAGGGCGCGCGCCTGGGGAAACCGGATTTGCGCGCGGCGAAACATCTCAATCGTCAGGCGCCCGGCATGAGCAGGCGCAAACGGCAGCTTACTGCCGGCCTTCTTCATGCGGAGGTGAGCAATACCCGCACGTTGTCGCGTCTCGAGTTAGGCGCGCCGTTGGGATCGCCGAGGGTTTATGAATGTTGCCGAATTGGTTCGGCATGCGGGGCGAACGGCACCTCACCCCCGGCTCCTCTCCATGCGGAGAGGGGAGCACAACAACTGCGTCACGTCGGAGACGTGACCTACGAATTCGGCGCCTTTCGCGCCCACTTCAGCGTCACGTCGGAGACGTGACCTACGAATTCGGCGCATTTCTCCAGGATGGAGAGGGGCCGGGGATGAGGTGCAGTATTGCCGTGCGATGACTCTTGCGTAGCCCTGTGCGCCGTGGTACGTGCGACCTGAACGCGCCGCTGTGGTATACTGGGCGCATACCCTTTCCCAAAGCCGATTCATCCTCATGAGCACCGTGCAGCGTGTTGATTTGACGCACCAATTGGTCAAGCAGCGGCGCCCCACGAGCAAAGCAGACAAGCCAGGTTAGCCATGAACAGTCGCGATCGAATGGCGATGGCCATGCGCCACCAGCAGCCCGACCGGGTGCCGGTGATGTGTCAGTTGGCCGTAGGCCACTATTTTCTTCACAGCGGTATTCCCGCTGAGGATATCTGGTTTACAAGCGAGGGCTTTGCCGAGGCGCTGGTGCGCATGCAGCGGCGCTATCGCTTTGACGGCATTCTCATCAACGTGCCGGGGCGGCCCGCAGGCTGGCTCGAGCGCAACGTGACCTCCACAAAGCGCAACGATGACGGTCAGTGGCTGACGCTCAAGACGAATGACCGCATCTTTATCCCCAACGATGACAACGCGCAGTTCTACCCCGCCGACGACACCGAGCCGCAGCGCGCCGACTTTGCCACGATTGACCCGGATGACCTGGACTTCATTGATAATCTCAAGGGGTACACCTGGGGCACCGAGCACATTCCCTGGATTGAGGGTAAGGGAAAGCCGGGGCCGCTTACAGAGCCGCCATCCTATTTCTTTGACACAATCGATGCGGTGCGCAGGCGCGTGGGCAACGAGGTATCGGTGCATGGCGAGGTCTTCTCGCCGCTGACGCACTACATGGAACTCTTCGGCTACGAGCAGGCGTTGATGACCTTCATCCAGGATCCGGGCAAGGTGCACGCATTGCTCGACCGGCTGACGGTCGCCGCGGTTACGTGGGCAGTTGCGCAGGCGCGGCACGGCGTGGATGCGGTGCTGATATCGTCGGCGTTTGTGGGCGGCCCGTTCCTGTCGCCGCGCATGTACAAGCAGTTTGTCGTGCCCTATGAGCGGCGTGTGACGGATGCCGTCAAGGCCGAGGGCGTGCCGGTCTACACGCACACCTGCGGCAGCATCGGTGATCGCCTGGAACTGATGCTGGAGACGGGCACGGAAGGGGTGGACACGCTGGACCCGCCGCCCCTGGGCAATACCGAATTGGCCACAGCCAAGGAGCAGATTGGCAGCCGGGTTTTTATCAAGGGCAACATGAATTCGGTTGAGCTGCTGCTGGCGCGTGACGCACAGAGCGTGATTGACCACGCCGCCAACCGTGTGCGCCTGGGCAAGCCCGGCGGCGGCTACATTCTCAGCACCGCCTGCTCGGTTTCGCCCAGAGTCGAGCCGTGGAAGCTTGAGTTGCTGACGCCGATTGCGGAGGAGTTGGGCGTTTACGATAGGTAGTTACGGGTTTTGGGTTGAAGCACAAATACGCGTTGCTGAGCTTCAACTCTTGAACCCTTGAACGTACAGACCTTTGAACCGTTGTTGCCATCCAAAGGAGATAAGTCCATGTTGAAGAAAGTGCTTGCCCTGACATTGTTGCTTGCCTTGCTGGCAGGCTGCGCTGCGCCTGTGGCCGCGCCCTCTGCACCGGCAGCAGGCGAAGCTCCTGCAGCCGCCGCGCCCGCCGCAGATGCGACCGAACTTGTGCTTGGCTCTTGGCGTGTGGACGACGTGTCGCAGATGGAGACCATCCTGGCTGCATTCACGGAGGAGAACCCCGGCATCACCGTCAAGTTCGATCCGACGAATCCGCCGGACTACAACACGACGCTGCGCGCCCAGCTTGAAGGCGGCACGGGCCCCGACCTGATGTACCTGCGCTCGTATGCCAATTCGCGCCTGCTCTTCGCCGATGGCTTCATTGAGCCTCTCGATTCCATGAAGGATGATCTGGTTGCTGCCTATGGCGAAGCGAACCTGGTGCCGTGGTCCACGCTTGAGGGCGAGTCGTACGGCGTGCCGATCATTGCCGTGTCGCACGGCATCTACTACAACAAGGACCTCTTCACGCAACTGGCCATTGAGGTGCCGCAGACGTGGGAGCAGCTGATTGCAGCCGCGCAGGCCATCCAGGATGCCGGCTACATCCCGATTGCAAACGCCTCGGGCGATACCTGGACGATTGCCGAAATCGTCTTCATGAACCTGGCCCCCAACTTCATCGGCGGGCGCGAAGGGCGTGTCGCCTATCTGAATGGCGAACGCTGCTTCAACGACGCCAACGCCGTGGCCGCCTTCCAGGCCGTGGCCGACATTGCTCCCTTCCTGCCCGATGGCCAGGAAGCCCTTGTCTACTACGACAGCCAGGCGCTCTTCCAGACAGGCCAGGCCGCAATGTGGATGGGTGGCTCGTGGGACATTCCTGTCTTCGAGAAGGAAATCGCCGACTTTGAGTGGGGCGTCTTCGCCACGCCACCGCTTGAGGGACAGCCCCGCTACGTCACCTTCCACCTGGACGCAGGCATCGGCATCAACGCCGCCTCGGCGAACAAGGAGGCCGCAATGACCTTCCTCCAGTGGCTCAATGGCCCGACCTTTGCCAAGATGCTGGCCGACCAGTTGCCCGGCTTCTTCCCGATTCACCTGCAGGCGCCTGAAGTCTCCAACGCGCATGCGGCCGAGTTCCTTGCTCTGAACAAGGACGCCGCAGGCACCGATGTGCGCTGGGCATGGGACGGTCTGCTCGAAGGCACGCCCGACGGCTACACACTGATGCAGGACGGCGCAATCGCCGTGATCAACGGCACGATGACGCCGCAAGAGGCTGCTGACGCGCTGCAGAACGGGCTTGCCGAGTGGCTGCCTGCGGCACAAACTTGCGGACAGTAACATGAGTTTACGGGTTTAGGGGTTCAAGGGTTTAAGGGTTCGGGTTGTGCGGCGGCAGCGCGAGTGGACTGCCGCACAACCCGACCTCGACAGCGTTCCTTGGGTTGATGACTTGGCAGCATGGGCACGTTTCGTTCGTTTGAAGAAATAGAAGCCTGGAAGACGGCACGTATCCTCGTCCGTACGTTGTACGCGTACACCAATCGTGGCGAGTTCGCGCGCGATTACGCGCTGCGTGACCAGGTTCGTCGCGCAGCAGTGTCGGTGATGGCGAGCATTGCCGAGGGATTCGAGCGCAACGGCAATCGCGAGTTCATTCAGTCTCTCTCGATCGCCAAGGGTTCGATAGGCGAGGTGAGGTCGCTGCTCTACGTGGCGGCCGACGTGAACTATATTTCGGCGCAAGAACACGAAGCGCTTGCTCGTGAGTGCAGGCGCATTTCGGCCATGCTGCAGGGACTCACGGACTACCTGCAAATGGCGCCAGTCCCAGGAACCAAATTCCGCGATGCTATCAACGACGGGTCGTCCAGCGCACGAACCCTTAAACCTTAAACCTTCCAACTCTGCAACCCTTTATGCGGGTCGGGTGCGTGCGTGGATTCTGTTCCTGCTGCCTGCGCTGGCGGTGTACATCGCGTTCATGGCGTGGCCGCTGCTCAATTCGTTGCGGCTCAGTTTCTACACGGGCAGCGGCTACACGCCCGACCACTTTGTGGGGCTGGACAACTACCGGCAACTCTTCACAGTGCCCTACTATCGCGATCGCTTCCTTAATGCGCTGAGCAACACGTTTGTCTTCTTCTTCATTCATATGCTGGTGCAGAACACGCTGGGGCTGCTCTTTGCCACCCTGCTGGCCACAGGGCTGCGCGGCCACAACACCTACCGCACAATCATCTTCATCCCCGCCACGCTGGCGGTGCTGGTGACCGGTTTTCTCTGGCGTCTGATTCTGAATCCCCAGTGGGGAGCCGTCAACTACGCGCTCAAGGCGTTGGGGCTGGGTGCGTGGGCGCGGCCCTGGCTGGGCGACCCGCAGGTGGTGCTGATTGTGATTTCGCTGGTCTCCTCGTGGCAGTGGGTGGGGCTGCCCACGATGATGCTGCTGGCCGGGCTGCTGGCCATTCCCGATGAGTTGCTCGAGGCCGCGCGCATGGACGGCGCGTCGGCGTGGAATGTCTTCTGGCGCATCAAGCTGCCGCTGCTGGCGCCTGTGATTGGCATTGTCAGCATCCTCACTTTCGTGGGCAACTTCAACGCGTTCGACGTGGTCTTTGCCATGACAGGCCCGCGCGGTGATCCACTCTACTCGGCCGACTTGATCGCAAGTTTCTTCTACCGCACGGCGATTGCGGGCGAGCACCCAGTGGCCCGCCCCGATATGGGGCTGGGCGCGGCCGTGGCAACATGCACCTTCTTTATCTTGCTGGCCGGTGTCTCAATCTGGCTCATCTTCAACCGGCGCAGCGCCGAGGAGTAGCAGCGACGCCTTGTTATTGTGGTGCATCTCGCAAATGCGCGGCCCTTTCGTAGCGGCTGCTTCAGCTGCCGTTCTCGCC
>CAYJNV010000289.1:847-5564 GCA_964370975.1 uncultured Caldilineaceae bacterium | reverse complement strand
CGCTGACGCAGCGCCTGCGCTCGATGCGGCCGCCGCGCCGCAGACCATTGAGGCGATCGCACTCGACATCCCCTCGCCCGAGCCGCAAGGCATTGGCGGCCCCATGGTTGAATTGCCGGAAGGTGGCATCCCGCCCGTAGCCGTCATCAACACCGAACTGGTGAACTCGCGCACTGGCCCCGACACCACCTACCCCGTTGCCACCGTTCTGGGCCGTGGCGAGGACTTCGACATCACGGGCAAGAGCAGCGACGGCGCCTGGTTGCGCGTCTGCTGCCTGGTCGACCTGCAGGAAGTCTGGATCTCCGCCGAATTTGCCGACAGCGACGGCTCAATCGACAACGTGCCTGTGGCTCAGGCCGGTGAGACTTCCGCGCTGGCGCTGGCGCGCCAGAACGGCGCCGCGCGCGTGGTTGCAGCGGCGACTGCTGTGCCCGCACCCGTTGCCGAGGCGCCGGCGCCCGCACCTGAGCCGGTTGCCCAACCCGCACCTCAGCCCGCAGCCGAAGCCGCGCCTTCCGCGCAAGCCGCACAAGCCGAAGCAGTCCCGGCAGCCCCGGCAGCAGAAGTTGCAGTCGCCGCTGTCGAAAATGCAGGCACAGGCGGCTTTGAGTTGAGCGGCCAGGAGGCCTTTCCAGAGACAAATGTCGTGCGCGTCTTCCTCTACGTCTACGCAGAGAACCAGGGCCTTGAAGGCTACACCTTGCGCGTGACCAAGGATGGTGTCGAGCAAACCGTTGCCGGCGCCTCCTTTGGCGGCCAACCGGGCATGACCTGGCCGATTGCCGACGAACGCCAGCGCTTCCAGAATTTCAAGGTCGAGTTCCCTGGCGTGGAGCCGGCCGGCGTCTGGAGCGTGGAACTGATAGAAGACGGCGCAGTTGTTGGCCCCGCCGCCACATTTAACCTGGTAGAGAATGACACAGCGCGCGAACTTTATGTGCGCTACAAGCGGAACTAGCAACACACGCTTCCAAAGCACACGCACCCACAGGCGCAGACAATGACAACGGCAGGCAGCATACCCGCGCAATCATCGCAGCGCGCGGGTTTGCTGCCTGCTTCGTTTTGGGTCGCGCTCATCGTTGCCGGCGCGCTGGCGCTGCGCCTGGGACGCCTTGCCTGGCAGCCCCTGTGGTGGGACGAAGGCTACAGCGTCTACTTCGCCACCGAGCCGCTTGGGCGCATGCTTTGGCTCACGGCACACGACATCCACCCGCCCCTCTACTACGCGCTGCTGCATCTGTGGATACGCATCCTTGGCAGCGGCCCCGTCGCCCTGCGCCTGCTGAGCGTGGTGATCGGCGCGCTCTCGGTGGCTGCGCTGGCGTGGATGGCGCGCATCCTCTTCCCGTTGCGCCCACGCGTCGTGTGGATTGCCGCGCTGCTCCTCGCCGTCAACCCCATGCACGTTTACTATGCGCAAGAAGTGCGCATGTACGCGTTGGCGATGCTTCTGTGCATTGCTGCCACGGGCTGGCTTTGGCGCGGCGTCTCCCAGCTTGCCGCCGGCCTCCCCGCACGCAGAGCGCTACTCATCTATGCGCTCTTTGGCGTTCTCGCGCTCTACACCCTCTACTACACGGCGCTGCTGCTGGCCGCACATGCGGTGTGGGCCTTGTGGCAGCTGCGGCGCATGCGCAATGCGCGCGCGGCCTCACTGGCCCTCGTCGCCACGGATGCAGCCATTTTCGTGGCCTACCTCCCCTGGCTTGTCTATGCGCTGCCCAAGCTCGTTGCCTATGTGGGCCAGAAAATCGGCGCCGACAGTGACAGCCCTCTCAATCTGCTCGACTACGCGCTGCGCCACGGCCGCACGCTGCTCGCAGGCCACGTAGCGCCTGCTACGCCCGCCACATGGGCAGCGCTTGCGATCTCTCTCGCCGCTCTGCTCGTCATAGTGATCCTCGCATGGCGCAGCCGCATCCACCCCGCCGCAGCCGCGTCACCCAATCCCGTAAATGCGCTGCTGCTCTTCACGCTCCTGCCCGTGGCGGCAGCTTTTCTGCTCAATCTGCGCCTCCCCTTCTTCCCCGCCGGCGGCGAGCGGCTCCTGCTCTTCGTGCTTCCCTTCCTCCTCCTCTTGATCGCACGCGCAGCTGACGGCGCGCAAGAGGTGCAGCGTGTGGTCGGCGGCGTCGCCCTAGGACTGCTTACCTTTGCCGGCCTGCTGGGTGTGCTCGTCTTCTACACCACGCCCCGCTATGCGCAGGATGACTTTCGCCCCGTCATCCAGCAGGCCGTGCAGCAAGGTGCGCCGGGCGACACCTTCCTCGCCACTTTTCCGTGGATGGTGGGCTACTGGCGCGCCTATGCGCCCAATACGCTGTCCGGGCCGACGCCGCTCCTGTTGGGCGATTCTGCTGTAGACTACGGACCCGCCGTGGCGGCTGAAGTCGACGCCGCCCTCGCGCGCGGGACGCTGTGGTTTCCCGAACCGCTGGGTTTCGGCAGCACGCTGCCCGCCGCAATTGTGGCCCATTTGCGCGCCGGTAGTCTCAACCTTGAGAACCGCTGGGTCAGCCTCACGACGCGCCTTTCGGCCTGGACTGCGGCCGGCAATCCCGCCGCACAGCCGCTGAACGCAGTCTTTGGTGAAGGCCCGACGCTCGCCGCCGCGGGCATACAGCGGGCGCCCGTCACCGCCGCCAACCGCCCCATCGCCATGCACCTTGTTTGGGAGAAGCTCCCGCCGCCTGGCGACAACCCGTTGCGCGTCGACCTGCGCCTGGTGGATGCGGACGACCGCACCTGGGCAGCGCGCGCCTACAGCCCGCCCGGCAGCCTCGCGGCCTCCCCCGCGACTTCCGCAAGAGCCGAAGAGTTCGCTGCATTGCTTGCGCCTGCGGGCACGCCGCCGGGCGTATACACGGTCACCGTTGGCCTCAGCGATGCGTCCGGCACACGCAGCGCCACGCTTGAGGGAGCTCTGCTTCCCGGCGTGCCAATCGGCGTGATTACGGTCACCGCCCCGCTGACCGCGCCCCAGCTCGCGCAAATGCCTGTCAACCACACGGTGCGCCGCCCACACGTTGCGGAGGGGCTCGCGCTCAGCGGCGCAGCGCTGCCCGCCACGCCTCTGCTTGCCGGTACAACTGCGGCCCTGCGCCTTGCCGCCGAAAACCTCGCGCCAACCCCCCCACAGCGCGCGCTCTACGTAACGCTGCGCGACGCCCACGGCGCCGCCGCCGCCGAATGGCAGGGGTGGACACTGCCCAACTTCCCCACCGCACTTTGGCCGCAGGGGAGCCGCATCCTCATCCCTGTCGAGATCGACCTGCCGCCCACGCTCGCGGATGGCCGCTATGCCGTGGAGGCGGGCTGGGTTGACATGGCCACCGACGCCCGCACGCCCCCCGTAGAGATGGGCGATATCGCCTTGCAGCGCCGCGCGGCCAGCTTTGCACCACTCGAGGGCGCCCAGCCACTGGAACCCGCACCCCGCTTTGGCGCCCACGCGCTGCTCGAAGGCTACACGATCACACGCACGGGCGCATCGCTCGAGCTTGCGCTCGATTGGCGCGTTGAGCAGCCGCTGCTCCCGCCCCATCACATCTTTGTGCACGCCGACGATCCCGGCGGCGTCACGCTGGCGCAAAGCGACGGACAGCCTGTCACGCTTACCGGCCCCGCACCCACAGGCACCTGGCAGCCCGGAGAGTTCTTGCGCACCCTTCACACCCTCACCCTTCCCGCAGACGCGCCCCCGCTCACGCTGCGCGTGGGCCTCTACAATCCGGCCACGCAAGTACGTCTGCCCGTTACCATTGCCGATGCGCCCGCAGGCGACGCCGTGATCCTGACGACGCTGCAGTAGCGCCCACGGTCAGCCTCGTGTATGGATTACCGAGTGCGCTGGTAATAGAACTTCAGGAACTTTTCGCGCCCGCATGCGTAGAGTATGATCAATGAGATTGATCCGGGCAGCCGTCTGGCGCGCCCACTAAAGCACAAGGAGAGCCCACATGTCCGACCAGATGAACGACGCGCTGAACCAAGCCGCAGACAAGGCCGCTGGCGCCGCCCAGCAGGCCGCCGACGCATTCAAGCAGGGTGCCGACAAGACGGCTGACACAATTTCCGACGCGGCCGGCAAGGCCGCCGACGCCACCAGCGCTGCCGCCGACAGCGCTGCCAATGCCACGAAGAAGTCCATGGACGAACTGACGCAGACCGTTGAGCGGCTCAGCAATGAAGTCGCCAACAGCGCCCGCACCGCATGGGAGAGCGAGCAGCGCAAGGAAATTCAGGATAGCGTCGTCAAGGGGTTAACCAGCATCGCCGCCGCCATTGAGGAGCAGGTCAAAAAGCTCTCGGAAACCGAGGATGCCAAGCGCTTCACTGCCAAGATGGAAGAGACCACCGAACGCATCACCGAGCAGGTCAAGACCAGCAAGACCTTCCAGGATGTGGCCGACAGTCTGGTCAAGGGTTTCTCGGCGGCTGCCGTTTCGCTTGAGAAGTGGCTTGGCCAGCAGGAAGCCACCAGGCGCGGCGACGTTGCGCCTGCAGCGACTGATGCACGTGCGGATGACGACGGTTCACAGAGCATCGTCATCGAAAATCGCAGCGTAGCGCCCCAGCCGCCTGCCGCCCCGTCCGACAGTGACGACGAGCTCCACGCACCCGACAGCACAGTGCACTTCTAGACCAAAAGGGAACTGCGACACAGAGCGCACAGAGGGTACAGAGGGACACAGAGAACGGCGCTCTTCGT
>CAYJNV010000289.1:0-837 GCA_964370975.1 uncultured Caldilineaceae bacterium | reverse complement strand
GAGAACAGCGAACGTCAGAACTTGATTGTTCTGGCGTTCGCTGTTCTCTGTGTTGCGTAGGAGCGTATGTTCTTCATGGAAACGTGGAGTCTTCGTCAATGGCTGTCGCCGGTCGAAATGAGCACACTCGAATAGCCGGCCAGGTCTATGCCTACTGGCCAGAAGGACACTGAGAGTGTGCCCGGCTCTGTGTCGAGATACAGGGCGTCAGGGTAAGCCGCTGCGAGCTGGGCACTGTAGTAGACCTCGACCTCCAGGCCGCTCGTAGGTGCCACATACTCCTTGACAAACACAGAGTCCACCGGCATAAGGGCCAGGGCATGGGAACGGGCCGTCTCCTTATCGGCGAAGGCGCCGGTGGGGGAAGCTCGATGTATCGAATTGACCCGACCGTAGTAGTGCGATACAAACCAGTCTTTGCTGTCCCACATATAGTATCCCCCTCCGATATCCTGCTCGGGGGGGCCCATCTTTGCCAGCCACCCTTCCCACGTCATGCCCAATCCCTCTGACTGGAGGACCGGCCCTGCCACAGGCGGGCCAGGTGCCACCGTGGGTGGTCCTGGTATAGGCGTCGGTAACGGGAGCGGCGTCTCCGGCACGCGTGTGGGCCACAGTGTGGCCGTAGGGTAGGGTTCGCGCGTTGGATAGGGTGTGGCCGAGGGAATTGGGGTTCTAGTCGGCGTCGGTGGCACTGCGGTGGGCGTCGATGTCCTGGTTGCCGTAGGTGTGACGGTGGGGGTTACCGTTACAGTGGGCGTCTGCGTCGGGTCAAAGTCAAGCACACCGAGCGTGGGGTCGCGCAGGTCTGCCCAGATGCCAAAGAGAGTGCCGACG
>CAYJNV010000288.1:0-5607 GCA_964370975.1 uncultured Caldilineaceae bacterium | reverse complement strand
ACGTGTGGCTGGCGCTGGTGCTGCGCTTCGTCACACGCATCGCGCTGGTGCCGGTCGTCGCCTCGATTGCCTACGAGATGATTCGCTTCAGCGCCAATCACCAGGAGAGCGCATTCATGCGCGCGCTCATCTGGCCGGGACTGCAACTGCAAAAACTCACCACGCGCGAGCCGGACGACACCATGCTCGAGTGCGCCATCGCCGCGCTGGAGCCGGTGCTCGCCGCCGACGGCATTGCGGTGCGTGCGCAGCCGGTGGTGACGGGCGAGGCGGCGCTGGCGACGGCGTAACAGTACAATTGATCATTGATAAATGATCATTGGGGCCGCTCACGTGCACCGTGAGCGGCCCCATTCACCAATCATCAGTCATCAATTATCGTTTTCACTCCACCTCCACCACCAGTACTTCGCCTTCAAACTCCACGGAGTCGCCCTGGCGCAGCTTGCGGCCGCGCCGCGTCTCAACCTCTCCGTTTACCTTCACCTGGCCGCCTTGAATCAGCACCTTGGCCTGGCCGCCACTCTCCACCATGTTGGCCAGCTTGAGGAATTGATCCAGCTTGATGTACTCGCCCTGCGGCGCGGGCGCATTCGGCGCGTCCATCAGTTGCCCTCCAGCAGCTTTTTGAAGGAACGCAGCCCAAACCAACTGCAGAGCGCCACGAAGGCCACCAGCACCAGCAGGCTCAGCCACACGGGCAGCTCGCCCGAGCGATACAGTGTGTGGCGGATGCCGTCCACCGCATAGGTCGTGGGGTTGGCATAGGCGAAGGCGCGCATCCACACCGGCATGGTGGAGAGGGGGTAGAGCGCGTTGCTCAGGAAGAGTAGGGGCAGGTTGAGCACAAAGAGCAGCATATGATAGCCGCCCACGCTCTTACTGCGCGCCGCCATGCCGTTGCTGAAGCCTACGAAGGCCATGACATAGAGCAGCAGGAAGACGCCCCCACCCAGCAAGCCCAGGACGCCCCCCGTGATGCGCGCCCCCAGCGCCACCGCCAGCAGCAAAATGATCGCCGCCTGGATGAGTGTCTTCACAAGCCCGCTGCCCGTTGAGGCAAGCAGGATACTCATGCGCGGGATGGGCGCAACGAAGTACTCCTTGAGCACGCCCTTGGTCTTCTCCTCCAGCAGCACCATGCCGGCATTGACCGCACCACTAAGCGCGGTGAGCGCAATGATGCCCGGTGTGATGAAGGCCAGATAGCTGCCCGTGCTCCCCAGGTTGGCCGTGTCCACCACACGCTCCATGCCCAGGCCGAACATCACCACCCAAAGAATGGGCCAGCCCAGCGTGCCGCCAATCTCCATTGAGTTGGAGGCAAACTTGCGCATGTGCTTGACAAAGATCACCCAGCCGCCGCGCCATAGCTCGGTCCAGTCGGTCGACACGGCCCCATAGCGGGAGGGCGTGGTGGCAGCGGACGCGGGGCCCGCACTTCTCAATTGACCTTGCATGGTTCCCCCTGTGTAATGCGAAGTGCGAGCAGTCTACCCATCGCCCGCATGCGATGCAAACAATGGATCAGTAAAACGATGACACGGAGGCACAGAGGGCACGGAGAAACACGGAGAAGGGCAACCGCACTGCCTTGTGGTGGCCCAGCGCATTACGCAGATCGGATGTCGCCGCAGGAATTTGTCGATTTGCCAGAGTAGATGGGTGAACTTGCCGCCAAAGCAAACAGCACCCTTTTCTCATTACGACTTCTGGCTCGAATCAATCGCGCTGAAGATGTGCCGTGCCGGGAATTGGCAATGTACTACATTTTGGACAATACGTTGCTGCGCCTGGAAAACGCGATTGCGTCTCATCCGGTGACAGGGCATCTCCCTGATGTACGGTCATTCCCACCCTGTATGGGCTATCGTCTATGGGTCGAAGAGATCCGGATTAACGAACCTATGCTCCCTCAGAACTGGTGTGTTCCCATTCTGCGCTGCGTTTTTGCTTCAACTCGCGCCATTCGGGTATGACCTGGATAGACCCCACCTCCCGCGCGACTTGCCTGGCCGCCAATCCAACGATTGCCACAAACGTAGGATAGGCTAGCTCCAGGTCTGCGAGTTGTCGAACGTGTAGGTCTCCAGCCATACCCGCCGAGACCATCGAGACAATCTCGACTGCATCTTCGCCCACTACATGCGCGCCCAGAACACGGCCTGTGCGCCGATCTGCAACCAGCTTGCAAAAGCCAGTCTTGCGATCATCAATTACCGCCCGGTCGAGTGCGGCAAAGGGAACGGTTGCAGTCACGACATCGTGATGGCGTTGTGCATCAGCCTCCGTCAGACCTACACCCCCATACTCGGGATCGGTGAAGCCGCCGTGCGGCACGAGACGTTCACGGGCAGGCTGGGAATAGGACAGCAATGCGTTCTCGACCGCAATCCGCGCCTGATAGCCTGCTGACTGCACGAGCATGCTTCGACCGGTAATATCGCCGGCAGCGTATATATGGGCTGCCGAGGTACGTAGATAATCATCCACAGTCACATAGCCGCGGTTGGTTTCAACACCTGCGGATTCCAGACCAAGGTGGTCAATGTTCCCCGGCCAGCCAACAGACGCAAGCACGACGTCGACAGAAAGTGTCTGAGATGACCCGTTTGAATCACGGTATAAAACAACCGATTGACCACTGTTTCGTTCAATGCGTTCCACGCTGTGAATGCCCGTTTTGATCTGGATGCCGCGCTGCTGGAACTGCCGGTTGATTTCGTCGGATACATCCGTATCTTCGGTGAGGAGAATGCGCGGGGCGATATCGAGAATGGTCACGCTTGCGCCAAAATCCTCAAAGACAGAGGCAAATTGACAGCCTGTTGCGCCACCACCAATGACAGCAACGGACTGCGGCGCCTGCTTCAAATCCCAGACCGTAGAACTTGTGAGGGCGTATTCTGCGCCTGGAAAGGGGAGCTGGCGTGCGTGGCCACCGACACACAAGATGAAGTTCTTGCCTCTAACTTCGCCCCGGTTGGTCGTTTGCAGCGTGTGAGCATCGATGAACCGAGCGTTTCCCGCAGGGCTATATACCGTGATGCCGAGTTCTTCCATGTGAGCTGCAAGCTGCTTTTTCTCATGGACTTCAGCTACCACATCCTTGGCACGCTGCATCACGGCGCCGAAGTCAGCCATCGGACGCCCTTCCATCTGAAGTCCATATTTACCAAACTGTTCACTATCGCGCATCAGACGCGCCGCTTTTGCCAGTGCTCGTGTTGGAACACAGCCATCGTTCGTGCATGTGCCGCCGAGTCTTTGACTCTCGATGAGCGCAACTGTCGCCCCAAGTTCACGCGCACGCAAAGCAGCGGTTACCCCCGCCGGACCACCGCCTACCACGACAATGTCGTACATGTTCACCTATCCCCCAATACATAACTCGTCATCACGCGACGCAGGTACAACTGCAGGTTTAGATCGCCCACTTTGAGTATTCTTGAAGTCAAACTTGCCCTCCAACGTCGGTGCATAGAGGATGCGTGAAGGTTACCACTGGATGCAGAAACAAGGCTGTAATGGTGGCGAGCATCTAAACCAAAACGCGTTGACACTGCCGATCTGAATCGAATCTGAGCTTAAAGCATCAGCAGGGTAATGCGCATGACACCTCGGGTAGCCAATCCAGCATCAATGAGTACCTCGTATGTAGCCCTTACAGGAAGCCACAATTCTGGCTGTACGATGGCGGGGGTCAGCGTCTCGATGGTATGAGCAACAAGGTCTGCTGCCGGGTTAAGGTTGGAATAGAAGTTGCGAACCAAACAATCGGACTACAACACCCACACTGAAGCGCAGAAGTATGGATAGTTCTGCGGTTGCATTTCTCCGTGTTATTGAGAGCCCTCCGTGCCCTCCGCGTCGTCGCTTTGCCAAATAAAAACATATTCATTTGACAAAATTGTTTTTGACCGCTATCATGTTCTCTAGAACCGTGAACCAGCCGCCACGGCCTTTTGAGACCGAGACGCAATGAGCACGCAAACCATGGGCAAAGAGTCGCCCGCACGCCAGATAATCGAGCATTTGCAGCGCCACGGCACCGCCACCGTCAAGGAGATGGAGGCGTTGCTGGGGGTGACGACGACCGCCGTGCGTCAGCACATCAACACGCTCACCGCCGAAGGCTACATCCGCCGCCAGAGCGTGCATAACGGCGTGGGACGGCCACACCACGTCTACGCCATGACCGACAAGGCACAGGAACTCTTTGGTTGCCACTGTGACGATCTGGCGTTGACGCTCCTGCAGGAGGTCTTTGCCATTGAGGGCCCTGCGCGTGCACAGTTGCTGCTCGACCGCGTGGGCGACCGCCTGGCGCAGCGCTACGCCGGCTCGGTGCGTGGGCTGGGCCTGCAGCAGCGCGTCACGGAGATGGCCGGTGCGCTTGGCGAGCGGGGCGTTCTCACCGACAACATCATGCAGGCCGACGGCTCGATTGTGCTCACGGCCTACAACTGCCCATACCACGAGCTCGCACAGCAGCACCGCGAAATCTGCGAAATGGACGAGAAGATGATGCGTTCGGTGCTAGGCTCCGACGTCACCCTCTCCTCCTGCATGATGGACGGCCACGCGCGCTGTTCGTTTGTGGTGCGTCCAGCCGCAATTGGCGCGGCGGCATAGCACGCTCTTGTTCCTTACGCAGTAATTGCAGTTTTCGCAGTGTCTGCTTGCCGGCGTTGTTGGGATTGGTTACCGACACCGGCGCAGACACATCGGTAGAATGAACTCATTCCGTAACCCAGCTGGATACGCATTTACTTTGCGCAGCTACGCACTTGAGAGGAAAGAAGCAGCCATGAGTGTTCTTGAAATCCGCAACTTGCACGCCACCGTCGAGGACACGGAAATCCTCAAGGGCGTGAACCTGACGCTGCACAGCGGCGAGATCCACGCGCTGATGGGCCCCAATGGTTCCGGCAAGTCGACGCTGGCCTATGTCATCGCCGGGCACCCGCACTACACCGTCACCGAGGGCGATATCCTGATTGACGGACAGAGCCTGCTGGAGATGGAGGCCGACGAGCGCACCAAGGCGGGCATCTTTCTCGCCTTTCAGTATCCGGTGGCCGTACCTGGTGTGAGCGTAGCCAACTTCCTGCGCACCGCCGTCTCCAATGTGCGCGGCTACACCGAGCGCACGGCAGAGACGGGGCAGAGCGCCGTCATCGGCAGCAACCTCATGCCCATGCGCGAGTTCCGCAAGGAGTTGAATGCGAAGATGGGTGAGTACAATGTGGACCCCTCCTTCGCCCGCCGCTATCTGAACGATGGCTTCTCGGGTGGTGAGAAGAAGCGCACCGAAGTGCTGCAGATGGCCATGCTCGAACCGAAGTTTGCGATCCTTGACGAGTCGGACTCGGGCCTTGACATTGACGCGCTGCGCGTCGTGGCCGACGGCATCAACAAGCTGGCCACGCCCGATCGCGGCTTCCTCATGATTACGCACTACCAGCGGCTGCTCAACTATGTCACGCCCAAGTTCGTGAGCATCTTCCACGGCGGACGTGTGGTCATGACGGGCGGCCCCGAAGTGGCGCACATGCTCGAAGAGCGCGGCTACGGCTGGGTGGAGAAGGAATTCGGCCCCGCAGA
>CAYJNV010000287.1:0-5615 GCA_964370975.1 uncultured Caldilineaceae bacterium | reverse complement strand
GAACACTCATTCATCCTGTACTAGCGCAGACAGCCAGCCCTCGCGCGGAGGTGGACCTGTACCTGGCGCTGCTGTCAGAAAAAGGGACAGGTGAGGGTAACGAAAGGAGTTGGTCACCGATGACCAACTCCTTTAAACCGTTTGTTACGTAGTTCGCGATAGACTCGTGCGTCAGCGATGGGCGACCGGCTCGGCTGTCTCCTGGCGCACCAGTGCAGAGAGCGCGGCCATGAGGCGCTGCGTATGCGGCCCCACCTGGCCGTTGCCGATGACAACGTCATCGACGCGCACGATGGGGAGAATCTCCTTGGTCGTGCTTGTAATGAACGCTTCATCCGCGCTGTTCAGTTCATCGAGGCTTATGAGGCGATAGTCGATGTCGTACATATCCTCGGCCGCGTCCAGCGCCGCGCGACGGGTGATACCGTCGAGCACGTCAATGTCACTGGTAATCAGCCGCCCGTCGCGGAAGATGAAGAAGTTCGAGGTGGTGCATTCGGTAATGTGGCCGTCCTTCGTGAGGTAGAGCGCCTCGGCCGCACCCGCCGCACGCGCCTTCTTCAATGCGCGAATCGCCGTGATGTAGTTGAGGCTCTTTACGGAGGGCAGGAAGCGCTCGTAGTCGACAGTGATCAGTGACGCGCCCTCGGCAAAGGGGCGTGGATCACGCACCGGCAGGGGGGCGATGAGCACGTAGAGACCCGGCTCGTCGCCCGGCATGAGAAAGCCGCCCGAATAACCGCCGGTGAGCACGGGGCGAATGGAGACATTATCCACGCCGGGGCTGCGCGCCAGCGTCTCGAGGCAAATGCGTTCGAGTTCCTCCACCGTCCAGGGACAGGGCAAGTCAATCGCGGCCGCCGAACGCTGCAGCCGCTCGAGGTGCGGAACCAAACGGAAGGGCGCGCGCCCATAGGTGCGCAGAAAATCGAAGACGCCATAGCCACGCACAAAGCCAAGGTCGTGGAATGACACCCCGGCCTCGTCCGCGTCGACAAACGCGCCATTTACATAGTAGGTGTAGGATCCCATACCCAGTGCGGTCTCCAGGTCCGCGATGAAAGCCTCATTGTCAACCTTGGTCAACTGCAGTCGTTACAATATGTCAAGGTCTGCTTATTCAGATTGGGCGATTACTTCGAACGTCGGTGGCTGTTTGAGGGTTTGCAGGACGACGCAGTAGCGTTCGGTCAGGCGCAGGAGCGTAGCGATCTCCTCTGCCGTTGCCCCGGAATCCAGCACAAAGCGCAAGCGAATCGCCCGAAAGCCAACGGGGGCATCCTTGGAGACGGCCAGCGTGCCGCGAAAGTCAAGGTCGCCCTCGGCATGGATGACGGCGTCGCGCAGGTCAATCTGCAGCGCAGTCGCCACAGCGCGCAACGTGACGCCCGCGCAGGCCACCAGCGCATCGAGCAGCATGTCGCCCGAGCAAAGCTCGAGGCCGCTCCCACCCGCTGCGGGATGCAACCCGGCTTCCGCCAGCGCGCGCCCCGTTTCCAGTTTGCACGAAATGCCCTCGCCGATGCGACCTTGAGAGCGCAGTGTAATCAGTGCTGCGGCTGGCTCCTGGCGATAGAGATCCTTGAGTGGCGCCTGTACGGCGCGCAACGTATCTGCATTCATGGTCGCGTCTTTCCGCCTCGGAAACGCTACGGCCTCACGTGCCAATTGCCCAGCCCCACCCACTTGTAGGTGGTAAGTTGCTCGAGCCCCATGGGGCCGCGGGCGTGAAGCTTCTGGGTGCTCACGGCCACCTCGGCCCCCAGCCCAAACTGGCCGCCATCGTTGAAGCGCGTGGAGGCGTTCACAAAGACCGCCGCCGAATTCACTTCATTCACGAACTGCATGGCGTGCTGCCAGTTGTTTGTCAGGATACCGTCGGTGTGCTCCAGACTGTGCTCCTGGATATGGTCGATTGCCTCCTCCAGAGTATCCACGATCCGTACGCCCAGAATCAGCGCAAGCCACTCCGTGTCAAAGTCGTCGGGGCCGGCGGGCAGCACATGCGCCTCGCCCGGTGCATCCTTGAGCATCGCGTAGGCATCCGGGTCGGCGCGCAGTTCCACCTTCTTCTCGGCCAGGCGCGCCGCCATGGGCGGCAGGAAGCGCGCGGCCATGGCGCGATGCACCAGCACTGTGTCCAGCGTATTGCAGGTGCCGGGGCGCTGCGTTTTGGAATTGACGATGATGTCGATGGAGCGGTCCACGTCGGCGCTCGCGTCCACAAAGAGGTGGCAGATGCCCACGCCGCCGGTAATGACGGGGACGGTGGCCTGCTCGCGGCAGAGCTTGTGCAGCGCCGCACCGCCGCGGGGAATGATCATGTCGACATACGCATCAAGGCGCAAAAGCTGCGTCACCAGCGCACGGTCGCTGCTGGCAATGTACTGGACGGCGTCAACGGGAAGCCCCACGTGCTCGAGCGCGCCGCGTATCACATCCACCAGCGCCCGGCTCGAGCGCAGCGTGTCGCTGCCACCGCGCAGGATGACGGCGTTGCCCGTTTTGATGCACAGCACGGCGATGTCGATGGTCACATTGGGGCGTGACTCGTAGATGACCCCCAGCACGCCAATGGGCGTACGGCGTCGACTCAGGCGCATGCCGTTGGGCAGCACGCGGCTTTCAATCTCGGAGCCCACAGGGTCTGGCAGTGTGACCACGCCGCGCGTGTCGGCGGCAAAGGCGGTGACACGCGCTGGGGTGAGCAGGAGCCGGTCCACCATGGCGTCGCTCACGCCGCGGGCGCGGGCGTCGGCCACATCGAGTGCGTTCGCCTCGAGGATTGCGGGTGCGTGGCGTTCCAGATCGACCGCGATGGCCTCGAGGGCGGCGTTCTTCTGTGCCGTGGTCAGCGCGGCCAGACGGCGGCCGGCCTGCTTGGCCGCGCGGCCCATGGCGTCAAGGTCCACGACCGAGGTTTGTTCAATTTTCGTTGCCATTGCGCTTCACCTTGCAAAAGTAAATGGTAAATGGTAAGTGGTAATGACGCGGGTGTCTTTACCACTTACCACTTACCACTTACCAATTCGCGTCTTACCCACTATTGTTGTCCCCATTCACGCCCAACTTGCTTTTCAGCGCCTGCCAACGGTTGGGTTTGAGCTCGTCCGGTGTGGGGAGGGGCGCGCCCTCGTCCACGGGGAAGAATATGTTCAGCCGGTCGCCCTCGAACCTCGCGCTGGAGACCTCGAGCCTGGCCAGGCCGATGGGCAGTGAAACATTGCGCTTCCAGTTGCCGATGCGCACCACCAGCTCGTCAAAGACGCTGCGGTGCAGGTGCACCTCGCTGCGCTCCACCAGGGGCAGCGCAATGCTCAGCACATAGTGGCCATCCTCGCGCGCGATCTCCTGCGGCTTGCCGATGAAGTACTTCTGCGTCGGGTCGCCCGCGCCATTTTTGCCCGCAGCCGCACCGTAGAGGTTCTCGGCCAACTGCTGCAGCATCTCCATGCCTGTGACTTCGCTCTGGAAAAAGGGCACCTCAAAGATGGGCAGCGGCTGAAAGGCCTCGCGCACAAGCTCCAGGCCGGCGGCCTGCGCTTGCTTCCAACCGTCAAAGTATGGGTCACTCAACTCCTGCGGAAAGACGCGGTTGCAGATCACCGAATCGACCGAATAGCCATAGAGATTCAGGTAGGTGTATGCGCGCTGCGCCTCCTTGATGACCATCTTCTCGGGGTTGAGCACGAGACGCACGCTGCTGATGGCGCCATCGCCAAGCAACTGGCTCATACGCTCGAGGTAATTGACAAGTTCCTCGATGCTGTCGAAGACATCATCATCGGGCAGGGGCATGTCACTCATGCGCTTCATCACCGGGCGCGCCAACTGCACGGCGCGCCGCTGGAAGGGGAAGACTTTTTCGAGGTACCAGCGCGCCATGTCGGGGAAGGAGAGCAGTTGCAGCGTGGAGCCGGTGGGTGCGGCGTCGATGATGATGACATCATACTTGCCGCTGTCGGCCAGCGCGGTAATCTGCATGAGGCTGGCGAGCTCTTCCATACCGGGGAGCACGGCGGTCTCTTCAGCCACCACGCCCTCCATGCCGCGCCACGAGAAGAGTGCGTTGAGGTAGCCCTGCACGCGCCCCCAGTACTGGTCCATTTGGCTGAGCAGGTCGATCTCCTGCCCCCAGAGGTTGGGCGCAAGTTCGGTGAGGTTGCTGCCAATGCGCCTGTCGAACGAGTCACCCAGGCTGTGGGCAGGGTCCACGCTGAGAACGGCGGTGCGGTAGCCCAGTTCGGCGCAGCGGAGCGCGGTGGCGGCGCTCATGCTCGTCTTGCCAACGCCACCCTTGCCGGTGTAAAGCAGAATGCGCATAACGTAGTCTCTCCACCGAGCCACAGGGCCCGGGCATTGCCAAAGTATACCACAGCGCGCGGGCCGCTTTTGGCCGCGTGGACAGCGGACATGGACCCTTACTGCAGCGCTGCCAGGGCCTGCATGACGCTTTCTTCGGGTTTGACCTTGAACTGGATGTCGGCGATCCTGCCCTGCTCGTCAATCACATAGTGGCTGCGCACAATGCCCATGTACTTCTTGCCGTAGTTTTCCTTCTCCTGCCAAACGCCGTAGGCCTCGGCGACCGCGTGCTCTTCGTCGGCAAGGAGAATGAAGGGCAAGTCGAACTTCGTCTTGAACTTCTGGTGCGACTTGACGCCGTCGGGGCTGACGCCCAGCACGACAGCGTTCTTCTCTTCGATTTGCGGATAGGCGTCGCGGAAGCCGCACGCCTGTGTGGTGCAGCCCGACGTGTCATCCTTGGGGTAGAAGTAGAGGACGACGCGCTTGCCACGGAAGTCCTCGAGTTTGACTGTGCCGCCTGTGTCGGCGGGCAGTTCAAAGGTGGGGGCGTGGTCGCCGATCTTGAGTTCGCTCATGGGTGGTGCTCCTCGATGCGGATGGATAGTTTATAGAATGCGCCCCATTATGGCACGCAAAGATGGCCAAATCCGAAGCCTCGCTTCCGAAGCCGCGCGCACACAGCAGAACTTCGACGCAGAGGACACAGAGGGGCCGCCGCAAAAAAAAAGAAAACAACAACACCAGCAACAGCTAACTGTCTTCAGCGCTGCGAACGCAAGGGATTGTACCCTGATGGAGTACAGTCCCGATCCCTACATGTCGGGAGGCGAGCACCGAAGGGCTCCAGCCCCGCTCAAAGAGCCGTACACTGCAAGCGGGGTAAACCCTTGCGGAGCATTACGGGCATATTTCGTTTGGGGCTGTTGTTGTTTTGGATCAGGAGGGTCACGGGTTCTGTCTTCGCCCCGGCGGCTGGCACGTCCAAATATCTACGGTTGGAGTTTGTGCCCCGCGGAGGCGGGACTCTGGGAAGCGAGCAATGCCATTTTTTCTATTGGGGTCGGCGAGAAATTTCGTTTGCAACAAACCGTGCCAGCCGTTGGACGCTTTTGTTCATAATTGCGGCGGTTGGCGCATCATTAGAATTGCAGAAGGAGTTTTTGTGAATGCCGTGTCAAGCCGAAGATTGGTGCGGCATTTGACGAACAAAAACTGTGACAACCGCCGCGCTTTTTTCTAGGCGCGAAGAAGCAAGCCCAGGCGAATTCTCCCGGGCTTGCATGACATCTATATGAGAATGGTCAGAA
>CAYJNV010000286.1:0-5618 GCA_964370975.1 uncultured Caldilineaceae bacterium | reverse complement strand
ACCGTGGGCAATGCGGGCGCGAGCGCGGCTGGGCCGGCCCTGGACCTGCCGCCCACCGCCACGGCGGCCCTCCCGGGTGATGGCGTACCGGATGCACCAGAGACCACACCCGTGCCCGCCGCCGGTGAGCCCAACGTGCAGAGTTCCGGCGAGGCTGAGTACTACGTGGTGCAACCGGGCGACACACTCAGCGGCATTGGCTCCAAACTCGGTTTCACCATGCAGGAACTGGTGGACGCCAACAATCTGAGCGATGCCAACAACATCTTTTCGGGGCAGCGGCTGCTTGTGCCCTCGGGTGAAGCGCCGCCTACGGCCACACCGCCGCAGGCCTTCGCCACCACGGGCCTCAAGATTCGCACTGTGGCAGACGCAGGCCAGTTGGCGAAGGAATACGTCGAGATCATCAACGACACCGACCAGGTCTTCAGCCTGCAGGGGTGGAAACTGCAGCAGGGCGGCGGCGCAGACTACGCCTTTGGCGACGTGCAGGTTTTCCCAGGCGGCAGCGTGCGCCTCTACACCGCTGCCGGCAACGACAGCACGATTGCGCGTTACTGGGGGCAGACGGCAGCCCTGTGGAGCAGCGGCGCCATCGTCATGCTCGTCAACGCCCAGGGTGAGCGCGTGGCGGAATATACGGTGCCGTGAGCAACGACAATTGTTGACTGGTTGACTGGTTGACTGGTTGACTGGTGGATTGGGAACCTGTAATTGGTAATTTGTAATTGGTAAGTACGCGGCCATGCACCAGTTACCAGTTACCAGTTACCAATTACCAGTCCACCAGTCCACCAGTCCACCAGCTAGTGATAGCGTAATTTCCGTTCAGTACCGAATCACATCCCCATGGCACAAGATGCAGAAGGCGGTCGTCCGAACAGCGGGCGCGGCGGCAATCGAAAACGGCGTTATTTCCGGCGCAAACCGGGTGATGCGGTAAACCAGCCAGAAACGCCAAGTGGCGCGCCCGCCAGAAGCGAGCGCCCCGTACATACGGCGCCCGCAGCGCGTGGCGCGCAGGCAAGCCGCGACGCATCCGGCGAGCGCACGGGGCGCAGCAGCAGTCGCCGCCGCCGCAAGAGCAAGGGGCGGCGCGGCGGCGAGGGCGTACGCGAACAAGCGCCGCTGACGCAGGCGCAGGAGATTAACTACGAACCGCCCACCTCTGTGTACATCTACACGCACATCGTGCGCCCGGCAGGCAGTGGCAACTACGAGTTCCGCGCCGAGCATTTTTCCAAGCTGGGTCGCACGCGCGATTGACGTTTCGCCACTCTTTGACGAAGCGGCGCGCGCCGCCGCCCGCCCCAACATGGGCGAGATCTTCGCGGACTTTGACATGGGCGAGGAAAATGATCCGCCCGAGCACATGGACAACAACTTGCTGGCCGTGGGTGGTGACACCGGTCTGCCCACCTACGCGGAAGAGTCCTACGGCGCCGAAGATACCGCACCGTCCGAGGAAGACGAGCCGGACGGAACACCTGACATCGCGATTGAATGAGCTCTCGCGCCGGCGCCAGCCGGCCGCCACAGAAAGAATACTCCAGTGACAGCAGAGCAAGCGCCGGTTGTGCGCGTCAACGAATTGCAGAACCACATCGGCGCAACCGTCACCCTGCAGGGATGGGTTTACAACAAGACCGGCAAGGGCAAACTCCAGTTCATCCAGTTGCGCGACGGCACGGGCGTTTGCCAGGCCGTTGTCTTCAAGGGCAATGTGACGGAGGAGGAGTTCGAGGAAGGCAAGCGGCTGACGCAGGAGAGCAGCGTGACGCTCAGCGGTGTGGTCAAGGCCGAGCCGCGCGCCCCCGGCATTCCCGGCGGCTACGAACTGGACGTGCGCACACTGCACATTGCGCAGGTGGCCGACGAGTACCCGATTACGCCCAAGGAGCACGGCGTCGAGTTCCTCATGGCCAACCGCCACCTCTGGCTGCGCTCATCGCGCCAGTGGGCGGCCATGCGTGTGCGCGCCGTGATTGTACGCGCGATTCGTGAGTGGCTGGATGATCACGGCTTCCTCAACGTGGACACGCCCATCATCACCCCCGCCGCCGCCGAGGGCACGACCACCCTCTTCAAGATTGATTTCCACGGTGAGCCCGCGTTCCTGGCGCAGACGGGGCAGCTTTACAACGAGGCCAACATCTTCGCGTTTGGGCGCGTCTACTGCTTTGGCCCCACCTTCCGCGCCGAAAAGAGCAAGACCCGCCGCCACCTCCAGGAATTCTGGATGGTGGAGCCCGAGGCCTCCTTCTGCGACCTTGAACAGCTCATGGAGATTGAGGAGCAGTTCGTCTCGCACATTGTGCAGACCTGCCTGCGTGACTGTGCGCCCGAGCTTAAGGTGCTCGAGCGCGACACCACGCAACTGGAGCAGGTCGTCGCGCCCTTCCCGCGCATTACCTATGACGAGGCGGTGGAGCGCATCAACGCGGCCGCGGCGCGCGGCGAACTGGTCCCCGGCTACGAGGACCCTGTGCCCACAATTGCGTGGGGCGACGACTTCGGCAGCCCACATGAAACCTACTTGGCCGCCCAATTTGCGAAGCCCGTCTTTGTGCACCACTACCCCACACAGGTGAAGGCTTTCTATATGGAGCCTGAGCCGGGCCGCCCCGAAGTCTGCCGCAGCGTGGACCTGCTCGCGCCTGAAGGCTACGGCGAGATCATCGGCGGCAGCGAGCGCATGAGCGACCCCGACAAATTGCTCGCCGCCATCCGCACGCACAAACTGCCCGAAGAAGTCTACCAGTGGTACCTGGACCTGCGTCGCTACGGCTCCACCCCGCACAGCGGCTTTGGACTGGGCGTTGAGCGCACCGTGGCGTGGGTCTGCGGGCTGGACCATGTGCGCGAGACCATCGCCTTCCCCCGCACACTGACGACCATGCGGCCGTAAGAAAATGATCAATGATCAATGATCATTGATCATTGGGATCCCCAATGATCTATGTTTTCGTCCTGCTCTGCGCTACGGGGCTGACGGCCGCGCTGACACCGCCCGCAATGGCGCTCGGCGCGCGCTGGGGGCTGGTGGATCGCCCCGGCGGCCGCCGCCACCACAGCGGCGTGATTGCGCGCACAGGCGGCCTTGCCCTCTTCGGCGGCTTCTTCCTCACCGTGCTCATCGCTGTGGCGTTGCCCGCACTGTGGCCCGCAGCGCAGGCATGGTTCCCGCTACGCAATGACCCCAACGAGGCGCGCCGGCTGGCTGCCCTCCTCGCAGGTGCGCTCTTCTGCGCCGTGGCCGGACTGATTGACGACCGCTACCAGTGGCCCAGTTGGCCGCAATACGCCATCCAGTTCGTGGCGGCGTGCATCGGTTTCGGCGGCCTCATCTTCATCAAGCACGTCAACAATCCCCTGGGCGAGGGCTTTCTCTTTGGCCCCACCGGTTTCCCCTGGTGGATTGTCTTTCCGCTCACCGTCTTCTGGTACATGGGCATGATGAATACCGTCAACTGGCTTGACGGGCTGAGCGGCCTCGTGACCGGCGTGACGGCCATTCTCTGCGGGGTGCTGGCATTCGCGATGCTTTTCGTGGCGCAGCCGCCGCAGCAGAGTGTGGCGCTGCTGCCCGTTGCGCTGCTGGGCGCGGCGCTGGGCTTTCTGCCCTTCAACTTCGCACCCGCCCGCGTTTTTATGGGGAGCAGCGGCAGCTACTTCCTGGGCTTTGCCGTGGCGTCGCTAGGTATCATTGGCGGGGCGCGCCTGGCCACCGTCATGCTCGTGGTGGGTCTGCCCGCGCTGGACGTGGCATGGTTGATCTTTGACAGGCGGCGGCGCGGCCTTTCACCTGCGCAGGGCGGGCGCGACCACTTGCACTTTCGCTTGCTCGATCGCGGCCTCTCCGAACGCACCATTGTTCTGGGCTACTGGGCGTGGTGCGCGCTCTTTGGTGCACTCACGCTGCTGCTCGACAGCCGTATCTACAAGGTCCTGGCCCTGGGCGCGCTGCTGGTGATTGGGCTGGCGGTGCTTGTGTGGGCAAGTGGGGGGAAGAGACAATTGATCAATGATCAATGATCAATTGTCTCTTCCTGAAGTTCACTAATTATGAAGATTCTCGCCATTGAAACCAGTTGTGACGAAACCGCCGCCGCCGTGGTTGAGGATGGACGGCGGCTGCTGAGCAATGTGGTGGCCACCCAGATCGATATCCACCGCCGCTTTGGGGGTGTCTTCCCCGAGGTGGCCAGCCGGCAGCATGTGCTTGCGATTGACCCCGTGCTGCGCCAGGCGCTGGCCGAGGCGGGGATCGCTTCGCCTCGGGCGCTGGACGCCATCGCCGTCACACAGGGGCCAGGGCTGGCGGGCAGCCTGCTCGTCGGCGTCAATGCTGCCAAGGGGCTGGCTTTCACCACCGGCCTGCCGCTGATTGGGGTGAACCACCTCGAGGGGCACATCTACAGCAACTGGCTGCGCACGGGCGTTGGCCTTGACGACGTCGCCGGCGCGGCCGCGGGTGCTGACGATCTCTTCCCCACGGTGATCCTGATCGTCTCCGGCGGCCACACCGAAATTCTGCTGATGAGCGGCCACTGCCGCTATATACGGCTGGGGGGCACGCTCGATGACGCCGCAGGCGAGGCCTTTGACAAGGTGGCGCGCCTGCTTGAACTCGGCTTTCCCGGTGGCCCGGCAATTCAGCGTGCCGCCGCAATGGGTGACCCGCACCGCTTTACCCTGCCGCGCGCGCTGCGCCATGACGCCGCGCACCGCTACGACTTCTCCTTCTCGGGCCTCAAGACGGCGGTGCTCAACCTCACGCGCAAACTTGCGGCCGGGGACGAATCGGTGCCGAACGCCGCCCGTGACATCGCTGCCTCGTTTCAGGCGGCAGTGGCGGATGTGTTGGTCGAGAAGCTGGCGCTGGCGGCGCAGGAGCATGACGCGGCGCAGGTGTGCATCTGTGGCGGCGTGAGCGCCAACGCCGCGCTGCGTTTTGGCGCACAGGCGCGCTTCGCGGAACTTGGCATCCCCCTGGTGATCCCGCCCCTCTTCCTCTGCACCGATAACGCCGCCATGATCGGAGCGGCCGCCTACTTCAATGCCCAGGCCGGCATCCCCGCCGCCGACGGCCTCGCGCTTGACGTGATTCCCTCGCTCAGTCTGGCGTAGAGGCTTCTGCGCAAACTTTCATGCCGCTGGTCGGCATAACGCACGATGTAGACCCGGCTCGAGGTTTGTAGCGGAAGGCCGGGAGGCCATCCGCTACGAGTGAGTGTGGTGTTTTACGGGTGCCGGTCTATCAGGAAGCGGAAGAGGAGACGCGCGAGTTCTTGTCGGTGCTGCTGAGTGCCGCTGCGGCACGCTCGCCGGTTTCGCCCTCGGGCGCGGTGGCAGGTGCGGCTTCGGCAACGGCCGGTGCGGCCTTGTGCGCCTCGGCGGCCAACTGCTCACCCGTGGCACTGAAGCGATAGGACTTGGCGCGCCGCTTTGACAAGGCCGGATTGCGCTGGAATGGCGGGTAGTCCAGCAACTTGGCATGCACGTAGCTCCCCACCACGCGCCCGGTGGCCAGTGTGGGCGCTGCCAGGAACGCGCCCAGCACACCAAATGCACTGAAGCCCACGGCCACGCCCACAATCACGACCACAGGGTGGAGG
>CAYJNV010000285.1:0-5625 GCA_964370975.1 uncultured Caldilineaceae bacterium | reverse complement strand
CGCGCGATGAAGTCCGGCTCCACGTTTTCGTAGGTGTTGAAGTAGCGGTCAAGCGCCAGCAGCACCCATACATTCTCCTGCGTGTTATGCCAGCGCCCGGCCGTGCGGTTGGCGAGCAGGCCGTTCACAAGCTTGGCGATGAGGTCGCTCTCGGGCTGGTCGTTGATCAGCGCGTCGAGCAGAATGGCATCGGTGCGACGGTTGGAGTGGAGCAGCACCCACTCCTGGTCGCCATAGGAGGTGAAGAAGTTGGCTGCGCCCGCAGTCTCTACGGCGCTGTTGTTGACGTGCACGCGAATCGCCTCCACCTCGGCGGCGGAGGCAGGATCGCCGGAGAGCACCTGCCAGAGCCAGCCGATGGCCTCGAGCGACTGCGTGTCGAGCGGCATGCTGTTGAGCAGGTTGCGCGCCTTGGCGGCGTCGGTGTCACCCATCAGGTCGCGCACATAGACGGCGTAGGCACTCAGCGTGTGGCGGGTGACCGCACTGTACCAGTTGGGATAGTACTCCTCGATGTTGCGCAGGTAGTTGAGCGCCAGGCTCAGCGTCTCCTCGGGGACGGCGTAATCCTTGCTGCGCGCCACCTGCAGCGCGTGCGCTACGTAGATGGAGTTGTAGGGCAGCGACTCCTTGCCCTTCTCCCACATGGGCCAGCCGCCCTCCATGTTCTGCATGGCCACCAGCCGTGCCACGTCAGCATCCACCACGCCGTCGAGGGTTACGGGGTCAGGCAGCCCATCGGCCTTGAAGGCGCTGAGCACGTCTGTGAGCGCAGAGATGCCGAGCAGGCGCGAGGCGACCTGTTCGGAGCACTCGAAGGGATACTTGTAGAGATAGAGCACGGCATCCGTGAGCGCCGAGAGCGCCGTGGACGAGGTGCCGATTTCCAGCCCGCCGAACTGCGGAATGACATCGGCGGGCGTTTGCAGCGGCTGCGCCACGGCCCCCTCATCCACTGTGCCGTAGACGGCGAAAGCCTCGGTGGTGGCGGGCGTGTAGACGGGCAGCTCGCCCGAGATGCCGTCGGCGAAATCGCCTGCGGCCGCGGCCACCTGGAAACGCCCCGTGCCCGCACTTAGCGTGGACGCAGCGAAGCGCACCTCCACCCGGTCATTGGCGGGCACTTCCACTAGTTGACCCAGCGGGCTGTCCAGGCCGATGTTGGCAGTGGTCATCGCCACGCGCACGCTAAGCGGCGCGTCGGTCTGGTTCTGCAGCACCATGGGGAACGCAAACGTGTCGCCGAAGTTGAGGAAGCGGGGCGCACTGGGGCGCACCATCAAGGGCAGCCGCACCGTGATGTTGGCTTCGGCGCTGCCAAAGTCACGCTCCGTGGCGGCCACCACCATCACGCGGTAGCGCGTCAGGTTGTCGGGCATCTGGAATTCCACGCGCGCCTTGCCCGCAGCGTCGGTGGTGACGGCGGGCGCAAAGACCGCCAGCGGGTTGAAGTTGCTGCGCGCGTCAATCGCTGCGGTGGGTTGCGCAGACTCTTCCTTGGTCGCCATGCCCGCCGATTCCATCATGGGCATTTCTGTGGCCATGGGTGCGGCTGCGGGCATGGCCATGTCAGATGCCGCTTCAGGCATTGCAGCCGACATCACCGCATCGCCCCCACCCATGCCGCCGCCGCCGCCGCGCCCGCCAACCAGTGCCTCGGCCATCGTCGCGGGGTCAATCAGCACAACATTGTTGCGCGTGTAGGTGCTGTCGAGGCCCGCCCCCACCTCGCGGTAGAAGGAGAGCAGCGGGTTGGGGATGGAGTAGCCGGTAAGCGCCAGGATTGCCTCATCGACGACAACGACAGCAATCTCGGCGCCTGCCACCGGTTCACCGCTGGCATCCGTCGCGACGAGGTCAATTGCCGTCTCCTTGCCGGGGGCGAGCGCCGTCTCTTCTGGCGCAATGGCCAGCGTCAGCGTGCGGTTGACGGGCGGCACAGGCAGCGACAACTGCCCCGTGGCAAAGGCCGGGCGCAAGGGGGCGTCAGGCATGGGGTCGCCCTTGTCGTCCACGCGCACCGCCGCGCCGGTCAGGTCTACCTGCACCACAACATTGGGTACGTAACTCTCTTCAATCGGCACGCGCAGGATCGCGGTGGTATCGGTGATGGTGAAGCGTTCCGTGGTGAGGAAACCGTTGCGCGCCACGCTCAGCAACCCTTCGGCGGGGCTGAAGGGCGACTGCACGAGCAACTCGGCCACATCGCCTGCTGCGTAGCTCTCCTTGTCGGGGATAATCTGCGCCTCTTCCTGGCTCAGCGTGCGCGCCGCCTTGCTCGTGCCGCCGGAGACCCAGCGCGTGAGTTCGGTGCGGTTCAGGCGCTCGTTCGCGTCACGCACCTCAGCCCAAACGCGGTAGGTGCCGCCGATGGTTGTGTCAAAGCTGCAGGTGACCGGCTCGCTGGCCGAGAGCACTTCGCAATCCTGCACCTCGGCATCCTGCTGCAGATAGCGGCCATCCTTCCAGATGTACTCCTGCTGTGCGCTGTGCACTTGCACTGGCGTCTCGGCCACGGCGTTGCCATTCACGTCGGTGACAATCACCTCGAAGTTGAGGGGGTCGCCCGCCTCCACGAAGACCTGGTTGGAGCGCAGCCCCACATAGAGCGCCGATGGGTGGACGAGCAGGTTGGTGGAAGAAGCCCACGCCTGGCGGTTGACGTCCATGACGACCGCTTCGGCGCGCACGCTGTAGGGGCGCGGCTCGTCGGCGCGGTTGAAGTTCATGCGCAGGTAGTGCGTGCCTGTGGCGTCGGTGACGCCCACAAGCTGGTTGCTGGGCGGTCCTTGCTGTTCACCTTCGGCGGTGTAGAAGATGTCCCCGTAGGCCATGTCGCTGTAGCCATAGTCGTAATACGAAATCCACCAGGGGCGCCACACGCCAAAGATGAAGTCGTCCCAGTTGGGCGGCGCATAGCTGGCCGGGCTGGCGTTCACCGTCCACGTGGCTTCCGCGCTGGGAAGCGCGCCGCCTGCATAGTAGCTTGCGTTGACGGAGACGAGCGCGTCGGCGCCCACAAACCATGGCCCCATGCCTTCGGGTTGCGCCTTGACCTCAAACTCGGGGCGGCGGAACTCCTGAACCTGGAATTGGTAGTAGTTGTCGGTGGGGCCGACATTGCCAATGCCATTGGCAGTAAAGTAGACGTTGAAGTAACCCAGGTTGGCGTTCTCGGGCAGTGTAATGGCAAAGTCGAAGCCGTTGAGCGCGTTCAGGTCCACCACGTCCTCGGCCACGCTGTTGCCCATGGGGTCCATGATCTGATAGCGCACGGAGGGTGCGCTGTCGCCCAGCAGGGAAATGTCGCCGGTGGGAGTCGTGTCAAAGCGGCGCAGCCAGCCCTTGAAGTGCACCTCCTCACCGGGGCGGTACATCTGGCGGTCGTCAAAGACATACCAGCGCAACTCGTTGGCCACATCCTGCTTGCGCCAGCCCGAGTCGCCGTAGTAATCCCAAACGTAATGGGGCAGGATGGCGACATCGTCGCCCTGCGTCGCAACGAGCAGATAGCCGTTGCTGTCGCTCAGCGGCAGGTTGACAGTGGCGTCAGGGCCGGTCATACCTTCCGCCTTCGTGCCGTAGAGTTCCACGGTGACGTCGGCCAGGGGCATGCCATCGCGCAGGTCAGTCGTCCACGCCAGCAATTCATCCTGATCGGCCAGGGCATCCACGGCCAGGTTCGTCACCTGTACCCACGACTGGACGTTCGAGTGATCGCGCTCGCCAAAAAGCGGCTTGGGGATGTCCACGATCACAATCAGGTGACCAAAGCCCGAATCGGGCAGCACGGGCAGCAGGTCGATGTTGGTCTGCACGAGCGCATCCGGCTCGCCTCCCGGCTCGATGTTCTTCTCGAGCACCAGTTCGCCGGGGATGGCGGGGGGCGCGTCGCTCCAGTAGTCGCGCTGGTAGGCCTGCCACGCCTTCCAGTCATTCGGCGTTACGGCATAGATACGCACATGCAGGCGGCGATAGTTGCGCGAGAAGACCGAAAAGGTGGGGTCGCCACCCGGGTCCACTGTCACCAGCCCCTGGTAGGGGCCCGTGAGGAGCTGGTAGGCCTGGTCGGTCTTGAAGGTGAAGCTCTCGTCCGCGCCCAGCGTCTGGCCGAAGATGTCCTGAATGACCCCGTTGACGGTCAGGCTGTAACTGGTGCTCCCTGCGGTCGCGCCCATCACCTGGACAATGTTGCCGTAAACGTTGACCGTCATGCCCGCGATTGTGGGGGCCGTGGTAATCCATGCCGGGTCAAAAACCTTGGCATCAATCGAGTTGGTGAACTGGAGTTCAAAGGGCGATCCGGGCGGGCAGAGATCGCCGCCCCACGCGCAGCGTGCGTCCACAACGCGCAGCGCGCCATAAGTCTGGAAGGTGTACGACTGCACGGACGGCGTCACCAGCGGCCCCTCGGCGGAGGGCGTATTGGGGCCAATATTGACGTTGATGGTGGCGTCGTAGGGCAGTTCCTCGGTGGCGCGGAAGGCAAGCCAGCGCCCATCGCCCGCCTGCTTGGCGAGTGAGGTCACTGTCGGGTCTTCGGCAACTTCCTCGGCGGCGGCCAGGCGCACGTCGACGGCCTCGCCGTTCGCCGCCACCTGGATGGTGTTGAGTACGGCTGCGGGGTCAATCAACTGGTCGAAGCCCACAAAGAAGAGCGGGTCGCGCGGCTGCGGGCCATAGGAGGGGTGCGAGAGACGCACGGTGGGTGCGGGCGTGGTAAATTCCCAACGCACGGCCTGCTGCAAAACGCCGCCCGTGGCCGAGGTCGTGCCTTCAGGGATCTCCACGCTGTAGGCCGTAGCCATGGGGAAACGGTCCACCGCGGGGTCACCCGTCTCGCCCTTGTACTCGAAAGTAAGGGTCTTCGTGCCCAGCCACTTCCACACACCGGGCAACTGCGGCGTGATCGTCACGGGGACATCAGCGGCGCCGATCTGCTCAAGCGTGCCCAGCGGCGCCATCGGCTGGTTGAAGGTGACCTGCAGGAAAGGCGCCATGCGGATTTCGCCCTCGGGGGCAAAGCGCAGCACTTCAAGGTCGCCGCCTTCCACCTCTACGCTCAATGGGGCAGTGGCCGTAGGCGGAAAAGCAGAGTCGATGCGCGTGTCGGGGCTGGGGGGCGGCACAAGCGCTTCGGGCAGGCGGAAATCCACCTGGTCGGCCGCGTCTGTCTCCAGGGGCGGCATGCGCTGAAGCAGCGCGGCGGTCTCCTCGGCGCTGAGCGGCTCACCTACAGTCACCGTGCGCGTCACGGCCTCCTGGGGCTGCTCGCTGCCCTCACTCAGCGTAATGTCCAGACCGTCAGTGCCCGGTGAAGGTGGCAGTCCGTAGTCCTGGGCGGGCGCGGCTTCAGCGCCACGGCTCGGCATGATTTCTCCTGTGGATTGCATGCGGGTGCCAACGCCTGCCGCGGCCGGCAGCGCGGCCTGCGTAAGCAGCAGGCTGGCCAGCACCAGCACGTTGAGGATGGTGAAGATGCGACGGCGTGCAGATGGCCGCGTGTGTGGATGCAACATTGGTGCTCCTCCTCCGGCATACTCCGGCTGTGGATTGTGCGTGGCTTCGGGATATGATGATGCGCGGTCTTTGGATCATAGTCCGATCGACGTGGCGCTGCAACCC
>CAYJNV010000284.1:0-5644 GCA_964370975.1 uncultured Caldilineaceae bacterium | reverse complement strand
ACATCATGTACAACGAAGGCATCTCCACCGCCGGTGACCTCATCGACCTCGGCGTTACCACCGAAATCGTTACGAAGCGCGGCGCGTTCTATTCTTATGGCGAACTGCGCCTGGGTCAGGGGCGGGAAGCGGCCAAGGCATTCCTTGACCAGAATCCTGCACTGACCGCCGAGATTGACAGCGCGATCCGCACAGCCGTAGGCGTTGTCTCCAATCTCGCGGTTGAAGGTGACGAGAGCATCACAGATCCGGCCGATGACACCTCTGACTTGGCGCTGGAAGCAGGACAGGCGGCGGGCATCGGGCTTTTTGACAGCGTTGACCGGGTGGAGCGTGCCGCCTGACGGGGGCCGGGCCGCACATCCACACGCAGGTGAGTGCATTGCGTGGGTGTTGAATGAGCTGGTGCAGTTGGATTGGTGCAGTGGCTGCAAACGGGCAGCAGTGGCATGGGTAGTGCAAGAGGGGGCAACCGGCAGCGTGGCCGGTTGCCCCCTTTTGCCTGCCGTGCGTTTAGCGCGGGCAGTACGCCATTGGCAATGCGTTGGGCTGCGTGAAGCCCCCTCCCCTTGCCCGCGCACCTTTGCCATGCTAGAATGGCGCGCAGCCGCCCCGTGCAGGTGATTTGCCCGCACGGCGGTGCGCGCGTGGCGTACGCGCGTCTTTCCTGCCCACTTCAGGAAGCCGCTTGGCTGATTTGACTCCCAATCCCTTGATCCCCATTCACGCTGAGTCGACCACATCGGCCCGTCATGGCACGCAGCCGTGCGACGTTGCCGTGGTCATCCTTAACTACAACACGGCATCGCTGCTCGCCGCCTGTCTGCAATCGGTCTACGCGGCGGCGGATGTAGCGGTCGACGTCTGCGTTGTCGACAATGCCAGCAGCGACGGCAGCGCGGAAATGGTGGCAAGTACGTTCCCACAGGTGCATCTGATTGTGAACCGCGCCAACGTGGGCTACAGCGCAGGCAACAACGTGGGGCTGCGCCGGCTTGGCTTCGGCGACCCTGCGCGTGCCGCAGAGATGCTGCCCCGGTATGCACTGCTTCTCAACCCGGATACAATAGTTCCCCCGCGTGCCATTGCGGAGATGGTCGCCTTCATGGACGCAAATCCGCAGATAGGTGCAGCCGGGCCACGCGTGCGCCGCCCCGACGGCTCACTCGACCGCGCCTGTCGCCGCAGCTTTCCCACGCCCCGGGTGAGCTTCTACCGTATGACGGGGCTCAGCCGCCTCTTTCCGCGCAGCCGCCGCTTCAACGCCTACAACCTGGAGTATCTTCCCGAGGATGCAGTGCACGCCGTAGATTCGGTGGTGGGCGCGTATATGCAGGTGCGCGCCGACGCGCTTGCGCAGGTTGGCCTGCTGGACGAGCGTTTCTTCATGTATGGAGAGGATCTCGATTGGGCCAAGCGCATCAAGGACGCGGGTTGGCAGGTCTGGTACAATGGGCGGGTGGAGATCACGCACGTCAAGGAAGCCGCGAGCAATCAGAGCGCCAAAGCACGCGTAGATTTCTACGAAGCGATGTGGCTCTTCTACGCCAAGCACTACCGTGCCACCACCAGCCGGCTGCTGGACTGGGCCATTCTGCTGGGGATTGTGGCCAAAGGGAGCCTCGACGTAGGCCGCCACCTCTGGCGCTACTGCCGCGCGACGGTTGGCCGCCAAGCCGGGGCCGCAACCATGCAGAGCAAACCGGCGCGGCGTGGCAAGACGCAAATCGGCCAGGCCAACTGATTTGAAGCCCTGCGGCGCTTCTGTGATGCACATTTCAAGCAACGGAACACTGTGAGCGCAAGCAAAGTCCGCTCAAGTTCAAAACGCACACCCACATCGCGGCTTGGACCGGCGCCGGGATCGGCTGCGGCTGGCCAGGCTGCGTCAACTGGCGCGCTCACCGCCGACGGCACAATCGATGATTTTCTGTTGCGCAGCGGCCACCGTCCCGGGAGGCTCAAGCGCACGCAGGCCATCTTTATGGCGGTGCTGCTCTTTCTCGACCTCAGCACGGTTCTGCTTTCCTACTACATTGGCTGGCTCATCGCCCACGCCAACCCGCAAAATGTCATCGGTCCCTTCTTCGAGTTCTGGCCGCTGCCCGCCGTGCACCTCGCGGTGCTGCTGACGACCTTCTTCTCGCGCCGCATGTACCAGCGGCGGCGGCCCATCAGCCACCTTGATGAATTCCTCAAGATCACGCTCTATAACAGCTTCGCTGCTCTGATAACAGTGGCGCTGCTCTCTCTCTTGCTGCCCGAGTTCCGCTATCACCGCCAAATCCTGATCATTGCCTGGGGTGTAACGATTGTGCTGCTTACGGCCGTGCGCACAATTCATGCGCAAGTCCAGTGGGCGGTGCAAGCGCGCGGCGTGGGCGATGACCGTGTGCTGATTGTGGGCGCGGGCGATATTGGCCAGTTGCTCCTTAACCGAATCCAGCAAAATCCGCGCCTGGGCTTTCGGATCGTAGGCGTCGTGGACAATGCGCGTACCGAGCGCCGCAACAAGGTAGCCGAGGCGCCGCTCCTGGGCACCCTGGCCGACATCCCGCGCATCATCGACAAATACGCGATCGATGAGGTCTTCATCGGCCTGCCCGAGAGCAGCCATCAGGACCTTGTGAACATCATCAGCCTCTGCGAGCGCGAAAAGGTGGGCATCCGCGTCTTCCCGGACGTCTTCCAGATCATGGCAAGCGAAGTCACGATTGGCGACCTCGGCGGACTGCCCCTGCTCACAATCCGAGACGTCGCCCTGCAAGGCTGGAAGGTCTCGCTCAAGCGGGGGCTGGACCTCGTGGGCAGCGGCGTTGGGCTTGTCTTCCTGAGCCCCTTCATGCTGCTGGCCGCGCTCCTGGTCAAACTCGACAGCCCCGGTCCCGTCTTCTATGCGCAGGAACGCATGGGGCTTGATGCGCGCCCCTTCAAGATCATCAAGTTCCGCACAATGCGTGTGGATGCAGAGACGGACGGCCCCGGCTGGACGACGCCCAACGACGCGCGCAAGACGCGGCTGGGCGTCTTTCTGCGCCGCTTCAACATCGACGAGTTGCCGCAGCTTATCAATGTGCTGCTGGGCGACATGAGCCTGGTGGGGCCGCGCCCCGAGCGTCCCGTCTACGTCGAACAGTTTCGCCAGAGCATTCCGCGCTACATGGACCGCCACCGCGAGAAGGCGGGGCTTACCGGCTGGGCACAGGTCAACGGGCTGCGCGGCGACACTTCGATTGTCGAACGCACCAAGTACGACCTATGGTACATCGAGAATTGGTCGCTCTGGCTCGACATCAAGATTATCCTGCGCACGATTGTGCAGACGCTTGTGGGCACAAACCAGAACGCGTATTAACGCCCGCAGCAACATTCAGAAATGCGCCCCGTATGCCGATTGTGGCATACGGGGCGCATTTGCTTCTGCACAACAACGCCAATCGTTCAGTCTTGCGCCAGGAAGTCTACAAGCTGACGGAAGGTGCCGCCGAAGCCCTGCGTCATGGAGGCGTGGTTCGCTGCATAAACCGCCACCTCTTCCGGCGTTGCGTTGATCGGCCAGCCACGCAACGTCATGCGCGTGCGGTTGCCGATCTCCTCGAAGCTAAGCTCATTCAACATCTCGGCCGGCCAGCCGACCGCCATCGGGTGGCGAGTAATGCCTCCGTTTTCGTCCGAGAAGGAGTTGATGTAGCTCATGCGTTCCTCGGGGACTATCTCCTGATAGACAAACCTGCCCCACATCATGTCACCATTCGGAGCACGCATGCCGTAGTGGAAGATGCCGCCGGGCACAAAGTCAAGCGATATCTGCTCCATGACAAGCCCGGTCGGTCCCCACCACTTGGCCAACTTCTCGACCTCGCTCCAAGCCTGCCACACCTTGTGACGAGGTGCGTCAATTTCTCGAATGATCTCGAAGATTGCCGCGTCGGGCACAGCCACCTCATGTAGCGACTTGGTCATTGCAGCCAGTCGATCCCAACCCTCGCTCTGGCCATCCTCCATGCCGGAGGCAATCATGCCGTCGCGATCTTCCTGGCTGTCAAACAGGGCATGCATCGTCACCAGCGTGCCGCCATCCACCGCCTCGAAAGTCGCTGTCTCCAGAATGATGTGGCCTGCCATTGGCTCGTATTCAAAGGTGTAGACGAGACGCTTGTCCGGCACAATCTCCTTGTACTCGCCCCGAAAGGCGTGTACGCCGCCATCCGCCGCCACTTGCAGATAGCGCCACTTGCCGCCCACACGCACATCCATTGCGTCGACGGTTGTGGTGTAGATGCTCGGCCCCCACCACTGGGGGATGAGCACCGGGTCGGTATGCGCCCGCCATAGCAACGCTTGCGGCGCCGCAAACCAACGGGTAATCACGATTTCGCGCTCTGAAGGGAGCGTGAGTGTCTGCCTCGTCTTTGCTGTCGTTGCCATCGGTCCGCCTCCTGAGAACTGTGTCCGTATGCCTCGACCCCTTCGTCCGAAGGGTTGTTCAGTCTTCCCGGTATGCTGCGTGGTCACTATCGTTGTCTCGCTTGATTTCCTCCTTTAGTAGTTCCTCCAGGCGATCGAATTTATCTTCCCACAGGGTTCGGTAAGGCAACAGCCATGCGTCAAGCTCCATCATCGGCTCAGGGCGCAGAAAATAGAGCCTGCGCTGCGCATCGGGCTGCACACCCACCACACCTGCGTCCTTGAGCACGCGCAGATGCTTTGAGACGGAAGGCTGACTCATCCCTAGCGCGTCGACGATTTCGCCGACCGCCAAGGGCTGGTCGCGCAGCAATTCAACAATGCGCCGCCGATTGGGTTCCGCCAAGACTTCAAAGATTGTGCTCACCTGGATATATTACCATACAGTTATATACGTGTCAAGACATATACAAGGCGGAATCCATGCGATTGCGCCACGCGTGCGAAAGTGCGGGCAATAAGCTCCCGCTACGGACGCGGCGGCCCCCAGGGCTGGATGAAACTCTCAGGTTCTACACCCAATGCCTCGGCCACGCGTGTGATGTAGTTGAAGTAGGCAATCACCTGCGTGGCATCGTGGATGGCGCGGTCGTCGAAACCGTGGGCGCGCAAGACGTCCAGGTCGGCAGGGGTCATGTCATGCGGATGCAGCGTGAGCTTGCCGGCAAACGCGCACAGCGCGCGGTCGGCCGCGCCGAGGGGTGCGGTACGCCAATCGGCCACAAGGGCGTGGACGAAGACGTCGGCATCTTCTGGGGAAAGTGGGTAGGAGGCTGAATCGGCGGCGATCTCGGCACGGAGATCGTGGGCGTGCGCTTGCGTTCAGTAGACGCAGCCCACCGTGGCGGCTACTACGGTTGCCAGCATTTCGCGTTGTCCGCGGCTGAGGGGCGACTGCCCCATCATCAGCGCGCCATATTGCTCCATGCTGGCCTTGAGCGCACGCGGGTTGAGGCTCATGATGCGCACGATGTTCCAGATGCGCCCGGCGCGCTTGATGGCCTTGTCGTATTCCTGCTTGAGGAGGCCGGTGGCGTCTTCGTTGGCCACCTGGTGAATCCAGGGCATGCGCTCCCCCAGCATGTGGTCTTTACAACAAGAGTACGCCCTGAGGGATTTGAACCCCCGACACCTAGTTCCGAAGACTAGTGCTCTATCCGCTGAGCTAAGGGCGCGC
>CAYJNV010000283.1:0-5649 GCA_964370975.1 uncultured Caldilineaceae bacterium | reverse complement strand
GCGTCGTATCTGGGCTGTTACCCGAACGAGATCCCTTGGGCGAGGGGCAGGTCGACGCCCCAGTTGATGGTGTTGGTTTGGCGGCGCATGTAGGCCTTCCATGCGTCGGAGCCGGACTCGCGTCCGCCGCCGGTTTCCTTTTCGCCGCCGAACGCGCCGCCGATTTCCGCACCGGATGTGCCGATATTGACGTTGGCAATGCCGCAATCTGAGCCGGCGTGGCTGAGGAATTGCTCGGCGGTGCGCATGCTGTCGGTGAAAATGGCGCTGGAGAGCCCCTGCGGCACGCCGTTGTGGAGTGCCATGGCCTCCTCAAAGATCTCATAACTCAAAACGTAGAGGATGGGCGCAAAGGTCTCGTCGCAAACCAGCGGCGTTTGCGTGGGCATTCGGATAATGGTCGGATCGACAAACCAGGGGCCGACATCGGTGCGGGTGCGCCCACCGTAGAGCAGCGTACCCCCTTCGGTCTGGGCGCGTTTGAAGGCGGCGGTGTAGGCATCCACCGCGCGCGCCGATGCGAGCGGCCCCAGCAGAGTGGCGGGGTCAAGCGGGTTGCCCATGGGGATGGTGGCGTAGGCGCGCACGAGGCGGTCGCAGAGTTCATCGACAATGGCGCTGTGGGCAATGATGCGGCGTGTTGAGGTGCAGCGCTGCCCGGCGGTGCCAACGGCGCCGAAGAGGATGGCGCGCACGGCCATGTCCAGGTCGGCGTCGGCGGCTACGATGATGGCATTGTTGCCGCCCAGTTCGAGGATGGTGCGTCCCAGACGCCCTGCAACCTTCTGCGCCACCGATCTGCCAACCCGCACGGAGCCTGTGAAGGAGATGAGCGGCAGGCGCGGGTCGGTGACCATTGCTTCGCCCACGCTTTCGTTGGGGCCGATCACGAGGTTGAAGATGCCGTCGAGGCCGTGGTCGGCGGCAACTCGGTTGGCAATGTGCTGCACGGCAATCGCGGTGAGTGGTACGCTGGGTGAAGGCTTCCAGATCATCGTGTCGCCGCAGACGGCGGCCAGCGCCGCATTCCACGACCAGACAGCCACAGGGAAGTTGAACGCGCTGATGATGCCAATCGGGCCGAGGGGGTGCCACTGCTCGTACATGCGGTGCGCGGGGCGCTCGGAGTGCATGGTGAGACCGTAGAGCTGGCGTGAGAGGCCTACTGCGAAGTCGCAGATGTCGATCATCTCCTGCACTTCGCCAATGCCTTCGGCGCGAATCTTGCCCATTTCCAGCGCAACCAGTTCGCCCAGCGGCTCCACGTAGTCGCGCAGGGCGTTGCCAAGATCGCGCACGACCAGGCCGCGGCGCGGGGCGGGCAACATGCGCCAGGTGAGGAAGGCGGCCTCGGCTTGCTCGACCACAAGATTGTAGACGGCAGGGGTCGCCTGCGTGACCGACGCGATGGGCTCGGCGGTTGTGGGGTTGAAGGAGACAAGTTGATCGCCGGCGGGATCGCTGATCCAGCCGTCAGGGCCGGTGCAGGCGCCGGGGTTTGAGTCGGCGACATGGAGCTTGGCGAGCAGGCTCTTCATTGGGCTGCCCTTTCAGGGGTGGGTTAAGAACAATGATCAATGATCATTGAGGCGTATCCGCTTATGCGCCTATTCTTCCTTGGCGCGCTCTACATAGGCGCCGGTGCGCGTATCGATGCGCAGCAGGTCGTCCTCCTTGACGAAGGAGGGGACATCGATCACCGCACCGGTCTCAACCGTGACCTTCTTGAGCACGTTGCCTGCGGTGTCGCCGCGCACGGAAGCATCCGCCTGGGTAACGCGCAGCACAACGAAGGTGGGCACTTCCACATCCAGAATTTGCCCGGTTTCGCTGGTGAGGAGCGTCACCTCTTCATTCTCCTTGACGAACTGCATGGTGTCCGCAATGGCTTCGACGGGCAGCGCCACCTGGTCGAAGTGCTCGTTGTCCATGAAGTGGAACATGGCGCCGTCACTGTAGAGGTATTGCGCAGGGCGCGATTCGGTGGTGATCACATCAATTTCCGAGCCGGCGCGCACGCGGTCTTCGGTAATCTTGCCGTTCTCGAAGTTCTTGAGACGCAGTCGCACGAAGGCGCGCCAGTTGCCGGGGCTAATGTGCTCGTACTCCACCACACGGTAAAGGGTGCCGTTGTAGCGGATGAGTTGCCCGCGTCGCAGATCGGATGTTGTGGCCATGCGTGCTTTCCTTTCGGACCGGCTCCATATGTGCCGGCCGTTCGAATTGTGAGTGATGGCGCGCCCAGGGCAGCGCATGCGCGCATGACAAATGCGCGCCGCTTGCGCGCGAGCGCAAGACCTACGCGATTGTACGTATTTGCAGGGTGATGGGCAACTTCAGGCGATGGTGGTCGGCAACAGTTTGCTTTGTGCTATTGCCAGACACGCACCACGGGGATGTAGGAGGAAGCCTTGCCGGGTTCGTTGGCGGCGGAAGCGACAGTGTGTGCGTACCCGACGCGGCCGGGGGCCAGGCCGGTGCGCAGCCAAGCGCCGTTGCTGCACTGGTAGGCGATGGGGGCGGGGTTGGCTGTTGGCTGCGTAGCAACGGGGGGCACGGGCAGACATTGGACGCCGCCCGGGAGTTCGAGCCGCCAGCCATTGACATACTGGGCAATGCGCGCGCCGTCGACGAGATTGTAGGCGTAATTGACGTCGAGCGTCGGGCAACAGGCGGGGTCTTCACCCGTGTGTGTCGTCATGGCAACGCGTATCTGGCCGTGGGTGATGTCGAGCGCATCGACCTTGACGCGGTCACCCAGTTCTAGCGAGCCGGCAAAGACGGGTGAGCCGCCATCGTTGCGGATGGCGTAGAGATAAATGAACATACGGCCATCACCGGCGTCGGCGACAAGCAGCCCGGCAGCGTCGGCATCGCCGTCCGCGTCGAGATCGCCGTTTGCGCGCAGGCCGCTTTGGGCCACCAGCACACTGCCGCCCGTACGCTCCACATTGGGTGCGTAGTACTGGCCATTGACGAGCGTAACAGGCGCACCAATGAGGTCTATGGTAACTGAAAGCGTGGCGATGGCGGTGGGATCAATTTGGGCTGCGTCAGCAGGAGGGGCGGGCGGGACGGCGTCGCGGATGGCGAAGCCGACTGCGCCGGAGAGCGCATCGGCGCCGCAGACGATGGCGGTGGGTGCGTCCAGATCCTTGGCCTCAAAGCATGGGTCGAAGAGTTGATCATCCACGGTGCATGCCCAGGCATCGGCACGTGGAACCAGGGCCGAATGCGAAGCACAGTGGCCGTCGCGCGTAGTCAAGGTGCGCGCGCCAACAGCCTGAACGATTCCTGTCCGTTCGGGTGGTTCCAATGTATCAGCGGACGCAGTGCTGATGCCGAAGAGCGCAACGATACGCGGGACGACATTGACGACAAGTGTAACGGCGACGATCGTGCCGATAATCAGCAGGGCCGGTGCAAGGCGACGCTTTGCGCGCCGGGAGTAGGTATGCCTTACCATGTTGGCCTGGTTCTCGGATGACCTGGAAGAAGCGGCGCAAACAAGCAGACTGGGCGGCTCGGAAGCCGCATGCGATGATGTCGGTGGCGATGTGTTGCCGCAAGGCGCCTGCACAGCAGGCCAATCCGAATTTTGGCGCACGCGCACAGCGGGCGCTTGGGCAACAAGTATAGTCGCTATTGCAGCAAATGCAAAGGTCGCTTTGCCGCCGGAGAGTGGGCGAATGCCATGCGAACTCGCTGTTGTCTATCCTTGCGCAGCGCTGCGGACGTGCGTCAGCTATCGCGGGTCTTGCTGTGGAACAGCATCCGTCGCAGGCGCGAAGCGGTAGAGGCGCGCTGGGCGATGGCCGGCTGTGGAGTAGTCGCCGCTCTCCTGCAGCCACATGCTATCCATTAGTTTGCGGCGGAAGTTGCGCTTGTCGAGCGAGACACCCAGAATGCGCTCGTGGAGGCGTTGTAGTGTGGAAAGCGTGAAGGTTGCGGGCAGGAGTGCGCGTGAGGTTTCGGGTCGCTCGATGGACGCGCGTAGCTGGTCGCTCGCCAGGGTGACAATTTGCGCGTGGTCGAACGCGAGTGACGGCAGCGTGTCGATACCCCACCAGCGCGCGGCGACGGCGTCGTCAGCAGCCCGGGGAGGCATCTGCGCCACTTCTTCGGCGCTGGCCAACGCCAGGTGCGCAATGCTGATTGTGCGGCCGCGTGGGTCACGGTCGGGCGTGCCAAAGGCATGCAACTGTTCCACATAATGCGCCGAGAAGCCCGTCTCCTCGAGCAGTTCACGGCGCGCGGCGGCGTCAAGCGGCTCATCCATCTCCACGAAGCCGCCGGGCAGCGCCCATTGGTTGGCGAAAGGCTCCTTTGCACGCGCAACCAGCAACAGTTGCAGATCAGCAGCCTCAAAGGCAAAGAGCACGATATCCACAGTGACGGCGGGGCGGGGATAGTCATAGCAGTAGCGGCCTGTGGCGTCCGCGACGGCTGCAGCTTGCGCTCGTGTTGATTGTCTGGGCGTCATGTGAAGCTTCCAGCGTGAGCGGGAGGCGAGACCACGCTGCGCATGTGTGGGAATCGTTCAGTGGCTGCGCACCTTCTATATGTCACTAACGTACCGCCGGCGCGTAAGGTTTCGCCAAAGCAGTGTGAACATGGTAGCGTAATGCCGCGGGCAGCAGGACGGCTGCCCGCAGGAGCGTTGTGTGCGTCGACTCTTGCGCTGGGTGCAGCCGCTGATGATGGTGGCTGCGACGATCTTTATTCTGCTGTTGCTCGCGCGCCAGTGGCCAAGCCTGCGCGCGCACGCGTGGCAATTGCGCGCGGGATGGCTCGCGCTGTCGGCGCTTGCCATGATCGCAAGCTGGGCCGTGGAGATTGCACTGTGGCGGGCCATTTTGGCTGCGCTGGGCGGGCGCGTCGCCTACCTGCCGGCGGCGCGCATCTGGTTCAAGAGCGCTGTGGTGCGCTACGTGCCCGGCAACATCTGGCAGCCACTAAGCATGACGATTCAGGCACAGCAACACGGTGTCCGCCCCGAGGCGACGGTGATGAGCGTGGCGCTTTACCAGGGCATCATTCTCATGGCGGCGGCGCCGATGGCGGCGCTCTACTTTTGGCTCACGGGCAACTGGGGGCTGATGGCGGTGACGGCAGGCACGCTGCGCTTGCTGCTGATTCTGCTGGCGCTCAGCCCGGTGGCGCTCTTCCTGGCGTCGCCTAACCTGTTGATCACCATGTTGAATTGGCTGCTCGCCAAGGTGGAGCGACCGGGCGTGGACGCGGGGCTGGGCCGGATGCAACTGGCTGCGATGCTGGCAGTGGCTGCGTTTGACTGGCTGCTGTGGGGCGCGGCCTTTGCCACGCTCACCTATGGTGTTGCCGTATTGACGGGGGCGGAAATGGCGGCGCTGGCCCCGCACCTGATTGCGGCCTATGCGATCGCCTACTGCGTGGGTTTCCTCAGTTTCATCACGCCCAGCGGCTTTGGCGTGCGCGAAGGCGCACTCTACGTGCTGCTGGCGACCGTCATGGACCCGGCGGTGGTAACGGTAGCCGCGCTGGCCATGCGCGTGAGGACGATGGTGGGCGAGATTGTGATGGCGATTCTGGCGACATTGAGCGAGCCACGCAGGCACTCGGGCACTGAGGGACCTGCGGCAGGCGCCGAGATCCCGCGCAAGGTGGGCT
>CAYJNV010000282.1:0-5666 GCA_964370975.1 uncultured Caldilineaceae bacterium | reverse complement strand
GCCGCGATCATCTTCTTCCAAATTGTTGTTATCGTGGGGATGAACGTCAGTATCATGCCGGTTACCGGCCTGACGCTTCCCTTCGTTTCCTATGGCGGCAGCAGTCTCGTCTCCATGTTAGTGGCTGTAGGGTTGGCGCAAAGTGTGATCATGCGCCATCGCAAGCTCGAGTTCCAGTAACGAACTCGGGCACTAAGCCTCGTTCAGTACCGCACGAGCCTGGGGCGCTGTGGTAGTTGCGCTCCATTGCTCGACCGGATTTCCATCCCCTTTGCTGCTTCATCGTTGTTGCGCGCGCTGTGAGTTTCCGGCGCGCAGGTGGGAAACCGTTACTCATTCGGATTTTGTAATGGAGCTTCTGAAAAAACGTTTGATCTATGTGGTAGCCGTCATGTTGGTTGTATTCCCCGCCGTACTTGTCTCAAACCGTGATGCCGCCGCCTACAGCGGGACATCCCTGGGCATTGCCATCACTTCGCTGGACACTTCTTCAGCACCGGCTGGACGACCTGTTGAGCAGGACAATCCGGCTTCCCTTACCCTTGACGACTGCTATACCATGATGGCCACACTGGCGATCACGGGCACGGCGACGCTTGTGACTGAGGTGGATGGCACGGGAACACCTACCGTTTCGTGCGGCGGCATCATGACAATTGCGCCGCCGGGCGCAGCACCTGTTGTGGATAGCGCACCTGTCACTGAGTCCACGCCTGTCACTGAGTCCACGCCGTTAACCGAGACAGCGCCTGTCACAGCGACCGCACCCATCACCGAAAGCGCAGGGCTGACCGGCACGGCCGCGCTCACCGCCACCGAGGCCGTGACGACCGCGCCCGGCCCCTATGCCGACACCGCGCCCACGGTGCGCACCATCCCCGGCCACGGTATCCCCGGCCAGTCGTGGGCTACGATCAATCCTGGCTACAAGCAGCCCTCCAACTTCCCCGTGCGCGGCTTCAGCACCTACTACAACCCGGGCATCATGGAGGAGGTCGTCAGATATCGCATGCGTGTGGGCGACATCACCCCTTGTCCAGAGTGCATTGGCGAGGTGGCGCTCATCCGCGCCGGCGACATCAACCGGCGCGTCTGGCTGCAGCTCGACGACAGCACGGTGGAAGGCCCTTTTCTTGTGACCGACTGCGCTCATACATGGGATGTGGCGCCACTTGTCAGCCGCCACTGGGGCGTAGACCTGGACTATTCAACTGCCAAGCGCTGGGAGTTCAAGATGCGCATGGTGACGATTCTCGACCAGCCGCCCACCGCGTGGCAGCAGGATGAAGCAATTGCCGCTGCAACGGGCGCAATCATGCCCGGGGCCGAGATTACGGAGACCGCCGCGACGACGAACACAACGGCGCTCGCCCAGGCGCCCCGCACGCAAAGCCAGCCCTAGCGCTGGCAGAGCACCAAAGCGGAACACAGATAGAGGCGGAAACGACAAGGATCAATGCGGACATCCGCATTGATCCTTGTCGTTTCCGCCCTAATCTGTGTTCCGCTTTGGTGCTCTAGACCGCAAGCGCGCTCAGTGCAGTCTCGGCAGGGACGGCTGCAGCCGCAGCCACGGCCTGGACGCGCACCACGGTATCGTAGAAGATAGCGCCGGCGCCCATATCGGCCTCATCCTGCGTCGTCAACTGGTTGATGTTGCCGCCACCCGGGCTTTGCTTGGCCCACCAGATGCCCGGCGCCAGCACCGTGCCCGGCATGACACGCTCGGTCACCACGATGGGTAGCTCCACCGCGCCCAGGTCGTTGAAGACACGCACGATATCGCCATCGGCGACGCCGCGTGCGCCGGCGTCGCTGGGGTGCATCTGCAGCAGCGGTCGCTCCTCGCGCAGGACAAAGCGCTCGAGATTGGCAAAGGTGCTGTTGAGGAACGAATGCGCCGGCGGCGAGATGCACACGAGCATCTCCGCGGGCGGCGCATCGAGCGCAATTGTATCGGCCCAGCGCGGCGGCGTCCAGGTGGGCAGCGGGTCATAGCCGTCCGCCTGCATGCGCGGCGAAAAGAATTCGCATTTGCCGCTCGGGGTGGCGTAGTTGCCCTCAGCATACGGCAGCCACGGCTGTGGCAGGTTGAGGCGTGCAAAGCCGTCATCAAGCAGGCGTTGCCAGGTAACTCCGGCAAAGCGCGCATGGGTTTGCGCCTCCACCAGCGTGCGCAGGATGCGCTCATCGCTCTCCTGGAAACACGCATCGGCGTAGCCCATGGCCATCGCCAGCCTGCGGAAGATATCGCTGTTGGCCAGGCTCTCTCCCAGCGGTGCAATTGCGGGCTGATTGAGGCCCAGGTAGAGGTGCCCGTAGGGCTTGTGCATGTCCCAATGCTCCATCTGCGTGCTGGCGGGCAGCACGTAGTCGGCGTAGTCGGCCGTGTCGGTGAGGAAGTGCTCGAGCACCACGGTGAAGAGATCGTTACGGCGCAGCCCTGCAGTCACCGCTGCCTGATCGGGCGCGACGGCCGCGGGATTGGCGTTGTAGACAACGAGCGCGTGGATGGGCGCGCCGGCGTCGGCCGCGGTGGGGATGGGCTGCGCCGGTACGGGATGGTAGAGGGCACGCGCGCGCACCTCGGGGTCCATACTCAGGGCGTCACCCAGCCGGTTCATGGTGATTGTGCGCGGCGTGCGTCCGGCCAGCAGATCGGGACGCTGGAGAGTATGCTTGTCCAGGTGGCGGAAGGCGCCGCTGCTGCTCAACTGGATGCCACCGCCCACATGGCGCCACGCGCCCACGAGCGCGGGCAAGCAGGCGATGGTGCGCATCGCCATACCGCCGCCGTAGTGGCGCTGCATGCCATAGTTGACGCGAATGGCGGCCGGCTGCGCAGCGGCGTACTCACGCGCCAGCGTGCGAATACGCTCGGCGGGAATGCCGGTAATGACCGCGGCGCGTGCGGGTGTCCACTCGGCCACGCGTGCGGACAGCGCGTCAAAGCCCAACGTGTAGCGGGCTACGTAGTCGGCATCATGCAGCGCTTCGCCAATGATTACGTGCATCATGGCCAGCGCCAGCGCGCCGTCGGTGCCGGGGCGAATCGCAAGCCACTCGTCGGCGGCGCGGGCGGTGCGCGTTTCGGCAGGGTCTATCACAATCACGCGCGCGCCCGCCTTCTGCGCCTCGGCGATGAAGGGCCAGAGGTGCAGATTGCTCGTCAGCGTATTGCTGCCCCAGATCAGGATCAGGCGCGCCTGGGCAAAGGCCTCCGTTTCCATCCCTTCGGCCGAGCCGATGGTGTAGATGTAGCCCTCAAAACCCGCCTCGGAGCAGATGGTGCGCGCCAGTTTGCTTGCGCCCATCTGGTTGAAGAAGCGCGTCGCCATGCCCTCCCCTTGCAGCAGCCCCAGTGTGCCGCCGTAGGAATAGGGCAGCACGCTTTCGGCTCCATGCGCGGCGATGACACTCTGCAGGCGCGCGGCAATGTCAGCGAGCGCCGTCTTCCATGAGATCGGCTCGAACTGACCCGAGCCTTTAGGTCCCACGCGCCGCAGCGGTGTGGTGAGGCGCTGAGCATGGTAGGTGCGTTCGAGGTAGCGATCCACCTTGCCGCAGAGACGGCCCTGCGTGATGGGGTGATCGGCATGGCCCCAGATATCGACGGCGCGGCCGCTGCTGCGATCCACGGCCACCTGCCACGCGCACGTGTCGGGACAATCATGCGGGCATGCGCCGGTGATGACGCGGATGCTGGGGTCGTCGGCGTATTGTGCGAATTTGGACATGGTATCTCCCGGAACGAGAATGAAGTTCGCACCAGTTTAGCGCACTCACCGACAAAATTGAAGATTGAAGATTGGGCTGCGGCGGGCGCCCAATCTTCAATTATGTAGTTGAGTGTGCACCCTGCACAAGAGCCGGCGCGCAAACCTTGTGGAAAGTCGCGCTGGTCGCGCGGCCTTTCTCTCGCTACAATTTCCATTTGGGCGGGCGTGCTGCGTGCAACGCGCACGCCATTTGCCACCATTTCGCCGTCAATAAGACTCTCTACGCGCACACGCAGCTTTGCGTGCTGACATCCAGATTCAATTCAACGGAGTGCATTCGTTCGCATTGCCCCACACCAATTTCCCGCACGCTTTTTCCACACAATGAGGAGTAGATTGTATGGCTCTCGGCACCAATAGCGGCAAGGACGTTATGGAGGCCATCTCCAAGAATGGCATTCAGTTTGTTGATGTCAAATTCACCGACCTCTACGGTCAGTGGCACCACTTCAGCTTGCCTGTTGAACACTTCAATGACGACATCTTTGAGGACGGGCTGGGCTTCGACGGCTCCTCCATCCGCGGCTTCAAGACGATCGAGGCCAGCGACATGATCATGTTGCCCGACCCGACCAGTGCCTTTATCGACCCGGCTTGCGCCGCGCCGACCATCAGCATGGTTTGCGACATCTTCGAACCGCTGACCAAGGAGCCCTTCAGCCGCGACCCTCGCCAGGTGGCGCGCAAGTCAATCGAGTATCTCAAGTCCACCGGCATTGCCGACACGGCCTTCGTGGGCCCCGAGGCAGAGTTCTTTGTATTCGACAGCGTTTCCTACGAGACAGGGCGCTACTTCTCCTCCTATGCTCTGGACAGCGCCGAAGGGCCATGGCGCTCGGGCGATACGGGCCTCGGCCACCAGATCAACTGGAAGGGTGGCTATTTCCCGGTTTCACCCTTCGACACGCTGCAGGATCTGCGCAGCGAGATGGTGCGCACAATGATTGACGCGGGCATCCCCATTGAGGTGCATCACCACGAAGTTGCCACGGCAGGCCAGTGCGAGATTGACATTCGCTTCAGCCCGCTGGTCAAGATGGCCGACTACATGCAGATGTACAAGTACATCGTCAAGAATGTGGCCAAGAAGAACGGCAAGTCGGCCACTTTCATGCCCAAGCCCCTTTTCGAGGACAACGGCTCGGGCATGCACACGCACATGAGCCTGTGGAAGGGCAACAAGCCGCTCTTCGCCGGCGACAAGTACGCCGGTTTGAGCGAAATGGCGCTGCACTTCATTGGCGGCATCCTCACACACATCGACTCGCTGCTGGCCATTTGTGCGCCCACGACCAACTCCTACCGCCGCCTCGTGCCCGGCTACGAAGCGCCCGTGAATGTCGCCTACTCGGCACGCAATCGCTCGGCCGCCTGCCGCATCCCGGTCTACTCGCAGTCGCCCAAGGCCAAGCGGGTCGAGTTCCGCTGTCCGGACCCGGCAGCCAACCCCTACCTCGCTTTCACGGCCGTGCTCATGGCCGGCCTCGACGGCATCAAGAACAAGATTGACCCAGGTGAGCCTGCGGAGACCGACCTCTTCGAGCACAGCACCCGCCCCACGGTCAAGGGTTCGCTGACCGAGGTGCTCAACGCGCTGGAAAGCGACCACGCCTATCTGCTCGAAGGGGGCGTCTTCACGGCGGACCTGATCGAGACCTATGTGGCCACCAAGCGCATTGCCGACGTGGACGCCGTGCGCCTGCGCCCGCACCCGCACGAATTTGTGATGTACTACGGCATTTAGCCCCACCAGCCACGGCCTGCTACCCACATGCAACAGAGCGGGCGACCTGCACAGGTCGCCCGCTTGCTTTGGTGTGCCGTTGATGATTGTCCTCTGTTCCTATACACGGTGGGAGTCCCTGGTGGACTGGTGGACTGGTGGAC
>CAYJNV010000281.1:0-5721 GCA_964370975.1 uncultured Caldilineaceae bacterium | reverse complement strand
TGGCCTGGGTGCGCATGTAGCCGCCAAAATCATCGAACGTGGCAAAGGGGCCGCCGAACATCCAGCGCCACACGAGCGCATCGGCGTCGTACGCACCATACTCCAGACCAGGGAGCGTAATGGCTTCCCCGTTGGAAATGGCGTAGAGCGCAGCGCCATCTCGCTCCACATCCAGCGGCGCAAGGCGCACCCAGCGCCCGGCCGGTTCCGCGGCCTCGGGCTTGAGGGGAAGCGTGGTGCGCAGCGCCAGTTGTGCGTCGGGCATGGGTGGCGGCATGTCGTGCATGGGTTCACTCCGAAGTCATCAGAAAATCGAGAATGATACGGTGGACGATTCTCTCCACGGGCGCGTGGTCATCGGTGAAGGGGGGCAGGTCCACAGGCGGCGCGCTGCGCACTTCGGCCACTGCGGCTTGTGCAAAGGCGCGAAACTCGGCAGGGAGGGTGGGCGGCAGCGCGCCCACATGCGCAACGAAATCGGCCAGCGTGGCCGGCTGCATTGTGGCCACAAGCAGCGTGTTGCCCAAGGTGGTAACGGGCCCGGGCTCGTCAATCAGGAAAACAGTAGGAAAGACGACGCGCACGGTTGCAACCATGGCATCAACCAGCGCGTAGTTGGTGGCCGTGCGCCCCACATTGATGGCCAACACGCCATCGTCGCTGAGATGGTCGCGCACGGTTTGAAAGAACTCGGTGGTGGTCAGGTGGAAGGGGATATAGGGCGGGCGATACGCGTCCACGGCGATGACGTCCCAGCGCGCGGTTGAGGGCTGCTGCGTGAGGAAGTGGCGACCGTCGGCGGCGACCGTGGTGAGGTTGGGGCGATCCATGACGAAGAACTCACTGCCCACGGCGAGGATTTCAGGGTCAAGCTCCACGCCGGTCATCTGTACATCCGGCCCGTAGATGTCGGCATAGAGGCCGCTCACCGTGCCCGCGGCCGCACCGACAACCAGCAGGCTGGCGGGCGCCGGCTGCGCTGCCGCTTGCGCCCGGAAGAGCGGGGCGAGCAGGAAATAGTCCCAAATGCCGTCACTCAGCACGGCGTCGGGGTGGTAGACGCTGTGAATGCCGATGCCGTCGTTCAGCTTGAGATGGCGCTCGCTGCCCCACTGGCGCACGGCAATGTAGTTGAAGCGGCTCTCATCCTCGAAAATGATGGGGCCACGGCTGCCGTCGTCCCAGCCGGCGCGTATGGAGCGATCGCTTCCGCTCCACAAGGCGAGTGTGGCCACAAGCAGCAGCGCAGCCAGCGGCAGCCACACGTGGCGTTTCCCGACTGCGCCAATGAGCAAAATAACGAGGAGCGTGAGCGCGAGCGCAAAGAAGGTGAGCCGCGTGCCAATTGCCGGAATCAGCAAGACCACGGGCACAAATGCGCCCAGCAGGCTGCCCATGGTGCTCACGGCGTAGAGACGGCCGACGCGTGCGCCCGTATGGGCATCGTTTGGCGGGCTAGCGCTGAGCAGCAGGCGCACAGCCCAGGTGCTCGTCGTTCCCAGCAATATTACCGGCACGCTGAAGAGAAGCAGGATGGCCGCGAGCGCGCCGCCGAGCAGGCCGGGTGCAAAGCTTTCGAGTCCTGCGGACGCCAGACGCAACACGGGGCGGCTGAAAAGGGGGATGAGCGCGACACCCACGGCTGCGAGAGTCAGCACGCTGTCGAGTACAGAGCGGCGCGGGTAGCGGTCGGCCAGGCGGCCGCCCAGCCACGCGCCCAGCGCCAGATAGAGCAGGATCATGCCGATGAGTGCGGCCCACACTATCTGGTTCGAGCCGAATGCAGGCTCGAGCAGGCGCGAGGCGCTTAACTCAACGCCCAACGTCACGAAGCCGCTTGTGAAGACCAGCAGGTAGAGTGAGCGCATGGGGTTCGGGTGGCGTAGGTCACGTCTCCGACGTGACGCCGTGGTTGCAGGTCAGCATACGTGTTTGCCGCGCATTCGGCCAAAGCTGCATCAATCGTCGGCAAAGTCGTCCTGCCAGGGTTCGCGGGTGATTTCGGCCTGTACGACGGGGCCGCGTGCGCCCGCCACCAGCCGCCCAGTGACCACCTGCGCATCGTGCTGGAAGACAAGCAGTGATTCCCGCTTCATCGCCTCGGCGCGCAGCGCGCGCTTGCTCTCGATGGCGGTCATGGGGTCAATGTCAAAGGAGGGCACCCACGCCAGACGCTCGAGGTGAACAGCCCAGTTGGCGGCGTCACCCAGGAAGAGCAGGCTTTCGCCGCCATCCTCCACCCACACCACCTGCAGCGCGTCGGTATGGCCGGGGGCCATTTGCGTACGCACGCCATGCGCTAATTGCTGCGGGCCGTCCACAATTTCGAATTGCCCTTTCTCCAGCAGCGGACGCCAGTTGTCGGCCAAATAGGTGGCGGCGGTGCGCTCGTTGGGAAAGCTGGCCGCAGCCAGGTCAATACGTTGGCCAATGTAGCGCGCATTGGGAAAGGTTGGCGCGAGCGCGTCGGGCGAGTTGGGGTGCGCGCGCGTGGCGCCGCCCACGTGGTCGCCGTGAAAGTGGGTCAGGAGCACGAGCGCGATCTCCTCGGGTGCAAAGCCCACGGTGCGAATCTGGCTGATAAGCCGCTCATTCTCAAGGCTCAATGCCCAACGTGCGCGCTGGCGGGCATCCATCTTGTCGCCATGGCCGCAATCCACCAGAATCGGCCCGACGTCCGACTCGATCAACAAGCAGCGGGTGTCGGCGGGAATGCGGTTCTCGTCATCGGGGGCGATGACCTTCTTCCACATGGTGCGCGGCACGACGCCAAAGAAGCCGCCACCGTCCATCACATGGCGGCCGTCGGTGAGGATGTGGCAGCGCAGCGCGCCCACGGTCAGCGTATAGGGCATGAATTCTCGCTTCCTGCTTGGTCATCCAGGCGATGGTTCAGAATATGCTAAGCGTAACACATGCGTGCACCGCACGGGGAAGCGTGCGGCAACGGTCCAGCCCATGTCCTGTGCAGTGGGCGCTGCGTGGTGTATGCTGGGCTCATGCAATATACACACAGGGCCGCTCGACTGCTGCCCGTCCCCCATGAGGCCACTGGCTGATATGCGCGGACAAAGCGACTTCAATCTGATCCATGCACGCACGGCCGTGCGCGCCGCCATTTGGAGGCCACGCCTGCTGCTGGGGCTGATGCTCTGCCTCTCCAGCGTGTTGAGCGTGACGTTCTTCGCCATGCGCGTACTCTATGCGGACAACGCGACTTACTTCTTCCTCAACTGGAATCTATTCCTGGCGTGGATTCCCCTGTTGGCTGCAGTTGCGGCGTGGGCGCTGCAGGCGGGCGCCGACCGCCCGCGCCTGCGCGTGACGCCTCTGCTCGCACTCTGGCTACTCTTTTTCCCCAACGCGCCCTACATCCTGACTGACCTGATACACCTTGCCCCGCGCGACAACGTGCCGCTCTGGTACGACATGCTGCTGCTGCTCTCCTATGTGTGGAATGGCCTCATCCTGGGCTTCATTTCGCTGTGGATTGTGCAGGGGCTGCTGCAGCGCTGGTTTGGGGTCGCGGCCGGTTGGGCCGGGGCGGCCGCCGCCATCGTCCTGGCGGCATTCGGCATCTATCTGGGGCGCTTTTTGCGCTGGAACAGTTGGGACGTGCTGACGCAGCCCGACGACATGCTGCACTTCCTGCTCAACGCGGCGGCAAATCCCGCCGACCACGGCAAGGCCGTCGTGATCACGTTGCTGCTGTGCGGCATTCTGGGCGCGATGTACTTCACGATTGCGCTGCTCGCGCGTGCCCGCCTGGGCGCGCAGGAGGAGTGAGGTCGGGCGAGGCACTGCTGCGCTCAGCCGCCAGCGTTTGGTAGACCTCGAGCACGCGGCGTGCCAATTTGGTAGCGTCGTGGCGCCACGGCGTGGCGTCATCGACTAGGTTGCCCATGAAGAGACGATAGTCCAACGCTTCGCCTGCGGCGGGCAATGTCACCCACTGGCTAACGGCTGACGGCGGCAGGGCTTCGTCGTAACGGTCGTTGGCGAGCGCCACGGTAAACGCCCGGCCGGCGTGGCGACGTAATTGCGCCATGTGGTCGCTCACGCTGTAGCCGTCGGTTTCGCCAGCCTGCGTGGCCACATTGCAGACGTAGATGCGCTGTGCGCGCGAGGCTTCAATGGCGTCACGAATGGAGGGCACCAGCAGGTTGGGCAGCAGGCTGGTGTAGAAGGAGCCGGGCGAGGCCACAATCAAGTCGGCCTGCAGCAGCGCACGCACGGCGGCGGGATATGCGCGCGGCGACTCGGGCTTGAGGTAGATGCGCTCAATGCGCCCTTCAGTTGCGGTGACGCTGCTCTCGCCTTCCACGCTCAGCCACTCGACGACGCCCTCGGGCGTGGTGCGGCTTAGTTCGGCGCAGAGTGTCACGTGCTCGAGCGTGCTGGGCAGGATGCGGCCGCGTACCGCAAGCACGCGGCTGCTTTCAGAGATGCCCTCTTCAAAACTCCCCGTGACGGCGGCCATGGTGGCAATGAAGAGATTGCCGAAAGAGTGGCCTGCCAGTTCGCCGCTGCCCGCCTGCCCCACGTCGGCGTCGGCGAAGCGGTACTGGAAGAGGCGCGTCATCAAATCTTCGGCTTCACTCAGGGCCGCAATGTTGTTGCGGAAGTCGCCGGGGGGCAGCAGACCCATCTGCTGGCGCAGCCGCCCGCTGCTGCCGCCGTCATCCGCCACGGTGACAATTGCGGTGATGTTGTCGGTGTAGGCGCGCAGGCCGCGCAGCAGTTGGGGCATTCCCGTACCGCCGCCGATGGCCACAATGCGTGGCCCGTGGCGGCGTTCCTGTTGGAGCAGCGCCTGCAGGACGGCGCGCGTGGGGCTGGCGGCTGTGGGCAGCAGCGCACCCACCACGGTTCTGTAAAAGCCCCACGCGGCGTATCCCGCCAGCCCAAAGCCGGCCAGCAGCAGCAACAGCACGCGCGGCCACACCGGCAGAAAGCGCAGCATGAGCAGGTCGAGCCAATGTGGCCACGCCGGCCGCGCAGCGAGGCCTTGCAGCAGCAGCGCAAACCCCAGCCCGGCGCAGGTGACACCGACGAAGAGCAGCAGGATCCAGCGTTTAATCCCGAGGCCGGGGCGCGCCACATGCCGCCAGTTGAACTCGGCCCGGTCTGCTGGACGGGAGGAAGAAGGTTGCGCCATGACAAGGATAGTATAATGCAGGTGGCAGGTGAGAGAATTGCGCGCACCCCGCGCGCAGTGCTCGTGCTCAAGCCTGCCCGTGAAACTTGTGACGGAGGTACAGGATGACAACACAAACACGCTTGCATCCGCCTGCACCAGAGGATGCACACGCGCCGGCCCCCGGTCCCCACGGCCACTGGTTGATGGGCAACATGCGCGACTTCAACGCAGATCCGTTGGCGATGCTGACGCGCACCGGGCAAATGGGGCGCGTCTCACGGCTGCGCTTCATCAATGCAATCACCTATCTGGCCGCCCACCCCGACGACGTGAAACATGTGCTGGTGGACAACCACCGCGCCTATCACAAGGGTTTCGGCCTGCAGGCGCTCAAGCCGGTGGTGGGCGAGGGGTTGCTCACTTCCGAAGGAGAGACACACAGCCGCCAGCGCCGCCTGATCCAGCCCGCCTTCCACCGCAAGCGCATTGAGGCCTACGCCGACACCATGGTGGCCCTGACCGACGCGCTAATTGCGCCGTGGCGCGATGGCCAATCCCTCGACCTCCACGCAGAGTTGATG
>CAYJNV010000280.1:0-5779 GCA_964370975.1 uncultured Caldilineaceae bacterium | reverse complement strand
AGGCCGCGTCCAGCCCCTCTGCGCGCAGCGCCGCAGCGGCCACGGCTTCAAGCGCACCGGCATCCAAAGCAGCGGCGAAGGCTTCGTCCGCCTCAACGTTGACTGAACAGGCCACAGTGCCTCCGTCCGGCTGTCTAGCCGGCCTTGTCCACAGAGATCATGGCTTCGCTCTCGGGGATTTCTTCAACGCCTGCATAGGTTCGTCCGTTTCCGGCGGGCTCCTCGGCAATGGCAAGCGCTTCGTCGGCTGTGGGCGGCAACGGCGGCGCAGCCGCCGCGGGTTTGTCAGTTGGCCGCGCAGGCTCCGGGTAGTTGATGCGTGGGTGGTGCACACCCTGCAGCACCTGCACAAAGATGCCCCGAATGGCCGCGAGATCCATGAAGGTGAGGTTCGATTCGGTGAGCTCACCCTCGGCAACGCGCTCGTCGAGAAGGCGGTTGACGAGCGTAGCCAAATCCTCACGCGTTGAGGGGCGCATCGCGCGCACGGCGGCCTCGCAGGTGTCGGCGAGTGCAAGGATGGCGGTCTCGCGGCTTTGCGGCCTGGGACCGGGGTAACGGAATTGTGCCTGATCCACCGACTCGCCATCAACTGCCGTGCGCACGGCGCGTACGTAGAAGTATTGCACCAGCGAGGTGCCGTGGTGCTCGCGAATGAAATCATGCAGCCGGCGGGGCAGCCTGTACTTCTGCGCAAGGTCCAGCCCGTCGCTCACGTGGCTGATGATGATCTGTGCGCTGGTGAGCGGGTCGAGCTTGTCATGGGGCGACGAATCCTCGCCGATGTTCTCGGTGAAGAAGTAGGGGCGCACCGTCTTGCCGATATCGTGGTAATAGGCGCCCACACGTGCCAGCAGCGCATCGGCGCCGATGGCAGCGGCAGCGCGCTCGGCCAGGTTGCTCACAACGATCGTGTGATGATAGGTGCCCGGCGCCTTGAGCAGCAATTGGCGCAGCAGCGGGTGGGTGGGCCGGCTCAGTTCATTGAGCTGAAGCGAAGTCGTCAGGCCGAAGAGGTTGCCCAGCCCAAAGTAGCCCAGCAGTGCAATGCTGGCCGCCAAGCCGCCGTTGAGCAGCAGCACAAAGCCCAGTTGCACAATCTGCTGGTTGCTCATAGCGTCAAAGGGGAGGCGGAAGGCGAGCACGGCGAGCACATTGACGACCATTACGGCCAGCGCGGCCCAAAGGAAGGCTGTCAGCCGTTCGGCTCGGCCGATCACCAAGGCGCCGGCAATGCCGCCCAGTGCGCCATAGGCCACAAGCGCAGCATTGGCATCGCTCAGGTAGAGAATGGCAAGCGCGAAGGTAACCGTCATAAGGACAGCGCTGCGCACATCCACCAGGCAGGCCACTAACATGCTGAGCGCCGCCAGCGGGTAGAGATAGGGCAACCAGTCGTGGGGCACGATCATGAATTTGGCGGCCACCAGCCACACGGTTGCCAGCACAATCAGGATCGTGAATTCGCGCACCGAGGTGGCGGCTTGGCGGCGTAGCCGGTACATGGCGCCCGCCATTACGGTGACGAGCAGGATTGAGAAGATGAAGGCGCGCAGCAGGCTCCACATATCCCACTGTTGGGCGAGCAAGCCGATTTGCTCGAGCGCCTCCACGTCTTCGGGTGAGGCGATGTCACCCGCGCGCAGGATAATTTCGCCCTGCTCGACACTGGCGGTTTGCGGAGAGACGTCGGCGCTGGCGCTCTCGCGCATGGTTTGCGTGCGCTCGACGTTGAGGAAGCTGTTGGGGAGAATGAGGGGGCGCACAAGTTCGGCGGCTGCGACGGCGGCGGACTCGGTCAGGTCCGCCTCGAGTGTGCTGGGGACGCGCCGCTGCGCCGTGGCCAAATCCTCGGCGCGGATTTCGTCGCGCAACAGCCTGTCAACGGCCTGGGGCATCGCGACGTCCACCTGCGCCCACTCTTCGTCACTCAGCGCCAGCAGCCGTTCGGCGGCCTCGCTGGAGAGGAGGAGTTCCTCCAGGTTGAGCAGCGCCTCCACCTGCTGGGCGTGCGTGGCAGTCGTATCGGCACGTATCGCGCCGATTTCGCCCACAAGCGTGCGTGCGATGCCCACCTGTTCACGCCGTACGGCGCCCGCAGCGGTGTCATACTGGTCGGGCACCGCATTGGCGGCACGCGCACGCGCCTGTTCGGTTACGAGCGCGCTTGTGTAGGTTAGCTGCCGGGGCGCCACCACATCAAAAGGCGCCACCTGACCGGGTTTCAGGTCGATACGGCTGGCGAGCGGCAGGTTCCAGCCCAGCGAAACCGTGAGCAGCGCAGCGAGCGCGGTGAGCGTTGCCACCATCAACCCGCGCTGTAGCGTGGGGGTGGCGCGCATGCGTGCACGTGTGCGGTTAAGCTGCCTAGGGGTCGCTGTCACAGGCTATGTTGTGTGGGCAAAGGTAAATGGCAGTTCCGGGAAAGGTGGCTTCAACCGCCCAGCAGGCGGCGCACCGTGGCGCTTACAAGCTTGCCGTCGGCGCGGCCGGCAATCTGCGCTACCAACGGCCCCATCACCTTGCCGAGTTCCCTGGGTGAGGTTGCACCGACTTCGGCGATGACGATGCGCGCCATGGTCTCAACGTCGGCCTCGGAGAGTGCCGTGGGCAGATAGGCCTCGAGCACGGCCAATTCGGCCATTTCTGCTTGGGCGCGGTCCAACGCGCCCCCCTTCTCGTATTCCAGCGCGGCCTCGCGTCGCCGCTTGGCCTCCTTCTGCACCACGGCCAGCACCTGATCCTGGCTCAGCGCGTGGTTCTCGCCCGCCTTGGCCAGTTCGGTCAGTGCCGTCTTGACGGAACGCAGGGTGAGTTTTTTTGTTTCGTCGCGGTCGCGCATCGCCTGTGTCAGGTCGGCGTCTATCTGCGCAGCCAGCGGCGCAGTGGCCGGTGCACCTGTAGCAGATGATTTCGTGTCACTCATCTTGTTCCTTCTCCATCCAGTGCACGCAGATACATTCCTCAATCATGGCCGCCGGGGTCATCCTTGCTTAATTCCAGCGCCGGCTGCGGCTCGGGCAGTGACTGGGGCAGCGCGGCGTCGTGACTGTGCAGCGTGCGCGCATACCACGCCTCCAAGGGCGTCTTGTAGCGCAGCCCCACGATCAGAATCACCCCGGCCACACCCACCACCACAAAGAACCAGAGCAGCGGCACCGACCCGCCGCCAATCGCCGTCGACAGAAACACCGACGGCACGCGGACGCAGAGCGTAAGCAGGAGTATCGTCAAATAGCGCACGCGCGAGAGACCGGCCAGCGTGTAGGGAATGTCACCGACGGGCCCCAGCAGCAACAGCAGCCAAACCCACACGCTGTCGCTGTGGGTCACGCTTTCCCAGCGCGCGAGGCGGTTTTCGCCCACGAGCATGACGGCAACGGGCCGCCCCAGCGTGCGCGCCAGCCACATCGCCGTCATCGCCCCCAGTAAAACGCCAATTGCGCCGTAGATGCCTCCCCACAGCGGCCCATACAGATAGCCCGCCGCCAGTTGCACCATGTAGCCGGGTATGGGCGCAATCACAATCTGCACGACGTTGAAGAGGATGAGCGCCAGGGGACCCCATGCACCCGCCTTGACGACAGCAGCCTCCAGCGCCTGCTCGTCGCTGAGGAAGCTGTAGATATCGCCGCCCCAAAGCCACAGGGCCACGCCAAGCAGAACCAGCGCGACAATCAGCGCCAGCGCCGTAACCCCCCAACGCCCCTGCATGCGGGCGCGCCAATTTGTCGTTATTTGCTCTTCATTCATTGCACAGGCGCCCGAGCGACAACCGTGCCGGCCGGTGCGCCCGCCTATTATACCCGCGCTTGCTCAATTGTGTAGCCTCTTGCATCGAAGACTCTCTCTGCAAGCGCGGTCGAGCCGTAAAATCGGCCTGTATTTGCGTATCGCTCGCCAACGCACTCATGCGCGCCATAGACAATGCAGCCGAAGCGGGGCTTTGCGTATAAAATGGTGTGTATGGCATCCAATTTCCTCGACACAGCACGAATCTTTGCAAAAGCGGGCAGCGGCGGCAACGGCGTGCTCTCCTTCCGGCGCGAGAAGTTCGAGCCGTGGGGCGGTCCCAATGGGGGCAACGGCGGCCGCGGCGGCCACGTGACGATTGTGGCAACCGAGCGGCTCAACACGCTCTACAACTTGCACCAGCAGGTCCATTATCGCGCAGAACGGGGTGGACACGGTGGCGGCGCTGACAAAACCGGCGCGACAGGCAGCGATTTGCAGATCGAAGTGCCCGTGGGCACCCTTGTGCGCAACGCCGACAGCGGAGAACTCCTTGCCGACCTGGCGGAGCCCGGCCAGAGCATCGTTGTCGCGCGCGGTGGCCGCGGCGGGCGCGGCAATGCCGCCTTCCAGACGGGGCGCAACAAGGCCCCTCACTTTGCCGAAAAGGGCGAGCCCGGCGAGGAGCAGTGGCTGACACTCGAACTCAAGCTGGTGGCCGATGTGGGCATTGTGGGCGTGCCCAACGCGGGCAAGTCCACGCTGCTCAGCGTCATCAGCGCTGCCACCCCCAAGATTGGCGCGTACCCCTTTACCACGCTTGCGCCCACGCTGGGTGTTGTCGATCTGGGCGAGGAGCCTTTCGTCGTGGCCGACATCCCCGGCCTGCTCGAGGGCGCGCACGAGGGTGTTGGCCTTGGGCTGGAGTTCCTGCGCCACGTGGAGCGGACGCGCGTGCTCATTCACCTGCTGCGCGGCGACAGCCCCGACCCGTTGGGCGACTTCGAGGCCATCAATCAGGAACTGGTGCTCTTCAACCCCGCACTGGCTGAGAAGCCGCAGATTGTGGCGCTCAACAAGAGCGACCTGCCCGAAGCGCAGGCGGCGTGGCCTGCAATCGAGGCGGCCATGGCCGCACGTGGGCTGCCTGCATTCTTCATCAGCGCGGCGGCCAACCAGGACATCGAGCCCATGCTCTACAAGGTGAAGCAGGAACTGGACGCGCTGCCCAAATACTCTGCACCCCAGGACGAGCTGCGCGAGATCACCCCGCCGCCCGACGAGAAGGCCTTCTCCGTCTACAAGGTCGCCGACAACAAATACTATGTCGAAGGCGTTGCCATTGAGCGCGCCGCCGCCATGACCAACTGGGATTATTACGAGGCTGCCGCGCGCTTCCAGCGCATCCTCAAGGCACTGGGCATTGCCGACGTGCTGCGCGAGCAGGGCGTGCAGGATGGCGATGTGGTGCGCATCGGCGACGCCGAACTGGTGTGGGGTTACGACAACGCCCTGGACGACTAGCGGAGCTGCATTCCTGCACGCACAACCACTTGTTGGGGAGCAACGCTGCATGACCGAAAGAGCAGTACGCGTCGACGCCGCTGCGCAGGAGTTGGCCGTCGGCGCACCCATTCCCGGCCCCAAGCGGCGCAAACGCATTGGCGTCTTCGGTGGCACCTTTGACCCCATTCACATCGGCCACCTCATTCTGGCCGACGAAGCCCACTTTCAGCTCGACCTCGACGTTATCTACCTCGTCCCCGCCGCCGATCCGCCGCACAAGCGCGACCGCCGCCTTACCCCCATCGAGGATCGGCTGCAAATGGCCAAGCTCGCCACGGTCGACACGGGCTACCTGCACGTGAGCCGCATGGACGCCGACCGCCCCGGCCCCCACTACACCGCCGACATGGTGCGCTTGCTACAACTGCAAACGGGCCACGTGGCCGACCTCTTCTTCCTCATGGGGATGGACAGCCTCGGTGATCTGCCCGGCTGGCATGACGCGCAATGGCTTGTGGACAACTGCACCCTGGTGGCCCTT
>CAYJNV010000279.1:0-5814 GCA_964370975.1 uncultured Caldilineaceae bacterium | reverse complement strand
TGGGAAGCCCCCGGCTACACAAACATGCGCCCCTGCGTAACATGCGCTGGTAATTTGCTTTGTATTCCGCGGCCCGCCGCTTACCAATTGCCACTTACCACTTACCATTGATCAATCAATCTTCTGCTCAGCAGACGGCTGGTTGCGCGCAAGCAGCAGCGCGCCGATGAGCGCCACAAGCAGCAGCACGCCAATCATCTCGAAGGGAAGAATGAACCTGGTGAAGAGTTCAAGGCCAACGACGGGTGGCACGCCGCCCATGTTGGCGGCGGGCTGCGGCGCGATGCCCGCGAAGGCCTGCGCCATGCTGAACGCGAGCGCAACCATCAGCAGCAAACCCAGGCCAAGCGCCACCCAGGGCACCCAGACGCGCCCGCCACGCGGTGCAATCTCTTCAGAGCCGATGAGCATGATCACAAAGAGGATGAGGATGACGATGCCGCCTGCGTAGATGATGACCTGGATAGCGCCCAGGAACTGCGCGTCCATGGTGATGTAGAGCGCAGCGAGCATCGCAAAATGCGCCAGCAGAAAGAGCGCGCTGTGCACTGGCTTGTTGCTCATCACTACGCCCACCGCGGCGGCAATGCTGATGGCCCCAACCATGATGAAAAAGAGGTATGAAAACCACATGAGGACAGTCCCTCGTTGTGCGATTGAAATGCGTTTATTCGGGCCGGATGATCACGTTTGGATCGCCCGGGTTGAGCAATGCCTCTTTGCTCAGAATCAGGTCACGCCGATTGTACGCGGCCAGCGCGAACTCGTGGCCCAGCACAATCGCCTCAACGGGGCAGGCTTCTTCGCAATCGCCGCAGAAGACGCAGCGCAGCAGGTTGACTTCGTAAACCGATGCGTAACGCTCGCCGGGCGAGTGGCGGTCGTTCGGGTCATTCTCCGCCGCTTCGACGTAGATGGCTCCCGTGGGGCAGGCTGCCTCGCACAACATGCAGCCGATGCAGCGCTCCAGCCCGCTCTCGTAGCGGCGCAGTTCATGCCTGCCGCGGAAGCGCGGGTACAGGGAGATCGGCTCGAAGGGATACTGGATGGTCACGTTCTTGCGCGTCAGCGCGGTGAGCGTTACGCCCATCGCCTTGGCAATTTCAACTGCACCGCGGAAGAAGCCATTTGAAGCCATAAGGATTGCTTTCCTTGCGCCAAGAGCGGGAGTCGGGAGTCGGCAGGTCGGCAGGCGTGTACAACCGCGCCGCCCGCAGATGACTCCGCTTTCCAGTCACCTAATCAACTAGTGAACCAGTCAACCGGTTGCCAATCATCAATTACTTGAAGAACACGACCAACAGCGCCGTCACAATCATGTAGGCCAGGCTAATCGGCAGCAGGCGCGTCCATGTGAAGTTCATCAACTGGTCGTAGCGCGGGCGGCTCACGCTGCCGCGCACCCAGATGAAGAGGAAGAGCACCAGCACCACCTTGACGAAGAGCACCAGTGGCCCCAGCCACGTCACATCGGCCAGGAAGCCGAAAGGCAGCCTGTAGCCACCGAAGAAGAGGGTGACCACGATGGTGCTGAGCGTAATCATGTTGATGTACTCAGCCATGAAGAAGAGCGCGAACTTGATGCCGCCGTATTCCGTCTGGAACCCGGCCACAAGTTCGTTTTCCGTCTCCGGGAGGTCAAAGGGGCTGCGGTTGGCCTGGGCCAGCACGCCGATAAAGAAGAGCGGGAACATAGCCCAGAGCCAGAGCCATTCCCACCACATACGCGGCGTATCCACCAGTTGCACCAGGCTGAAGCCTCCCGCCAGCAACAGGATGCTCACCAGGAAGAGCCCCTGCGGCAACTCGTAGGAGATCATTTGCGCCGACGCGCGCAGCGATCCCATGAGCGAGTAGTTGTTGTTGCTGCTCCACCCGGCCAGCAGAATGCCGTAGGCCTCTACGCCTGCAATCATCAGCAGCCAGAGGAAGCCGATTGGCACATCCGCGATCGCAGGGATGCCCTGCGCCACAGGAATGACCGCCCAGATGATCAGGGCGGGCACCATCGCGAGCGCGGGGGCCATTACGTAGACCCACTTGTCTACATGGCCAGGGATAAACTCTTCCTTGAACATGGCCTTGACGGCGTCGGCAATGGGCTGCAGCAGCCCTTGCGGACCGGCGCGGTTGGGACCCACGCGCGCCTGGAAGCGCGCAATCAGCCGCCGCTCATACCATGTCAGGTAGGCAAAACCCGTCAGCAGCACCAGCAGCAGAATCAGGATGCGGATGAAGGGGAATATGAGAACGTTCCACCAGTCCATATACAGGTCCTAGCAGTCAATCATGCAGCGCCGCAAGCTTGCGGCGACGCGGGTTACGCTGGGTCAGGCGGGCGTCTTCAACGCCGGCTTGAGTTCCACTTTTGTCACAACTGAGCCGCCGCGCAGTACGCCGACGGGCGCGTTGGGCAGGCTCTCGGGAATCCACACCGTGCCTTGGCGTACGGTCGGGTCAATGCGTGCGGCGAGAACCAGTTCGCCCTGGTCGCTGGAGACCTTGAGCAGGCTGCCTGTCTCCACGCCCATCTTCTCGGCATCGGCAGGGTGAATGCCCACTGACGCCCCGAACGCCATGCTCCGCATAAGTTCGGTTTGTGCAAACAGGGTGCCGCTGTCATACAGCACCGTGCCGCCGACCACGCTGTAGCCCTCCTGGGGCACGGTTGCCTGGGAGACCTGCTGCATGGAAGCCTTGCTGCGCAGGGGGCCGGCATCCCACTGCAGGCCCTGGTCGCCCAGCGCGTCCCACGTCAGTCCATGGTAGGCGGGGATCACTCGTGCGATTTCGGCGGTGACGCCGCGCACATCGGTGAAGGGCCACTGGAAGCCCAGGCGCGCCGCCAGGTGATCGAGGATCATCCAGTCAGAGGCGGCCTTGCTGTCGGGATTGCGCACGGCCTTGGGTGCACGCTGCACACGCCGCTCGAGGTTGGTGAAGGTGCCGTCCTCTTCCGCCCAACTGACGGCGGGGAGCACCACGTCGGCCCGCTGCGCCGTCTCGGTCAGGAACAAATCCTGGACCACGAGGAAATCGAGCGCATCGAGCTTTTCGGCCCAGGCCGGGCGCTCGGAGGCGGGGTTCGCGCCCATGATATAGAGCGCCTTGATGCTCTCGCCCGCGCCGTCGAGCATCTGCGCATAGCTTTTGCCGGGCTTGGTGGACAGCGGCCCGCCCCATGTCTTCTCGAGCGATTTGCGCAGCTTCTCATCGGTCAGCGGCGCATGGCCGGGCAGCGCATTGGGCAGCAAGCCCATGTCGCGGCAGCCCTGGCTGTTGGCTTCGAGCCCCACGTAGGCCAGGCGGCTGCCGTGGCCGGTAATCAGCGCGAGGTTGGTGAGCGCATTGCGCACTTGCTTGCCTGCCTCGCCCTGCGCCACCATGGGGCCGTAAATGATGACGGCGTTCTTCGCCTTGGCGAGAAGTTCGGCGGCGCGCTTGGCTTCGTCCACATCCGCACCGCAGACGGTGCGCAGCGCTTCCCTCGTGGCGTCAGCCACGTACGTCGCTGCATCGGCGGGCGCGTTTGTCACAAGCTTGAGCGCCAGTTTGGCAATGCCGTTGATGAGCAGCGCCTCGGAACCGGGGCGGCAGCCCAGGTAGGGGCCGTTGTAGCGCGTGAGCTCCACCTTGCGCGGGTGGACGATAATTAGTTGCGTCTGGCCCTTGCGCACGGCGCGCTTGAGATGGACGTCGAGGATGGGCAGCTCTTCGCTGGGGTCAATGCCCACGAGCATGACGACATCGGCCTTGGGGTCGGGGCCATACTGCGGCTTCATGAGGTCGACAAGCGCGGGCAGCCCCGTGGGCAGCGCAGCGACATCGCCGCCGGCGCGGTGATCGATGTTGTTGGTGCCTATCGCCGTGCGGAAGAGACGCTGGAGCAGGTAATTGCTCTCGTTGCCCAGCTTGGCGCTGCCGATCGCGCCAATGCTCTCTGCGCCGCGCGCCGCCTTGATGGCCTGGAGCTTGCTTGCGACCAGTTCAAGCGCTTCGCTCCACGATGCGGTGACCAACTCGCCATCCTTGCGCACGAGCGGCGCCGTGAGCCGCTGGCCGTCGTTGATCCACGCGTGGGCAAAACGCCCCTTATCACAGAGCCACTGGTCGTTGACGGCCATGTTCTCGCGCCCCACGATGCGGCGCACGCTGTGCGTGCGGCTGTCCATGCGCAAGTTGCAGCCAATCGAGCAGTGGGTGCAAATGCTGGGCGTGCGGTCAATCTCCCACGGGCGATAGGCAAAGCGCGCCACGCGGTTCGTTAGTGCGCCCACAGGGCAGATGTCGATGATGTTGCCGCTGGTCCTGGCGTCCACCGGCTTGCCATCCTGTATGTCGATAATGGTCGCGCCGCCGCGCTCAAAGAGCCCCAGTTGCGGCTTGTCTTCCCACTCTTCCAGATAACGAATGCAGCGCCAGCAGACAACGCAGCGCTCCTGATCGAGCACAATCGTGTCGCTGATCAGGTAGCTCTTGTTCTTGTGGCGCTTGGCATCCACCAACTGACTGATACCGGGGCCATAGCGCATCGTCTGGTCCTGCAGGGGGCACTCGCCGCCCTTGTCGCAAATCGGGCAATCCAGCGGGTGATTGAGCAGGAAAAAGGCGAGGTTCGCCTCCTGCGTAGCCCTGACCTGTTCGGTCTCTGTATTCACGACCATATCCTGCGCCACGGGCACGGAGCAGGCGGTCTGAAGCTGGGGGCCGCGGGGGCCGCTGATCTCCACCAAACACATGCGGCAGCAGGCCACGGGGTCCAGCTTGGGGTGGCTGCAGAAGACGGGGATTTCGATGCCGAGCTTCTGCGCGGCGTCCACAACGAGCGTGCCCTTGGGGACCGAGACCGAACGGCCGTCAATCGTCAGCGTGATCTCGTTCGGATTAGCGGACGCGGCGGGCTTGGCAGGGACAGCGCCGCCACCGGCACCGGGCGCGCTCGCGCCGCCCGGCATGACCCCTACAGGGGTCTTGGGCTTGGGGTCAGGCTGGCTCGGCGAGTGCTTCAGTTCGGGCGCTTTATCGGTCATGGTCAGTGGAATCCGTCAATTCGCAGCGGCGGCTTCAGCCGTCGACGTCAAGGACGCGTTGAGTAATCTGGTACGGCGGCTGAAGCCGCCGCTACGGACGCAAGTCAGTCGTCAGCCCCGTTCGTGTGAATCACATGGTCGCGCAGCAGCGGCGAATCGCCCTCCGGCATGAGCGTGCTGTCGCGCAACGTGCTCGGCTGCCCCGTGTCGGGCCGGTAGATGGGGCGAATCGGCACGAGCGGCCCCATATCTTCCGGGTTGGTCAATTCGATGTGCGTCACGAATTCGTTGCGGAACTTGGCCAGATTGCTTTGCAGACCCCACACCGCGGCCTCGCCAAAGGGACAGAAGGATTTGCCGGCGATGAAGGTCGTAATGTGGGCCATGAGGTCGACATCAGAGATAAGCCCTTCGCCCGCCTCCACACGTTTGAGAATGCTCTCGAGCCAGCCGGTGCCCTCGCGACAGGGCGTGCACTTGCCGCAGGACTCTTCGCGGTAGAAGGCCATGGTGCGGCGCGCCACCTCAATCATGGAGGCGCGCTCGTCAAAGACAATGACACCCGCCGAGCCGAGTGACGAGCCGGCCGCAGCCACTGCCTCGTAATCCATGGGCGTGTCCAACTGGTCGGCCGTCATCAGCTTCATGGAAAGGCCGCCCGGCACCACCGCCTTGACGGGCGCGTCATCCACTTCGGGGCCGCCGCCATATACGTCGATGAGCTCGCGCAGCGGCACGGCGTGGGGCAGCTCGTAGAGCCCGGGTCGCTTGACGTTGCCGCTGA
>CAYJNV010000278.1:0-5880 GCA_964370975.1 uncultured Caldilineaceae bacterium | reverse complement strand
CTGGGCGTGGCCGCTGCTCCTGATGCTGGCCGGCGCTGCGCTGCTGCTCTACAGCTTCGTGCAGGCACGAAGCCGGGGCCGCTAAATTCCCACAGCCCTGCTCGAGCCGTCAAGAACCTGGGTTAGACAATAGACCGGCGTGGCCGGAACGCAGTACGCCATCCCAAGCCAGGGGTGGCGTTCGGCGTTCCGGCCGCGCAGCTTGGTCGTCCTGCGTCGCGCACCGCTCACCCTCCATGCATCACATGCATGTGCGCTGAACCAAAACATCGTTGTGAACGTTACTTGCCCGCATGGCTTGGTTGCCATGAGGCGACCACTGCTACGTGGGCCATTTGGCTTCGTGCAGATTGCAGGTGAGAGGGGAAAGACAATGATAGGCAGAGGATTTGGTGGCTCGCCAACCCGGCGCGGTGGCGGTCTTGGTGGACGCGTGATGATATTCGTGGTGATGGCGCTCATCGCCATTGCAGGTTACTACTTTAGCACGGCACGCGTTCCCAACGATGTCACGGGCGAGGTGCAGCGCGTTGCCTTGACGCCAAGTCAGGAGATCGCCATCGGTCTGCAGGCGGTGCCCGAGATGGAGCAGCAGTATGGGGGCCAACTCGCCGATCCGCAGGCGCAGGCGTTGGTCGATCAAGTGGGCAATCGCATCGTGGAGCGCTCGCAAGCGGGCAACACCGAATATCAGTTTGATTTTCACCTGCTCGCCGATCCACAGACAGTGAACGCGTTTGCGCTGCCCGGCGGTCAGATCTTCATTACCGCCGCGCTCTACCAGGCGCTGGAAACAGAAGGGCAGCTGGCCGGCGTGCTCGCGCATGAGATTGGCCATGTCGTGGCGCGACACGCCGCTGAGCAAATTGCCAAATCGCAACTTGTCGAGGGCATCAGCGGCGCGGCGGCGGTGGCGGCCTATGACCCGAACAATCCGTCCTCAATCGAGGCGGCGCGTATGGCGCAGTTGGTGGGTCAATTGGTCACCCTCAAGTACGGCCGTGCCGACGAGTTGCAGTCCGACCAGCTTGCGGTGCGTTTTACGGCCGACGCGGGCTATGACCCGCGCGCAATGCTACGTGTGATGCAGATTCTCGAGGCGACAAGCAGCGGCCAGGCGCCGCCCGAATTCTTCAACTCGCACCCCAACCCCGAGAATCGCCTCGAGCAAATTCAGGCGGCCATTGACGCCGAATTTCCCAGTGGCGTGCCCGACGGCATGGTGCAGTAGAATCGCTAATCGGGCGTGGTTTGCCGTTCCCCATTCGCCTCTTCCGGCTTTGCGTTTTGCCACTTGCCGCAACGCAAAGCAACCTGTAGACTATGCGCGCGCAGGTGCGCACAGGCCCGCGTGGGGCGAACCACGCCGCGTTCTCAAGGATCACTGCATGTTCCGGTTCCTCCCCAGCCCTGTGCGCACTGCCGTGGGCCTCGTAGGCATCTTGCTCAACACCATCATCTGGACGGTTCCGCTCTTTATCGTCACGGCCGTCAAATTACTCACGCCCAGCGCCGAGGGTCGCAGCAAGCGCTCGGCCACCTCCGCGGACCTTGCGCAGAACTGGATTGGCGGCAACAACTGGCTCATCCATCATTTGCAGCGCGTTGAGTGGGTCGTAACGGGTATGGAAGGGTTGAGCACCCAGCAGTGGTATCTGGTGCTCAGCAACCACCTATCCGGATTGGATATCCCCGTGCTGCAGAAGGTCTTTCACCGCCGCATCCCCTTCATGCGCTTCTTTCTCAAGAAGAATCTCATCTGGGTGCCGGTTTTGGGGCAGGCGTGGTGGGCGCTGGACTTTCCTTTCATGCACCGGCACTCAACCGACGCAGTGGCGCGCGACCCCTCCTTGCGCATGCAAGACGTGGAGGCGACGCGTATTGCGTGCGAGAAGTTCAAACTTCTGCCCACGGCAATCCTCAACTATGTGGAGGGCACGCGCTTCGCGCAGGCCAAGCACGACGCGCAGGCATCGCCCTACCGCAATCTGCTCAAGCCCAAGGCGGGCGGCATTGCTTTTGCGCTTGAGGCAATGGGCAGCCGCTTCACCTCGCTCCTCGATGTGACCATCTTCTATCCCGACGGCGAGGTAGGCCTGTGGGACATCATGCGCGGGCGCGTACACAAGGTAGTTGTGCATGTGCAGCAGCGCGCCATTCCCGGCGAATTCATCGAGGGCGACTACATGGCCAGCGATGACGACCGCGCCCGCTTCCGCGCCTGGCTGACGGAGGTGTGGGCCGAAAAGGACTTGCTTCTCGATCAGTTGAAGGCGCAGTACGGCGTGGCCGAGGCGGTGCCGGCGGCGGTTCCAACGGCGTAACAGCCAGATACGACGCGAAGGCGCAAAGACGCAGAGAAAACGCAAAGAAAAGCAGCAACAAGAGCGGCATTTCTTGTTGTTGCTTTTCTTTGCGTTTTCTCTGCGTCTTTGCGCCTTCGCGTCGTAGGTACTTGCTATACGCCCAGGATATGCGTGAGGATTGTAGCGCCGCTGCCGCCGATGTTCTGCGCCATGCCAATGCGCGCGCCCGGCACCTGGTTGGCTCCGGCCTCGCCGGTCAATTGCAGCACCGTCTCGACGATCTGGTAGACGCCCGTCGCCCCCACCGGGTGGCCGCGGCTCTTTAGCCCCCCCATTGTACTCAGCGGCAAATCGCCCCTGGGACTAATGTCCCCCTCGTAAGCACGCCGCCAGCCCTCGCCACGGCGCGCAAAGCCGCACGCCTCCAGGCTCAGCGCGCTCATGATTGTGAAAGCGTCGTGCAACTCGAATAAGTCAATCGCATCGGGGCCAATGCCCGCCTGGGCAAAGGCTTTGCTGCTGCTCGTCGCAGCCGCCTGCAAGAAGAGTGGATCGCGCCTGTCGTGCACAGCAATCGAGTCGGTGGCGGCCGCTGAAGCCAGAATCTGTACGGCGCCGCGCCGGTGGCCGGTGGTGTAGCGGTGTGCGTGCTCACTTGGCACGAGCACCACCGCAGCCGAGCCGTCGCAGACCGGGCTGCTGTCCATGATGTTGATGGGCGTGGCGATGACCGGGGCGCGCAGGTAGGTCTCGAGCGAAATCGGGCTCTGGAACATGGCGTTGGGGTTGTTGGCGCCGTTGCGATGGGCATTGATGCTGAAGCCGGCAAAGGCATCGAGCGGCAGTTTGTGCTCGTACATATAGCGCTGCATGATGAGTGCGTTCAGCCCCACAAAGGAGACGCCGTGGAGCGCCTCGGTTTCGGCGTCTGCGGCGGTGGCCAGGCCGGCGGTGGTGTCCTTGCCCACGGTGTCGGTCATCTTCTCGAGCCCAGCGACAATCACCACGTCGTGGAAGCCGGAGGCAATGGCCATCATGCCCACGCGCAGTGCCGCAGCGCCGCTGGCGCAGGCGGCCTCCACCTTGGCGGCCTCGATGCCGCGCAGCCCGCAGGCATCGGCCACAAGCGTGGCGAGGTGCTCCTGGTCAATCAGGCTGCCCGAGAGCATGTTGCCCACATAGAGCGCGTCGGCGCTCTCAATGCCGGCGTCGGCCATCGCGGCCGAGACGGCATCATACGCGATTTGCCGCGCCGAGCGGTTCCACAACTCGCCGACGGGCGATTGGCCAATCCCCACAATCGAAACTGAACGCATCATGTCCTCCTGCGCCGCGCCAACGGTTGCGCGTGCGATGACTCATTTTACCCCATGCCGCCGCACCCCATCTGTTGGCTCGATTCAAGATTCAGGGTTGCGCGCCCAAACACGCAGCGGATGCAGCGGCGTGAAGCCTGCATCCACGGCCCATGCCAGCGCCTCGCCCGTCTCATAGCCTACAATTGCGCAGCCCGGCGCAACCTGTGCGGCGCACGCGGCCAATGCCACCCAGCACTGCTCGCCATCTTCGCCGGCGGCCGCAAACGTATTGGACAGGCCGACGACTGTCCCTTCCTCGGTGTCCGAGCGGTTGAGAATGCCGCCTGCGACAATGCGACCGTCGCGCAGCGCGGCCAGAAGAAACACGTCCGGATCATCAAGCAGCGCGGGACGAAAGATGCGACTGTGCGGCGCGCCCTCGTTGGCCCACCAGGCGGCTTCCCATGCGGTCAACTGCGCGGGTGTCTGCACAGCCGACCAGCGCGGTTGTGCATCTGCAAATCGCGCATTGCCGGGCGCGCATGCAATCCAGGTGGCTTCAAACAGCACGCTGAAGCCGAGAGGGGCAAGGTCGAGCGTGGCGAAACTGTCTTTTATCGAGAGTCCTTCAATCAGCCCGCCCCTGGAAAGCGCGCCAAGCGCCGCCATCTGCACAGCGCGTGCACCGCGCGCGTCTACCTGCAGCGTGACGGCGTTTGGATAGTACTGCGGTGTCGTCTGTGTGCATTGCCAGAGCGCGCCGTCAAGGCGCGTGGGCAGGCCGTGTGCACGGCAGACGGCATCGCACCACATGGCATTGTTGCGGGCAGCAGCCGCTACAGAAGGAAGACGCACGGGTCCCTATTTGAGGATGTAATAAGTTGCGCGCTTGCTGCCAATGCGCAGCAGCAGGTTTTTCTCCACCAAATCGGCGAGGTCGCGGCGAATGGTCTCGGCGCTCACGTCAGGCGTGCGCGCTTGCAAGTCGCCATTGGTCACGCGCCCCTGTGTGCGTGCCATCTCCAGCGCGGCCTGCTGGCGCTCGTTGAGATCGAGCCAGCCAACCGGCATGGCACGCGCGGCGTCACCCGGCGGCAAACCGGCCACTTCGGCGGCGGCGTGGAGCGTCACCTGGAAGCCTGCGGCCGTCTCGACAAAATCGGGATCAGCCAGACCGGCGGCGCGCATGCTGTTGTACATGCGGTCGACGCCATAGCCCAGCCGCTCGATATAGCCCAGGTCGCTGAGAATGGCGACGATGGCTTCGTTACGGCTGTAGCGCTCATCCTTGAGGTTGGCCAGCGTCACATGGCCGGGCAGCCGCCCCGGGCTGTAGATTTCGAGCCGGTTGCTGAAGAGCAGCAGGCGGATGCCTTCACCGCGCACGCTGTAGTCACGATGCGCCACGGCGTTCACAATGGCCTCGCGCACCACGGGCAGCGGGTAGGCGGCCGCCTCCTCGCGCAATAACCCGGATATGCGCATGCCGCGCCGCATGTTGGCGGCCACAAAGGCCTCGGCCTGGCGAAGCTGTTCGGGCAGCGGGCCGGTGATCTCCTGGCGGATGAATTCGTCGGCCATGCTCTCGCCGCCGTAGCGCACGCAGACAATCTCGGCGCTGCGCACAAATTGCTGGGGGTTGCGCCCAAAGAGCAGAATGCCTGCCACCGTGGGGCGGAACTCGCCATGGTTCACAGGCACGAGACAGCCGCGTGCATGCAGTGTGGCGCTCCAGCCGCCTTCGGCCAAGTCGGCGGGCTGGAGCATGAGGCGGTCGAGGTAGCGCTCAATGCGCGTGAGGTCCAGGTCGTCCAGGGTGGCCCCTTCGACTGGCTGGGCCTCAAAACCGCTCTCCGCGCGGTCGAGGAGCAGGTGGCGCAGCTCGGGCGTGGTGAGTGGCCGGTTATGCGCGCCCATGCGCGTTGCGTAGACACCCTGCACGTTGTATACATGTGGCAGCCCGGCGGGCACATTGACGTGGACGACTGCCTCGCCCTTTTCCGTGGTGGCCATGCGCGCTGCGGGCAGAATCAGCGGCGGGTCAACCAGCAGGCACGCCTGGAGCACCTTGTCGCGCAACGCGGCTGTTGCGTCGCCATGTGCGTCGGCCGTCGTGGGCGCAGCTACCAGAAGCAGGTCGCCGCCGTTGAAGTTGGCCAGCGCCGCCAGCGTTTGTGCGATCGCGCGCACCGTCGTGCGCGCCGGGCGGCGCGCCAGGCGTTGATGGGCGTCGGGTGCGCGCCGGCGCGCGATGTCGGGGGGGGACCTGATATCGG
>CAYJNV010000277.1:0-5895 GCA_964370975.1 uncultured Caldilineaceae bacterium | reverse complement strand
ACAGCCATCGAAAAGTCGTTGACAGGTGCGCAAATGGATTCTATACTGTAGTGTGCGAGGCGCGTTCCGGCCTCGCAACCATCCACAAGCGCACAAATCAAATATTCCGGCACGGATGATTGGAGATCCCTCATCCAGCGAAAGGAAGACCATGCCGAGCAAAGCCCCGCAACAACTGCGCGCCCCCAAATCCATTCAGCGCGCCCCAAGCAAAGACCCCGTGCAGGCAGGCGGGGAATCTGCAGTGTTTGCGTCCCAGTTGATAGAAGATAGAGCAGGATCGCCTGAACTCGCGCAGCAAACGCTGCAGAGCATCTTGCAGCGCGCACAGAGGCTCACCTCAGACAAATTGAACAGCGAAGCGCCGGTGGCTGCCACCCAGGAGGCCGCGGCAGGCGACCGCGGCGCGCCCGCCAGCGGCACAATTCAGCGCAAGAGCACAAAGCTCGCACCCCTCGCCCCGCTGCAGAAGGAAACCAGTCTCATCTTCAAAGATACGTACGACACGATCGTTCAAAATGTGGAGAACTATCTTGATGACGCCACGGCCCCGGAGACCAACTATGGCCGACGGCTGCGCTGGACGAGTGCCATTGGGGCCTGGGTGGGCAAATGGGAGACTGAACATGGCCCGGTTGATCAGGCCGTGGGCAAGAAGTTCTTTAAGTCTACCACCGACAAGCGCCGCCCGGTCCTCAAGGCGCTAAAGGATAGCGTGCCGGTCGAAGACGACCAGGTGCAGCAGGACGGGCTGACGCAGGCCAAGGCGGCGCACAAGGCCGACCGCGAGAAACTGACGGAATACCTAAACGAAGCTGCGACGAGCCCGGAGCGGATGCTGCGCAACACCGCCGAGTGGTTCAAGCTTGGCAAGGCCAAACTTTACGCCGCTACGCCAACCGGAGACTCGGAAGCGCGTATCGACAAAGCAAAGATGAACACCGCCAGGGATGAAGCGTGGTTCCCCGAGGGGATGCAGGGTTCGGCGGGTGACATCCTCTCGGCTGAAGTGAAATACAACGAGAAGAGCTTGACCGACAACACCAACGTGAACCTCGATGAAGACGGCAAGGTGACGGGCGGCTGGAATGTGCCCGGTGTGGTCGTCATAACCAACCCGGCCAAGGCAGCCAAGGAGAAAGTGTGGGAGACGCTGCGCCACGAAGTGCAGCACGACGCCGACTTCAACAAAGGGCGCGATGCAGGTGCGGGCGTCCATGCTGCAGGCAAGGAGTTTGATGCCAGCGGCGCAGCCCTTGTCAAAGGCGCCGTGAAGGGCACTACAGCCCAGTTGCTAGCCGGCACAAAGGCCAAGAAGGCCTATGAAGCAGAAGTGGCCCTCACCCGCTACAAGACCGAATACCGCGCCTACTCATATCAGGAGGGCGAGTCGAACGGCAAGTACGCCAAGCTCGATAACTCGGTGCGCAACAAGTCGCATGGCGGCAAAATGTTCACCGAGCGCCAGTTGGCCATCTTCAAACACGTTTACGGCGGCTATGACTACACCAAGACAAACTGGGATGCAGACACCCCGCTGACAGGTGGACGCACCTTCCGCGATGAGGTGGCGAACTACTGGAATCCCGACACAGAAGCCTTCAACAAGTACAATTCGCCGCGAGTCGATGATTTCTATCGCGCGCTGGATGCCATTGGCGTCAAGGAAGCGCAAACCAAGTTGGCGAAGACCGGCGGGAAGGACGTGGGGGCAGTCGCCGGCGGCGGAAAGGTGAGTGATCTGACAGATCTCGGCGTTGTCAATCTGCTTGCGGCAATTGACAAACTCAACGGAGAAGACGGCGCATACATCTTTAACGAGTCGCCCGCGATGCTGAAGAAGATCAAGAGTCATCTCGACGGTGCGGCCCTGGCCAAGGTGCTCGAAGAACTAAAGGATCTGGCTGATTTCTCCAAGCTGGGCGACATCTCGCTCTTTGATTGAGCGCGTGCACGTCCTCAACGGAAAGCATTGACCCATGCGACTGCCAGCCGCACCTGCCCCGGTGCTAAGCCCAACCGGACACCATGCCGCCATCGTGGAAGACGCGCGCGCGGCGCTGGTGGATCTCTCCAGCGGGCGGCGCGTCGATCTCGACCTGCCCGCCACAGGCAGCGGTGCGGCCTTTGCGCCCGACGACCGCCGCGTCGCGCTTGGGGCAGCGCGCGAGGTGGCGCTGGTTGCCGTCGACAACCCCACCTGGCCCGCGGCCGGCAATGCGCACCTGCCGGGCTCTCTCTTCCGCATGGCGCTGGGAAACGAAACCCTTGTGGCCGTCGTGCGCACGGGCACACGCAACATGAGCCTCTGCGCATGGCGCACCGAGGGCGAAGCCCTCACGCCGCTGGGTGACCCCGCGGGACTCGACATGGGCGCGCTGGCGGTCTATCACCTGCACGTGGATGAGGCGCGCGAGCGCATTCTTGTGGGTGGGATCACGGGCGCGCAGGCGCTATCGGGAGACGGCAAGCCTTTCACGGGCATCTTTGGCCTTGCGCCCGACTATCCGCTTCTCTGGAAGGGCGAAGGGTTGCCCTTCGAGCCGCACGGCTACCTCTTCCCGCTGCACAATGGCGGGCTGGCAGTTACGCAGCGTGACCGGTGGGCGCGCCTCACCCTCGACGCGCTGCCTGCCGTGCAGGTGGTGGATGACCACGCCTTTGAGACACCGCTTGAGCGTGTCGCCCTTTCACCTGACGGCCACATGCTGGCGTGGATGTGGGCGGGCGATGGCGACGATATGCTGCTGCGCGTGGCAGATGTGCTGAGCGAAACACCCATTGTGGACGTCGCCTTTACGCTTGACGGCAACTTCCCCGCGCTGGCGGTGGATGACGGCGGCACGGCCACGGTCGTCGCGGGCGCGCGTCCCGACCAGATGTTGATCGTCACTGCCGCCCCTGGCCGCGATGTTAAACAGCGCAGCGTCACGGTCCCCGTCGAGCCGGACATGTAGAACGTAACGCCGCGCGACGCAACGCGTCGCGCGGCGTTTTGGCCGGCAGCTCCTCCTGTCGACACTACCCCGTGGGATCACGCTCCCGAATTCTTCGCACAGGCGCCTACGCAGCGACGCGCAGGACGATCTTGCCTTGCATGTGTCCGCGCTCCAGAAGCTCTTGCGCGGCTCGCCCCTCGGCCAGCGGAAACACATTTGAGACGGACGTCTGCACAAGTCCAGCATCGATGAGCGCAGCAATCTCGGTCAGGTCGGCCACATTCGCTTGCGCAAACATGCTAATTGCGGTGACGCCACGCGCCGCTGCCGCCGCCTGGTCCGGCTGACCAATCGGTGTGACAAGCGTACCGCCGGGCTTCAACACATCCAGTGATCGCCCTGTGACGTCCCCGCCAACCAAATCCACGACAACATCTATTCCGCGCGCCACATCCTCAAAGCGGGTCGTTGTGTAGTCGATCATCTCGCTCACCCCAAGCTTGCTCAGGTAGTCCGCCTTGCCTGTCGAGGCTGACGCAAGCACGCGTGCGCCCTGCTGGCGCGCGAACTGCACTGCAAACGACCCCGATCCACCGCCCGCGCCATGAATCAGCACTGTCTGACCGGGCTGCAGGCCGGCGGCCTTGAGTGCTTGCCACGCGGTAATCCCGGCGAGGGGAATGGATGCTGCATGGACAAAGTCAACCGTTGTGGGCTTGAGCGCCACCTCGGTCGCGGAAACCACCGCGTATTCGGCATAGGCGCCTTGCCGCATGAGGTTGGAAAAGCCGTACACCTGGTCACCGACTGCGAGGCTTGTCACCTTTGCACCGATTGCTTCGACCACACCCGCGAGATCGAGACCGGGAACCAACGGCAATTTGATGTCGACCATTCCCTGCAGGTAGCCTGCGCGAACCGCACGATCGACGGGATTGACTGATGTGGCGTGCACCTTCACCAACACTTCGTCGTCGCCGGGAATGGGGCGCGACAACTCTTCATTGACGAGAACTTCCGGTCCTCCAAAAGCGTGAATGCGGATTGCTTTCATCGTTTGCACCTTTCTTGATGAACGGGTGGTGACTGTGGGTTCACGAGAGGATGTCGAGGGAGATGACATAAGATGCGCCCTTATCGGCTAACCTTATGTAGTCAATGTCCTGTCGCGCGCGAATCGTCTGGAGACCTGGCGGCGGGGCGACGGGCGGCGGCATACGAGTCACGTTCGTCGGCGCCTGCCGCAGGAGATGGCGCAACACACTGTCCACCGCACTCTTGATGCGATCAGACGCTGCCCGACCCGGTTTGTCGCGTCGTCCGGCTTGGGTGTGCACCTCTCTTCAACTCCGTGCAAGGGCTTACGGCCGCAGCCCGAAGCCATGCATATGGCTTTGCGGCGTATTGGCCTGCAGCCCCTCCCTTCTGTACAATCTAGCGGGAACCCTCTCCCGCCTCCCGTCACCGAAGCCACCCCCATGCTCGCCAAAGTACGCAGTTGCGCCCTGATTGGCCTCGAAGCGCAAATCGTCGATGTCGAGGTGGATGTCACGAGCGGTCTCGAGCGCATGACGCTCGTCGGTTTGCCCGACGCCGCCGTGCGCGAGAGCGCCGAACGTGTGCGTGCGGCCCTCGCCAACAGCGGCTATGTCTTCCCCAAACACCGCCTCACCATCAACCTGGCTCCGGCCGATTTGCGCAAGGAAGGCCCCGCCTACGACCTGCCCATCGCCGTGGGCGTGCTTATCGCCTCGGGCCAGGCCGCCGACAACATGGACGACGCGCTGCTGCTGGGCGAGTTGAGCCTGGACGGCGGCGTGCGCCACGTGAACGGCGTGTTGCCTATGGCGAGCATGGCGCGGCGGCTGGGCTTTCGCCGTGTCTTCGTGCCCACGGCCGATGCAAACGAGGCGGCGCTGGTGGAAGGGGTGACCGTCTATGCGATAGACTCGCTGGGCGCGCTCATGCGCCACCTCAACGGGCTGGCTCCGCTGGAGCCGGTGGCGTGCGACCTGCGTTTTGAGGCAGCCGACGACCCCCTCTACCCCGTGGACTTTGCTGATGTGAAGGGGCAGGAGAGCGTCAAGCGCGCGCTCGAAGTGGCGTGCGCGGGCGGCCATAACGCGCTGCTCAAGGGCAGCCCGGGCGCAGGCAAGACGCTGCTGGCGCGGGCGCTCCCTTCCATCCTGCCGCGCCTCTCGCTTGATGAGGCGCTCGAGGTGACGCACATCTACTCGGTGGCCGATGCGCTGCCCAAGGAGCAGCCGCTGCTGCGCGCGCGCCCCTTCCGCGCGCCGCACCACACCATCAGCCATGCCGGGCTGGTGGGGGGCGGGCGCTGGCCGCGTCCCGGCGAGATTAGCCTGGCGCACCGCGGCGTGCTCTTTCTGGACGAACTCCCCGAGTTCGGCTCCAAGAATCTCGAAACGCTGCGCCAGCCGCTGGAGGACCGGCTGGTGACCATTTCGCGCGCCAGCGGCACCCTCACCTTCCCTGCCTCGTTTATGCTTGTGGGCGCGATGAACCCCTGCCCCTGCGGCTACTACGGCGACCCCATCAAGGATTGCTCATGCTCGGCAGGGATGGTCTACCGCTACCAGCAGCGCATTTCGGGGCCGCTGCTCGACCGCATCGATATCCACCTCGACGTGCCGCGCGTAGCCTATGCCGACCTCACAACATTGCAGAAGGGCGAGCCTTCCAACGCCATCCGGGCGCGCGTCGAGGCGGCGCGCAGCCGCCAGCAGGCGCGCTTTGCGGCGGATGCGCGCCCCAACCGCAGCGTCAACGCCGATATGGGCCCCGCCGACGTGCAGGAATACTGCGTGCTCGACGCGTCAGGGCGCACGCTGATGAAGGCGGCCATGCAGCAGATGAACCTGACGGCGCGCGGCTATCACCGCATCCTCAAGCTGGCGCGTACGATTGCCGATTTGGCGGGCGTGGAGGCGATTGC
>CAYJNV010000276.1:0-5943 GCA_964370975.1 uncultured Caldilineaceae bacterium | reverse complement strand
GCGATCGCGGCTTCCTGCTGATTACCCACTACCAGCGCATGTTGAACTATGTGAAGCCGGACAAGGTGAGCATTTTCTTCAATGGGCAGATCGTAATGACCGGTGGCCCCGAAGTGGCCCACATGCTCGAAGAGCGCGGTTATGGTTTGGTCGAGGAAGAATTTGCCGACAAGCCTGTTGCGGAAGGCTCTGTCGCCTAAGGGACGCAAACCCTGTCCCAACCGTACACTGTAGCGCTGCCATGCAGAACCGATTGATAAAGTAGCAAGGAGAGCATTAATGGCAACAAGTGCCGATCGTGAACAACTTACCGGCGTTAAGGACGATTATCAATACGGCTTCCACGATGTGGAAAACCCGGTTTTTAAGTCAAAGCGTGGTTTGGATCACTCCGTAATTGACGAAATCTCGGATCAGAAGAATGAGCCGGACTGGATGCGCGAGTTCCGCCACCAGGCGCTCGACATCTTCCTGTCCAAACCGATGCCGACCTGGGGCGCAGACCTCAGTGGGATTGACTTTGACGAGATTTTCTATTACCTGCGCCCTTCATCGGGTTCGGGTAAGAGCTGGGATGATGTTCCCGAAAATATCAAGAATACGTTTGAACGATTGGGCATTCCCGAAGCCGAGCGTAAGTTTTTGGCAGGTGTTGGTGCGCAATACGATTCCGAGGTGGTCTATCACAGCCTGAAGCTGGAATGGGAAAAGCTGGGTGTGATCTTCCTCGACATGGACACCGGTCTGCGCGAGCATGAGGACATCGTGCGCGAATATTTCGCCACCATTATCCCTGCTTCCGACAACAAGTTTGCCGCACTCAACAGCGCGGTGTGGAGCGGTGGCAGCTTTGTCTATGTGCCGAAGGGTGTGCATGTGGACATTCCGCTGCAAGCCTACTTCCGCATCAATGCCGAGAACATGGGGCAATTCGAGCGCACGCTGATCATCGTCGAAGAAGGCGCGAGCATGCACTATGTCGAAGGCTGTACCGCGCCGGTCTATAGCTCAAATAGCCTGCACAGCGCCGTGGTTGAGATCATCGTCAAGAAGATTGCGCGCTGCCGCTATACCACCATCCAAAACTGGAGCACCGACGTTTATAACTTGGTGACCAAGCGATCCGTTGCCTATGAAGGCGCGACGATGGAGTGGATTGACGGCAACCTGGGCAGCAAGGTGACGATGAAGTACCCGGCGGTCTACATGCTGGGGCCCAAGGCGCACGGCGAAATTCTCTCGATTGCCTTTGCCGGCAAGGGTCAACACCAGGATGCAGGCGGCAAGGTCGTCCACGGTGCACCCTACACCTCCTCCAAGATCGTCTCCAAGTCGATCAGCAAGGATGGCGGGCGTGCATCGTACCGTGGCCTCCTCAAGGTGGCCAAGGGCGCACACCACAGCAAGAGCAATGTCGTCTGCGATGCGCTGCTGCTGGATGAAGCCAGCCGCTCGGACACCTATCCCTACATCGAAATTGAAGAGGATGAGGTGAGCGTGGGCCACGAGGCTTCGGTGAGCAAGATCGGCGAAGAGCAACTCTTCTATCTGCAGAGTCGCGGCATTGGCGTGGACGAAGCCGCCGCGATGATTGTGGGTGGCTTCATCGAGCCGCTCGTCAAGGAACTGCCCATGGAGTATGCGGTGGAGATGAATCGTCTCATCCAGCTCCAGATGGAAGGGTCGATTGGATAATTGGCGACGTGGGAAGAGAGTAATTGGTAACTGGTAAATTGGTAATTGTCCGTGTGCCACAGGCACGCGCATCATTACCAATGACCACTTACCAATTACCTTTTCGCCTGCGCCCACATATGGACGAAAACCGGAGCAACGCCGTGAGCGAAATGGTTAAGGAAATGGCAAAGCAGGATACTGTGCCGGCTGCGGCGCAGACCGTGATCGAAAAAGCCGCAGGCTTCAGCGAGGCCACCGTGCGCGCGCTTTCGGCCGCACGCAATGAGCCCGGCTGGATGCTCGACTTCCGCCTGGCCGCGTGGGCCACCTTCGAGCAGATGCCCTGGCCCAGCCCCACCGACGAAGCGTGGCGGCGCACAAGCCTCACAGGCTTCAAGCTGGACAAGTTTGCCCCCGTGGCGCAGGCCGAGGCCCGGGCAAAGGTGAGCAAGACCCTTCAGCACGAGCTGGACGAGCTTAAGAGCGCTGCCAGCCTCGTTTTCCAGGATGGCGCCGCCATCTATCACGACGACGAGGCCAACGTAGGCGCGCAGGGGGTCATCTTTATGGGCCTGCGCGAGGCGCTGCACGCCCACCCCGAGCTTGTGCAGAAGTATTTCATGACTGAAGTGGTGAAGCCCGACCACAACAAGTTCACCGCGCTGCATGCGGCGCTGTGGGACAGTGGCGCATTCATCTACGTGCCCAAGAACGTCAAGGTCGAGCTGCCCCTGCAGATTATCCTCAACCAGGCCAGCGCGGGCGTAGGCTCCTTCCATCACACGCTGCTGGTTGCCGATACGGGCGCCGAAGTCACCGTGGTGGATGACCTGCTGGGGGGCGAGAACGGCCTGCAGAGCAGCGTCGTCGAACTCTGGTTGGGTGACAACAGCATCGTTCGCTACATGAACCTGCAGGACTTTGAGCACTCGACGTGGAACTTCCTCACCGGCCGCGCCGCACTGCAGCGCAACGCCGACCTGCGCTGGATTCAGGTCTCATGGGGCAGCCGCGTCACCAAGGCCTTCCTGGATGTGGACATGCTGGGCGAGGGAGGCCACGCCGAACTGCTGGGCATCTACTTCCCCACCGGCAAACAGCACATCGACCACCAGACGCTGCAGTTGCACCGTGCACCCCATTGCTTCAGCGACCTGCTCTTCAATGGCGCGCTCAAGGACAAGGCGCGCAGCGTCTACATGGGCGTCATCAAGGTCTTCCCCAAGGCGCAGCGCACCGACGCCTACCAGCGCAACGGTAACCTGATTCTCGACAGCACGGCGCGCGCCGACAGCATCCCCGGCCTGGAGATTGAGGCCGACGATGTGCGCTGCACGCACGGCGCCACCGCATCACAGGTGGAGGCCGAGTACGTCTTTTACCTCATGGCGCGTGGCCTCAGCCGGCCGCAGGCCGAGCGCATGATTGTGCAGGGCTTCTTCCAGGCCGTGCTAGACAGAGTGCCCGTGGAGAGCGTCGTGCACAAGCTCGAGCGCGTGATCGAGCGCAAGATTGGCGGCTGAAAAGGGGTTCAAGAGTCTAAGGTTCAAGGGTTCAAGAGTTCGCCGCGTTGCAGCGAGCAGCCGATGGTGAACGAACCTTGAACTCTTGAACTCTTGAACCATGTTGTACAATATGCGATGGTGATTGACCGGAGACTGCGCACTGGGCGCTCCCGCCTGCGGTCTCCGGTTTTCGTTTGCAGCGAATTTGAGGGCTGATTGTGGCTATCGACGTGGACCATGCAACAGCGGAAGACGCAATACGCACCGAGCAAATCCGGCGCGATTTCCCCATCCTGCAGCGGCGCATAGGCAAAGAGGCGCACCCGCTCGTCTACCTGGACAACGGCGCCACGTCGCAGAAGCCGGAGGTGGTCCTGCAGGCCATGGACGCCTACTACCGGCAGACCAACGCCAACGTTCACCGCGGCGTGCACACGCTGAGCGAAGAAGCCACCATGCTCTTCGAGGGCGCGCGCACGAAGGTCGCCCGCTTCATCAACACCCCCAGCGACAAGCAGATCATCTTTACGCGCGGCACCACCGAGGCGATCAATCTGGTCGCGCAAACATGGGGGCGCGCCAATCTGCGGCCCGGTGATGAAGTGCTCATCACCGAGATGGAGCATCACAGCAACATTGTGCCGTGGCAAATCCTGCAGGCAGAACTGGGCTTCACGCTCAAGTACATCCCCATTACGCCGCAGGGGCTGCTGGACGAGGACGCGCTGGCCAATCTGCTCACCGAACGCACGAAACTCTTCTCTTTCATTCACGTGAGCAACGTGCTGGGCACTGTGAACGATGCGGCACGGCTGATTGCGCGTGCCCACGCCGTGGGTGCGCTGGCGCTGGTGGACGGCGCGCAAAGTGTGCCCCACATGCCCGTGGATGTGCAGGCGCTCGACGCCGATTTTCTGGTTTTCAGCGGCCACAAGATGTGCGGCCCCACGGGTGTGGGCGTGCTCTATGGGCAGCGCGCGCTGCTTGAGGCGATGCCCCCGTGGCAGGGGGGCGGCGACATGATCCGCGAGGTCAAGATGAGCGGGTCGCTCTGGAACGTGGTGCCCTACAAGTTCGAGGCGGGCACGCCCGCGATTGCCGAGGTGATCGGCCTGGGCGCGGCGGTGGATTACCTCACCGGCATCGGCATGGCATGGGTGGACGCGCATGACCGCGCATTGACCGCCTACGCCTACGAACGGCTGAGCCAGGTGGAGGGGCTGCGCATCCTGGGTCCCGGCCCCGCCCAACGCGGCGGCCTCGTCGCCTTTACGCTGGGCGACATCCACCCGCACGACCTGTCGGCGATTCTGGATGGCACGGGTGTGGCCATTCGCGCCGGCCACCACTGCGCGCAGCCCGTCCACGATGCGCTGGGGATTGTGGCTAGTGCGCGCGCCAGCGTCTACCTGTACAATACGCCTGCCGAAATCGACATCCTGGCCAATGGCCTGGAGCGGGCGCATGACATTTTTGCATTTTGAGGGGATTATACGGGTTAAACAATAATTGATAAGGCGTAATTGGTAATTGGTAACTGGAAATTGACGAGTACGTCGTCATGCAGCGAACCAATGATCAATTACCAATTATCAATTACCTTTTAACCCCGAAACGGGGTTTCACATGAGCGACCAACTTTACCGGGAAGCGATTCTCGACCACTACAAGCACCCGCGCCAAAAGGGGCATCTGGATAACCCCGACATCCACTATCACGACCACAACCCCTTCTGCGGCGATGATTTGACCATCGAGCTCAAGGTTGAGGACGACAAGGTGGTGGCAGCAGCCTTTGATGGCCACGGCTGCGCCATCAGCCAGGCGTCGGCCTCGATGCTCATGGAGGAGATTGTGGGCATGACGATGGACGAGGTGCGCGCGCTCGACAAGGAGTACATGCTCGAGCTGCTGGGCATCGAGATTGGCCCGGTGCGCCTCAAGTGCGCGCTGCTGCCGCTCAAGGTGCTCAAGGCGGGGGCGTATGGCATGGAGGAATGGCCGGAATAGAACAACAACATAATTGATAACTGATAACTGATAATTGATAATAGGGCTGGTGATTGAGACGCCAATAATCAATGATCAATTATCAATAACGTTGTTCTCACCAGGAGAACAGTATGACGACTGACGGTTTTGTAGAAGTGGCGACGCTGGACCAGGTGCCCGAGGCAGGCAGCCATTTGGTGGAAGTGGACGATGTACGGATTGCACTCTTCAACCTTAACGGCGAAATCTATGCGATTGAGGACCGCTGTACGCATGACGGCGGGCCGCTGGTGGAGGGAACTATCGTCAACCACTGCGAGGTGAAGTGCCCGCGCCACGGCGCCCGTTTTGACATCCGCACAGGCGCAGCGTTGAGCATGCCCGCAATTGCTCCCACCCCCACCTTCGCTGTGCGCGTGGAGGGTGACAGGATTTTGATTCAGGCGCCCGCATAGCGCCTCCCGGCAGGACTCTTTTCGACAAGGAGATTGAAGCATGAGCATGCCCACACCCGAAGAAATTCGCGCTATCCTCAGGCAGCGCGTGCATGACCCCGAGTTGCAGTTGAACATTGTGGACCTGGGGCTGATCTACGAAATTGACGTGACGCCCGAGAATACCGCCGAGATTACGATGACGCTTACCAGCCCAGGCTGCCCGGCAGGGCCGGAGATCATCACCAACGTGCAGCGCGAGGCGCATATGGCCTTCCCCGACCTGGAAGAGGTGAACATCCACCTGACGTGGACCCCCTTCTGGAACCCCGACA
>CAYJNV010000275.1:0-5950 GCA_964370975.1 uncultured Caldilineaceae bacterium | reverse complement strand
ACGCCTGCACGTTCCTCATGAACGATTCGGCTAGAATTCCTCGCCGGTTTCTCCTGTAAAATCTCGTTGCTGGTTGTTTGGCGTGTACACTGCTGCCAGCGCAGGCACTGGCTGGCATATCTGCTGCTGCGTAACGCGCCGATTGGCGTGCGCGCAGCACTGATTGTGCTGGCGTCCGGCTTACTCGTCACTACTGTCACGCAAAGCATGATCTCAGAAGCCAACCGCGACGTTGAGCCGGGCCAGGCGGGCATCTTTTTCGTCGGCGGCATTTCGGTTTACGCACTCATGTCTGTCTTCGTGAAGAAGTGCGGTCATACTGAAAAAAAAGGCGGCGCCCAAATCTGGGCGCCGCCTTTTCCTTTTGCAGACCGTGTTGCCTTGCACCCTGGCTTGCGATTGCTCGCGCCCCGGCGCGCTTGCCTCAAGACCAGCCGTTCAGGCCGGCACTTCCATGCGCATGGTCGTCTCACCGTGTGTTGTGGTGGCGACGGTGACCAGGTTCAATTCGCGGAAGAGGCGCACAGCTGCGTAGTTGTCGGCCTCAATTTCGGCCACGATGGTCTGTGCGTGCATGCGCTTTGCCAGCAACACCATGCGACGCAGCAATTCTGTGCCCAGGCCGCGCCCCTGGTAATCATCGCGCACAGTAATCGCCGCCTCTACTTCGGGGGCGTCGGGCTCGCCCGCCGGCCGCATGAGGCGCGCTACAGCGACGATGTGCTCGCCATCGACGGTCTCCTCGAGCGCAATCACGGCGCCGCCGTGGGTGCGATTGTCAACATTGGCCAGCCGTTGCGATTCCTCAGTGAGTTTCCGTTCGTCGACCATATCAATGGGATAGTGGAAGCGCCGCCTCCTGCTTTCGGGCGATAAACGATTGTAGAGATCCACCAGCAGGGGCGCGTCAGCAGGGTTCATTAACCGGCATGTCAACTGCGCGCCATCGCGCGTTGTGATGATCTCGTTCTGCTCTTCACAGGCGCCGACGTAGCGTTTGTTCATTTCAGATTGCCAGTTCTGCACGGGAAGTGCGAAAGTGGGCATCTTCAACTCCTTGATAAGGGGCTTACCCGGCCGTACGAATAACAGGTGACGGCTGATCATCCTGAACGGGCCAAAAACCATCGACTGCGTGTGCGGCTTGCCACAACTGCTCCAGGTCGCCCCAGGCGAGATCAAGCAGGCTTGCGACGGGTAAACAGGGTTGCCCCGGCACGGCCACCAGAAGCTCGCCAAGTACACGCTTGCTAGCGAGTTGGCCGACTGCAACGCTGGCCATGCCGGCGCGCCGTGCGGCTTCCACACCGGCTACGGAGTCCTCAATCACAATGCAGTCAGCGGGGGTAACGCCTACAGCCGCCGCCGAATTGAGAAAGAGCGCAGGATGCGGCTTGCCCCGCGGCAGCTTGTAACCAGACATAAGTGCCATGAAGTAATCGCCCATATCCAGCTTGGCAATGGTGGCGGTGATGTTGGCCATGGTGCCCGATGAACTTACCACCTGGCGCACGCCTGCGTTTTGCAGTTCGTTAAGCCAATGCATTACGCCGGGCAGCGCGGGCACATCGAAGGTGGGCAGCAGGCTGCGGAACATGACTTCCTTGCGGTGCGAGATTTCCTGGATAGCCAAGGGGGTTGCCTGCTCGCCTAGCAAATCGATGAGGATTTCGCGGTTATTGCGGCCAAAGTCGGCCAGAAAGGTGGCGTGGCTGTAGTCGATTGCCTCCGTGCGCAGCGTGGCCTGCCACGCATGAAAGTGCAATTCTTCGGTGTCTGCCAGCGTGCCATCCAGGTCCCACAAAACGGTGCGCATACGCAATCAAATGCTCCTTGCCTGCTTGACTGATAAGCATTATACCATATCCTATGACGCACTGCGCCATAAGCACGATTCCAATGTATACGGGGGCGCGCGGCGGCTTGACGCCTGCAGCACCATCCGCTATAGTCTGGCGCACGCCGCAGCAACGAGCAATAACCGGAACACCGCTGCGGCGCGCGCCGGCCCCAGAGAAAGGATGCCCTATGGTCGGAGAATCTGTTTGCGTCGGTTACCGCAGTCGCCCCCGCGCCATCTGCAGTTCTTCCCCCTGCTCTTGCTCCTGTTGACGCGCCGGTTCATGCCGGCGCTGCTGCGAGCGAGCGCGCACCTGCTGCGCGCGGCCTGACAGACAACTCGATTGTACAGATTTGCCCGATTCGTTCAACTGCTCGTTCTGCGGCCGCCTACGCGCCTACCGTAAGCTTGCTGCCCGACAGTATGGCGCATGTACGTGCACGCTTGCAGGCGTGCACGGCGAGTTTCGGCATTTCCGGCATCCGGAGCGAGACTGGCTGCGACGGCGGATACGGCACGCTATTGCACGAGCCTGCTTGTGCACGACCCGTTACCGAACCATACAACGATCTATCCAGCTATCCAGGAGAGAGCTATGAGCACCAATCCCGACAACGAGTACGCGCACCCCGAGGCGCTAGTCAGCACAGCGTGGCTGGCCGATCATCTGACTGACCCAGGCCTGCGCGTTGTGGAAAGCAACGAAGACCCGCTGCTTTACACCATGGGGCACATTCCCGGCGCGATCAACATCGACTGGCAGAATGACCTCAATGACCCAATCGTGCGCGACTACCTGAACGCCGAGCAGTTCGCCGCGCTGCTCAGCCGCAACGGTATTGCGCCCGAAACGACCGTTATCTTCTATGGCGACAAGAACAACTGGTGGGCCACCTATTCCTTCTGGGTCTTCCAGCTTTTTGGACACACCAACGCCAGGATCCTGAACGGTGGCCGGCAAAAGTGGGTGGACGAAGGGCGGCCCACCACCAGGGATGTGCCCACCTACCCGGCGGCGCATTACCCCGTGCCGACGCGCAACGATGCACCCATCCGTGCCTTCCGCGAGGAAGTGCTGGCGCATGTGCAGGCGGGCAAGAAGCTTGTGGATGTGCGCAGCCCCGGCGAGTACAACGGCACGCTGCTGCATATGCCCAACTACCCGCAGGAGGGTGCGCTGCGTGGCGGCCACATCCCCGGCGCAAAGAGCGTGCCGTGGGCGACGGCGGCCAACCCCGACGGCACCTTCAAGAGCGCCGGCGAGTTGCGCGCCATCTACGAGCAGGAGCAGGGGCTGAGCCCCGAGAGCGATGTGATTGCCTACTGCCGCATTGGCGAGCGCAGCAGCCACACCTGGTTCGTGCTGACCTACCTGTTGGGCCATCCCCATGTGCGCAACTACGACGGCTCGTGGACGGAGTGGGGCAATTCGGTGCGGCTGCCGATTGAGAAGTAGGTCGCTGCCTTCGTGAACAGCTGGGGCGGGCGCGTACGTTGCGTCCGCCCCATTGCTTTGCTTTTCACGCCCGCTCTGCGCTACGCTAGCAAAATGCAACGATCTCCCGTCGCACCGCACAGCAAGGCCCTGCACACCCTGCTATGGCTGGCATGGCTGCTCCTGCTGACGGCGGGCTGCAGGATGCCTCCCAACGCGCGGGCGGCGCCCGCCACGGCCATTCCACCAACGCCTGCACTCGTGATTGCGCCCATTGCTGCGCCGGTCGACGCGGACGCAATCACCCTCGTCACCTGGAACCTGGGTATGGCCGATGCCATCGAGCAGAGCCTGGCCGCGCAGGTTGCTGCATTCGACGGCGTGGACCTGTGGACATTTCAGGAGACGAACCGCGCCGGTGCAGCCGCACTGCTCGAGGCTGCCGCCGAGGCGGGTGAAGACGCCGACTTTGCCGGCGTAATGGGCGCTTCGGGCGACGCCATTCCGCTGCTCACCCTCTACGACGCCGACCGCTTTACCTTGATTGAGAGTTACGAACTCGACCCCATTAACACCACTGGCCGGGTGCGCGCGCCGCTGGTGCTGCACCTGCGCGACAGCCGCAGTGGCGCCGAGTTCCTGCTCGTCAACAACCACCTCTACCGCACGCGCGCCAGCGAGCGCCACACGCAGGCGCGCTTGCTCAACGGATGGGCCACCACGCAAACGCTGCCCATGATTGCCGCAGGCGACTACAACTTTGATTGGGACTGGCAGTATGGAGAAACGCGCGCCGACCGCGACGCAGGCTACGACTTGATGACGAAGTTCGACCGCTGGCAGTGGCTGCGCCCTGCCGAAATTGTGCCCACCGAATGCAGCGACACCCTTCCCTGCACCTACGATGATGTGCTGGACTTCATCTTTGTGGCAGCGGATGCGCGCACCTGGCCCGCGGAGAGCGAAATCATCGTGCGCCCCGGCGATTTCCCCGACGACACCACCAAGAGTGACCACCGGCCGGTGATGGCGACGTTCTGGCTAGAACGATAGTTGGCAATGTGCCATTTTGTCACTTTGGACGCGATTCTGCATCTCCCAAAGCGATATCTTGCAGTCGAAAGTTGATCTTGAGGAATTAGTCCCGATAACGGAATAATGAGGCGAGGATCTATCATGCCCAAACACCGCATCTTTACAATGAGTGTCGCAAGAGTCTATCCAGAGTATGTTTCGAAGGCAGAGAGAAAGGGGCGTACAAAAACAGAAGTTGATGAAATCATCAGATGGTTGACAGGATATAGTCAGGAAGAGCTAGAGGCAGAACTGGAAAAACAGACTGACTTTGAGACCTTCTTTGCGGAAGCTCCCCAACTGAATCCTGCTCGGGCTTTGATCAAAGGTGTCGTCTGCGGCGTGCGCGTGGAAGACATCGAGGAACCAACGATGCAGGCGATTCGCTATCTGGACAAGCTCATCGATGAATTAGCGAAGGGCAAAGCGATGGAGAAGATTTTGCGGAAACAGGTATCGTAGAGTTGCGCCTTGAAGTCACGCAACACGGTACTATTGGTTCAACTGCGTGCCCCCTAACCCATTACCATTTACCAATTACCACCTATCTCTGGGGAATCTTATCCCACTAGACGTCAATCGTCTCCAGCACCGGCTCATACTGGCAGAGGCAGCCGCGCGCGCTGGTACAGTCGCGTGGCGGCAGTTCCGGCGCACGCGCTACGAGGAACTCCTTGCCGAGCAGCGGCTTGCAGGTGGCGCACGTAAATTCATCGTCGGGGCCCACAATTTTGAGGCGGCGCACGTGGTCGCCCCCCTTGCAGCGCTGCCATGTCTCGTGGTTGTCCACATAGAGCGCCATCTGGTACGCCTTCCAGTAGGTCGCCTCCACGCCATCCATGCCGGGCGTGGCCAACTCCGCTTGCACGGCGGCAGGGATTTCTGCTGCAGGCAAACGCCAGTGTGTGCCCCAGAGGTGCTGCTCGGCGGCGTAGAGCTTGAGCCAATCGACTGTGGCGGGGCTCAACCCATCCAGCAGCCAGTGGCTCATGAAGAGGATGCGGCGTGTGAGAGCCGAATGGCTCATTTGCGGTTCAGGGCCGGTCCACTCCGCTTCGCCCAGAGGAAAGCGCGCCTCGTACTCGCGGCGCAGGTCGAGCGCCGCGCTCGTGTCGCGCTCCTCCAGCGCCTTGCGCACCTTGGGCAGCATCGCGGCTTTCTCGCTGGTGAGGCGCGCAGTGTAGGCATCCAACCCGGCCCGCGCCGCGGGCGTCGTCACGTAGCGATCGGCCTGCGCTTCGAGCCACCCCTCCTTGACAAAGCGCTGGATCGTCTCATCATAGGGATAAGGCAGCACGCGGCTCCAGCGCTGGCGTGTGCCCGGCGCGTGCAACGGCTGCGCAGTGGCAAAGTGGCTGAGCAGATGAATCTGGGCGTAGTCGGTCAGCAGAGGAGATACGGCCAGCGCCGCGCCGTCACGTGCGCCCTGTGCGCCACCACCCATCATGCGCTTGAAGAAACCCATATTTGTCCCCGAATGTGCAGAAGGCGGGCGCGACCTAGCCTGCCCGCACGCTCCTGTTTACCTGAAGGGGCGTGCAAATGCAACTTGGCCCGGTGGCTGGGTGAGTGGTAGAGGATCATTGGTAACTGGTAACTGG
>CAYJNV010000274.1:0-5955 GCA_964370975.1 uncultured Caldilineaceae bacterium | reverse complement strand
CGCAGCAACCAACCCATCGTCCCCACCGTCGCAGTCACAACAACAAAAACTGCGCCCATAAGGAAAAAGCAAAGGCAGTTCTTGCTTAACCCGCTCTCCACCAAATCCTGGGAAGTTCATTTCTTTGCGCCTTTGCGTCTTTGCGTCGAGGTTCTTGGCGTTGTTAGTTGAGCGGAATCGTGAGGGTGAAGCGCGCGCCGTGGCCGGGGCTGCTCTCGAGGGTAATCGCTCCGCCGTGCGCCTGCACAATGTCGGTGGCAATGCTCAGCCCGAGCCCCACCCCCTGTGGAAAGCGCCTGTCGGCGTGGCCGCGCTGGAAGGGCTCAAAGATGCGCTTCTGCTCGGCCACGGGAACGCCCGGCCCCGTGTCGCTCACCGCAAAGACAAAGTTGTCTGCCGCGCCCGGCTCGGCGGACGCCTCCACGGACGCATTGACGTTGATTGCGCCGCCCGGCGGCGTGAACTTGACGGCGTTGCTCAGCAGATTGCCCACAGCGCGCGCCATCTGGTCGCCGTCGATTGAGGCGGTGGGCAGTGCCAGCGGGATGTCGGCTTGCCAGATAATGCCCTTTTCGCGCGCCGCCTCGCGCCACAGGCTCGCCACCTGCACCAGCCACGGCGCAAGCGGCGTGGGCGTGCGGTTGAGCTCCAGAGAGCCAAGCACCTGGCCGTGCAGCAGCGTCAGGTTGTCAAGCAGCGGCTGCATGCGCTCGATCTGGGCATTGAGGCCGCCCAGCAGCTCCTGGCGCAGCGCCGGGTCGTCGTCTGCACCGGTGCGCAGCGCATGCGCCGCGGCGCGAATCGAACCGAGCGGCCGCCCCAACTCATGCACCAGGTTCGCCAGCAGCCGCTTGCGCGCATCCTCCAGCGTGCGCAGCCGCTGTGCCAGCGTGTTCACCGACTGGTAGAGCGCGTCCACCTCGCGCAAATTGTGCTCGGGCAGCGTCGCCGGCACCTCGCCGCGCGCAATCCCCTCAAGCGCACCCGTCACCTGCCCCAGCGAGCGCGACAGGCGCAGCGCCAGTAGCAGCCCCAGCAGGATCCCGAGCACAAAGAGAATGACGACAATCGTAATGAGCAGCGCCGATAGGTTGCCCACCTGCGTGGAGACCGTGCCGAGCTCCTGCGAGAGCAGCAGCACCCCCTCCACCTGGCGCTGATCGCCCAGCACGGGGATGGCCAATTCGGCCAACCGCCGCCCGGACTCACCCGTGACCTCCACCTGCACCGCCCCTTGCCCGCGCAGCGCCGCCGCCACCTGTGCCTCACCACCGGCCAGCGCAGGCGGCGCGTTGTTGGTGGCCGCCACAACCCGCCCCTGCGCATCGAGCAGGGTGACACCGGTGACCTCCAGGTTAATGGACGAGAGGAAGGCCTTTGCGGCGGCAGGGTCGCTCAGAAGGCTGTCGAGGCGGCCCGCGGCATTACTGAGAAGTTGCGCCTGCTCCTGCAGCAGCGCTGCCTGCTGCTGAACGCCCGCCTCCACATCGGTTATTGAGCGCTGCAGTTGGAGCAGCACAAAGGCGGCCAGCCCAATCAGCGGCACCACGATCAGAATGGGCAGCAGGTGGCTGAGGATGAGGCGGGCGCGCAGCGTGCGCATCATGTGCGCCCTGTTTCTGCGGCGCCCGTCTGCGCAACCAGTTTGTAGCCGATGCCGCGCACGGTGACGATGCGACGCGGTGTGGCAGGGTCATCCTCAAGTTTTTCGCGCAGGCGGCGCACATGCACGTAGACAATCTGTGGCTCGCCCGCGTAGCCCGTGCCCCAGACGCGTGCCAGCAATTCGTCTACACTCAGCACGCGCTCCGGTTCACGCGCAAAGGCCAGCAGCAGCTCAAATTCGCGCGGCGAGAGCTCAAGCCGGCGCGCACCCACCACCACGCTGTGTGCGGGCAGGTCAATTGCGATGTCGCCCACGGCCACGGTTTCGACAGGGGTTTTGGCGGGAGCTGCATCCATCGGCGTGCGGTGGCTGCGGCGCAGAACGGCCTTGATGCGTGCCAGCAGAATGTCGGAATCGAAGGGCTTGGTGATGTAGTCGTCTGCGCCCAACTCCAGCCCCAGCACTTGCTCCAGCTCGCGGCGGCGGGCGGTGACGAAGATCACAGGCAGGTCAAAGCGCTGGTGGAGAGCCTTGAGTGCGTCGAGGCCATCCATACCGGGCAGGCCGATGTCGAGCAGCACAAGGTCGGGTGCATCGGCGGCGGCGAGCGCGATGCCATCCTCGGCCGAGGCGGCGGCGGAGGTGCGGTAGCCGGCCTGCGCAAGCGTGAAGCCGAGGCTGCGGCGCATGAGTGCGTCGTCATCCACCAGCAGGATGTGGTGTGTGGGCGGTGGCGGTTGCGGCATCATACGCGGATTGTAGCGCATGTGGCGCGCTTGGGGGAACAGTGGGAAGTCAGGTGTCGAGTGCAGTCGTGCGGACGCACACACAGCAGCGCAACAACGGGGCAAGGACACGGCAACAGCAAATGCCCACCATCCACACAGCACGGGCGATCCTCCCACAGTCCGCAATATTCAGTCATCAATTCTTGCTTCGACCATGCGTGCTAATTGTGCTAAAATGGGGCCATGCTGCACGAGTTGCACATCAGCAATTTTGCAATCATCGACGAACTGCACCTCGCCTTCCGCCCCGGGCTGAACATCCTCACGGGCGAGACGGGCGCGGGCAAGTCGATCATCATCGACGCCGTGGGGCTGCTGCTGGGCGACCGCGCAGGCGGCGAGTGGGTGCGCGCCGGCACGGAGGTTGCCTCGATTGAGGCGCTCTTCTTGCTGCCTGCAGCGCCCGACTATCTCGCCACGCCCGCCGCGCCCCCTGCCCCGGATGCTGGGGACGACGGCGAAGGTGCGCCGCTCGACATCCACGAACTGCTCGCGCGAGAAGGGTTGGATGACCCCGACAACCCTGCCGGCGTGACGCTGGCGCGCGAAGTGCGCACCACGGGCCGCAACATCTGCCGCATCAATGGCCGCGCCGTCAGCCTGCAACTGCTGGCCGATGTGGCCGGGGCGCTGATCGACATCCACGGCCAGGGCGAGCACCTCAACCTGTTGCGGCCGCGCTCGCACGTGCACCTGCTCGATCGCTACGCCAACCTCCTGCCCCTGCGCACAAAGCTGGCCGCAGAGGTGGCGGCGCTGCGCAGCGTGCGCGCCGCCCTGCAGCAATTGCGCCATGATGCCCGCACCGTAGCCCAGCGCATTGACATGCTCAGTTACCAGGCTGAAGAGATTTTCGGCGCCAGTCTGCGCCCTGGGGAGGATGCCGACCTCGAGGGCGAGCGCCGCCGGCTGGCTAACGCCGAGGCGCTGCTCAAGCTGGCGCAAGCTGCCCAAACCTACCTCGCAGGCGGCGATGGCGAACTGCCCGGCGCGCTCGATCTCGTCGGCGAGGCCGTGAGCCGCATGGAAAAGCTCGCGCGCATCGATCCCGACCTGGCTGACGCCGCCACGGAGACGCAGGCGCTGCTCGAGCAACTGGCCGACTCGGCGCGCATGTTGGCGGATTATGCCGAATCGCTTGAGTTCAACCCTGTGCGCCTGCAGGAGGTGGAGGAGCGACTCGAGCTGATCGCATCACTCAGGCGCAAGTACGGCGACACGCTTGAGCAAATTGTAGCCTTTGGCAAGCGCGCCCAGGATGAGTTGGAATCGCTGAGCAATTGGGAGGCGAGGAGCGCCGACCTCGAGCAGCAGGAGGATGCGCTTCTTCACACAATTGGCGCGCTGGGGGCCGATCTGAGTGAACAGCGCCGCGCCGCCGGGGAACGGCTGGCGCGTGCTGTTGAGCACGAACTGGCCGACCTACGGATGGAGCGTGCGCGCTTTGCCCTGGCGGTGGAGCAGACTCCGCGCAGCGACGGCGCGTTTCTGCCCGACGGCCGTCGTGTCGCATTTGACGCAACGGGCATCGACCAGGTGGAATTCCTCATCAGCGCCAACCCCGGCGAGCCCCTCAAGCCGATGGCCAAGGTGGCATCCGGCGGTGAGACGGCGCGCCTCATGCTTGCGCTCAAAGGCACGTTGGCCCACGCCGACGCCACGCCCACGCTGATCTTCGACGAGATTGACCAGGGCATCGGCGGCCGCGTGGGCGGCGTGGTGGGCCACAAGCTCTGGAACCTCACCGAGCGGCGTACACCGTTGGCCGAAGCCTCGCGCAACGGCAGCGCGCCGCTACCTCCCGAGAGTGCGGATAACGGCATTGCGCACCAGGTGCTGGTGATTACCCACCTGCCGCAACTGGCGGCCTATGGCGACGCACACTTCACCGTCAACAAACAGGTGCACGTGGAAGCGGGCATCGAGCGTACGACGACGGTCGTCCAGGCGCTGGATGACGCCGCGCGCATTGCCGAACTTACGCAGATGCTGGGTGCACCCGGCACAGTCGGTCGCCTCTCCATAGAAGAAATGCTGCGCGAGGTGGCCGTTGTAAAGCAAGGCGCTGCCGCGCGTGAATAGAGCAGAACATCTCAACGCAAAGGCGCAAAGAAAGCAAAGAAACGCAAAGAATATCCAGGAAAACCTCAACATGTTTGCTTCTCAGACTGGTTGCACAAATGCCGAAATCTCTTGTCGCTCTTTGCGTTTCCTTGCTTCCTTCGCGCCTTTGCGTTGAGAAGTTGCGGTTTGTGCGCACCCTGTGGATTGCCGCGCTCATCTGCGCCGCATTGATCCTCCCGCTGGGCGGCATGGCGCAACCTGCATTCGCGCAAGGGACGCAGCCGCAAATCCACCTGCTCACCTTCAGCGGCGCGGTAACGCCCGTGCTCGACCGCTATCTGGCGACCGCCATCGAGCGCGCCGCCGCGCAGCCTGACGCCACCATCATCCTGCAACTGGATACGCCCGGGGGCAGCGAGGATGTCATGCAGGCGATCATCCAGCGCATGTTGGCGTCACCCGTGCCGGTGATTGTCTGGGTGGCACCCAGCGGGGCGCGTGCAGGCAGCGCGGGCACCTTCATTACGCTGGCCGCGCACGCTGCCGCCATGGCCCCCGGCACCTCGATTGGCGCAGCCAGCCCGGTGGACGCAGGCGGCGCCGAACTGGATGCGACGCTTGCGGCCAAACTGACCAACATTCTCAGCGCCGATATCGAGAATCTGGCCGCCCGCCGCGGCGACGCGGCCGTCGAGTGGGCGATTGCCGCCGTACGCGACGCCAGCGCCGCTACCGCCGCGCAGGCACTGACGCTTGGCGTCATCGATGCCGTCGCCGCCGATTTACCCGCGCTCATGCAGGCCCTTGACGGCGCAGAGGTGACTGTGCAGGGACGCGCGCAGACGCTGCGGCTTGCCAATGCGGAGGTCGTGGACGAGCCGCTCAACGGGCTGCAGCGCTTCCTCAACTTCATCACCAACCCCACCATTGCCGCGCTGCTGATTACGCTGGGCACGGCCGGGCTGCTGGCCGAAGTCTGGAATCCGGGTACATGGGTGCCGGGGGTGATTGGCGCGGTGGCGCTGCTGCTGGGGCTTTATGCGCTGGGACAGCTTGACGCCAACTTCGCGGGGCTGGCGCTCATGCTGCTGGGCATTGGTCTCTTTGTCGCCGAGGCCGCCACGCCCGCTGTGGGCGCGCTGCTGGCGGCGGGCGCCGTCTCGTTCGGATTGGGGGTTGCGTTGCTCTTCGACCAACCGGGGATTGAGGTGTCATGGCCGGTGATCATCGCCATGGCGCTCGGGCTTGGACTCTTTGTCACCTTTGCCAGCGCCAAGGGATTGGCTGCGCAGCGCAGGCCGTCGCTCACCGGAGGTGAAGGGCTGATCGGCATGACGGGGCGCACGGCCGAGGCGATAACTGTCGGTGGCAAAGGCAGCGTTATGGTCAACGGCGAGTGGTGGACGGCCGAATTGCGCGGCCGCCCTGTCGCCTCCGGCGCAGCGGTGCGCGTGACCGGTCGCAAGGGGTTTGTGCTGGTGGTTGAGGAAGACAACG
>CAYJNV010000273.1:0-5956 GCA_964370975.1 uncultured Caldilineaceae bacterium | reverse complement strand
ACCCACCCCCAACCGCCACTATGCGAACCGATTTGCGCGAAACTAAAGTAATTGGTAATTGGTAAATGGTAATTGGTCAGGCGCTCGATGGCACCAAGCGACTTACCAATTCACCAATTACCACTTACCAATTACCAGTCAACCCTTCAACATCAAACTTTCTCATCCGCGCTTAATGTGGCCCCGCGCACCGATATGCCTTTTCTCTCAAGTAGGTGCCCAAGTTCGGCGCGCACGGGTGTTTGGCGGGAGTGGCGCTCGACTGTATACTTGGCACTTGCGCAGGCCGATTGGCCCACGCAAATGCCTTGCGCGCCGCGTCGCGCTCCCTGGCGCGGCTGCGTCATCCCGTTCAAACCCAATGAGGAAGCCACATGACCGTATCGACCAAGCCCAAGTCCAAGTCCAAAAAGCAGAGCAGTTCCGCCGGTGTCTGGATCGTCATCGGCGCAGTGCTCCTCCTGGGCCTGGTTGTGCTGCTGCTTTGGCTCAACAACCGCCCGGCCACCGTCTCTGTGACCGCACCCGATGTACCCGCCGCGTGGATCGATGGCAAGTCGCTGGGCGATCCCAACGCGCCGGTTGTTGTGCAGTTGTGGGAGGACTTTGTTTGCCCCGCGTGCCAGCAGTTCACGCGCACAGTCGAGCCGCAACTTATCAATGACTTCGTCAAGGCCGGCACGGCGCGGCTGGAGTTCCACCAGTTCCCGTTGTCGCAGCACGCGCCGGGTGCGCTGATGGCGGCCAATGCCTCGGAGTGTGCGGCCGACCAGAACATGTTCTGGCCGTACCAGGATCGCGTGTTCCATGCGGCGGAGTCGCGCGGCCAGGCCGGTCTGGTATTTGATGAATTGGTGAAGCATGCCGAGGCCACAGGCCTTGACACGGATCAGTTCAAGACGTGCATGAACAGCCTGCAGTTCGACAACGACATCGCCCAGTCGCTCACCGAGACGCAGCAATTGGGCCTGAGCAGCACGCCGTCGATTCTGGTCAACGGTGTGTTGGCTGAGAATCCGTTCGACTACAATGCGCTCAAGGCGCAGATCGACGCGGCGGCCGCCAACTAGCTCCGCCGCCTAGCCAGGATGGGACAGAAGTCAGCCATGGCGTCACTCTCGTACTATCTGGACAGGGCCGGCCTGTACATTGCGCTCGCGGCCGCATGGATCGCCATGCTGGGCAGCCTCTACTTCAGCGAGGTTATGGGTTACATCCCCTGCGACCTCTGCTGGTATCAGCGCATCCTCATGTATCCGCTCACGCTGGTACTGCTCACAGGGCTGTTGCTGCGCGACAAGAATCTGCCCAAGTTCGTACTGCCCTTGAGCACGCTGGGCATCGTCGTCTCAACGTATCACTACCTGCTCGAGAAGACTGACTGGTTCGACGCTGTGCAGATTTGCCGCAACGGCGCATCATGTACGACGCTCTGGATTAACTGGCTTGGTTTTATTACGATTCCCTTCCTGGCGCTCGTCGCCTTTACCACGATTACGGCCATGAGCATCATCGCGCTGATGGCCGGTGAGCCTGCCGAGGCCGACGAGGATGACGAGGGCGTGGTGACGCAACGCCGTCGTGCCTGGCTGCCTGCAACGGCAGTTGTGGGTGTGGTGCTGCTGCTCTTTGGTGTTCTCTTTAGCAACGGCTGGCAGCGCACGGCCCAGGCGCGTGGACTGGCCGCCGAATTGGCGGTAATGCCCGTGGCCGGCCCCATGACCTCGGCCTCCGGCATGCCTCTCGACGCGACGCAGAGCAGCGGTCTCACGCTTTACCGTGAAGCCTGTTCGGGTTGCCACGGCCTGAACGCCGAGGGCGTGCCGAATTTGGGCAATGTACTGGTTGACAACGAGTTCATCAAGTCGCTCAACGACACCGAACTGCTGCAATTCGTTCGCGAGGGCCGTGATCTCAACAGCCCTGAGAACACGTCGGGGCTGGTGATGCCCCCCAGCGGTGGCCGGCCCGATTTGGACGACAGCGAAATGGGCACGATTATTGCATACCTGCGGGCGCAGCAAACCCAGTAGGAGAAAGGCGGCGCGCACCCGCATCGGCGTGGTGGGCGCGGTTGCCTCTGCTCCCCCGGAGAACGGCGTAATGGCTCGACAAGTTCAATATTGGCTGGTGCGCAGCGGCCTGGTGCTGGCGTGTGCGACACTGATGCTGCTGCTGGGCCGCACGCAGGCGTTCGCCCAGTCGGGCATTACGTCGCCCGCGCCTGGCTCCGCGCTCTCGGGCGATGTGCCCGTCTTGGGCAGCGCAACCATCGAGCCCTTCCAGAAGTATGAACTGCACTTCAAACTCGAGCCCAGCGGTGATGACGCCTATGTCTACTTTGACGGCGGCACGTCGCAGGTAAACAATGGCCAACTGGGCATCTGGCGGGCGGCGGGTTTGCCCCCGGGCACCTATACACTGCGCTTGCGCGTCGTCAAGCAGGATGGCAACTACGCCGAGACGTGGGCCCCCAACTTGAGAGTTAACCAGGGGCCGCCGGGCACACCGACGCCCGATCTTTCGGCCACACCGACGATTACGCCCACCTCGAGCGTGCCCACGCCCACCTTTACGCCAGCGCCCATACCCACGCCCGCGATTGGCGCGGTGCAGCAGCCACAGCTTGGGCAGGCTGCGCCCACGCCTGCACCTGTTGCCGATGCCAACGCAGCGCAGCCAGCGCCCGACGTGGCCGCCGCCCCGGTGATCGTACAACCGGGCGATCTTGCTCCTTCGCAGGCCAGCGCCGCCGCGGCCAGTGTACAAGCCACGCCCGCGACATCAAGCACACGCCAACTGGGCGAGGCGCTCTCGCTGGACAGGCTGCGCGAACAGTTGTATCGCGGCATGCGTTTTAGTGCGGCGCTCTTCCTGTTGGCGCTGGCCGCCTATGGGGGCAAGCGCGTCTTCGATTGGGCGCGCCGCCGCTACGGGTAACTACAAATACGACGCAAAGGCGCAAAGACGCAAAGGAACGCAAAGAATAGCAATGGCAGTGAAAAAGTAGATCTTGTTGTTGCAGTTCTTTGTAGACCTCTGCGCCTTTGCGCCTTTGCGTCGTAGTAATGGTAATGGGAGTGAGGCCGCGTGGGATCGGTAAAGATGATCGTGGGTCTGGGCAATCCCGGCCCCCGCTATGCGGCCAATCGCCACAACATCGGCTTTCAGTGCGTTGAACTCTTTGCGCGCCGCCATTCAATTGCGCTCGACAAAATGCAGAACAAGGCCATGGTGGGCCAGGGCTGGGTGCAGGCAGGCAGCAAGCGGGAGAAGGTGCTGCTCGTCAAGCCACTCACCTTCATGAACCTGGTGGGCGAGGCAGTGGCCCCGCTGGTGCGTTTCTATCAGGTGGAGCTTGCGCAGATCCTCGTCATGCACGACGATCTGGACCTGGAGAGTGGGCGGCTGCGCCTGCGCCCGGGCGGCAGCAGCGGTGGGCAAAATGGCATCAAATCGCTGATTGAGCGGTTGGGAAGCCAGGAGTTTGGACGCGCGCGTATTGGTATTGGCCGCCCGCCCGGCCGCATGGACCCGGCCGCCTATGTCCTGCAGGACTTCAGCGCCGACGAAGAGGCACTCTTTGGTCCTCTGCGCGCGCGTGTGGCCGATGCCGCCGAAGTGTGGCTTTGCGAAGGCATGGAGGTCGCCATGAATCGTTTCAATGGCGACAAGGCAGCCGAACAGAGCGCGAGCGAGCAAGCGCGCCCCTCGGCCTGAACAATTGTCTTGCGCCGTGCGTTGTCGAAACAGTTCGTTGTCGAATCAGCAGGGATTGTGTCGAAGCCATTGCCGCCCAGGGCGGGCGGCGGCGCGTGCCGCGCCTGCTGCGATTGCGCCCATGAGGATTGAGGACCATGCGACTGACCGGAATGCTTGATGTCATTCAGCGGCTGCCTGCCTATGTCGATCTGACGACGGCGTTGGCGGAGGATGGTGCGCGCGCTGCGCTGCCGGCCCAGGCGCTGCTGGCAGCGGCGCGCCCCGCGTTGGTGGCAGCGCTGGCGGCGCAGCACGGCGGCCCCATCCTCTTCGTCACCGCGCGCAACGAGATGGCCACGCAGTGGGTGGAGCAACTTAACCAATGGCTGCCCGCGCCCGCTGCGGGCGGCCCGATGGTCTATCACTTTGCCGACCCTGACGCACTGCCCTTCGAGCGCATTCACTGGAGCAGCGCCACGCGCCAGCGCAGATTGACGGCGCTGGCCGCACTGCAGGGGCGTGTGGGCGGTGGACGCGGCGGCGTCATTGTTGTGGCTGCGGCGCGTGCACTGATGCAGAAAACGCTGCCACCGCGCGAGTTGCGCATGGCGCTGCGCCCCCTCAAGGTCGGTCAGGTCGTGCGCCTGGACCAGATGACGTTGCAGTGGGTGCAAACGGGCTACAACCCCGCCGACGTGGTGGAGGAGGCGGGCACCTTTGCGCGCCGTGGCGGCATTGTGGACATTTGGCCCCCCAACCTGCCCAATCCTGTGCGCATCGATCTCTTTGGCGACGAAGTGGAGAGTCTGCGCCTTTTCGATCCCGCTACGCAGCGCACATTGCGCAAGGTGGAAAGCGTTGAGATCGGCCCCGGCAGCGAGGCGCTGAGCAAGTACGGCCTCAACGCGCTGGCGCGCATGCACGTCGGCGGCGGCTCGCTTGCCGCGCCCGAAAACTTCGCGGCGCCTGGCCAGACGCCTCCCTTGCTCGCTGATCCCGCCCTGCTCCTCACCGTGCGCGAGGAGATGCGGCTTGAGGTGCAACACCTTGCCGACGGCCACAGCTTTCACGGCATCGAGTGGTATCTGCCGTATATCTATGACCAGCCAGCGGGCCCCATTGAGCATCTGCCCGCCGACGGTCTGCTGATTGTGGACGACGCGCTCGATCTCTTTGCGACGCTCAACGAATTGGAGAACCAGGCCACGTCGCTCTGCCTCGAGCTTCAGCACACGGGCGAATTGCCAAAAGAGTACGCCGGCAGCCACTTCGCCACCGAGGAGGTGCGTGCCGCGCTGCTGGCGCGCAGCCCGCTGTTGCTGGGCTATGGTGACCTGCACAGCCGTTCGGCCGCGGGCAACACGCCCCTCGCGCGCTGTTTTGCGCCCGGGCCGCGCTTTGGAGGAAAAACCAAGCAGATCGGCGCCGAGCTGAAGAAGATCGAAGCGCAGCGTGATATGGCCGTGATTGTGACACGGCAGGCCGCGCGCATACAGGAATTGCTGCGCGAGCGCGACATGGTTGCCTCCGTACAGAGTGACCTCGAGCGCGCCCCCAGCCCTGGCATGACGCTGGTGCAGGGCATTCTGGGCGAGGGCTTCGTGGTCAAGGGGGTTGCGCCTGCGCAACAGGCCAGCAATGGGCGCAATGGCAGTCGCCCGGCAAACGACGAAAACAACGTGCACCTCTTCACCGATGCCGAACTTTTTGGCTGGAGCCGGCCACAGGCGCGCAGCCGCCCGCAGCACCACAGCCGCGTGGCCCCCGAACTCTTCTTTGCCGACGTCAAGGTGGGCGACTTTGTCGTCCACATCGAGCACGGCATTGGCCAGTTTGACGGACTCACACGTGTTCAGGTGGGGGGCGTTGATCGCGAGTATTTGCAGGTCAGTTATGCGCGCGGTGACAAGCTCTATGTGCCTGTTCATCAGGCCGACCGCCTCAGTCGCTACGTGGGCGCGGGCGAGCGCGTTCCGCCCATCAGCCGCCTGGGCACGGCAGACTGGGCGCTGACCAAGGAACGGGCGCGCAAGGCAATTGCCGATATTGCCGATGACCTGCTTAAGCTCTACGCCGAGCGCGAACTGGTGCAGGGGCATGTCTACAGCCCCGACGGCCCCTGGCAGGACGAGATGGAGGCGGCCTTCCCCTACGAGGAGACCGATGACCAGCTCCACGCGATCGAGGCCGTGAAGCGCGACATGGAATCCGAGCGCCCAATGGACCGGCTGATCTGCGGGGACGTGGGTTACGG
>CAYJNV010000272.1:0-5973 GCA_964370975.1 uncultured Caldilineaceae bacterium | reverse complement strand
CCCCCCCCCCCCCCCCCCCCCCTACCTTCCTCCCCCCGGGGCGCGGGGGGGTGGTGGGCCAGTGCGCCACCAAAGTGAAATGCGCCCTTTTGGGCGGAAATTGAAATGCTAATTGCCTCTTGACACGCACCGGTTCGCGCGCGAAAATGGCTTCCCACCGATAAAGCCCCCAGTGGCGCCATTCGCCGCAGTTCGCTTCCCCCATATCAAGACCGTTTGGCCTGGTCCCTTCCCGGGTGCAGCGCACCCTGTCTGCTGGTTCTTCACCTTATTGTCGGCCGCTTGAGGTTGGCCGGATGACCGCTCCTGCGCGGCCGCGCACGCTGTCGTGGTGCGGTGCTATCGCGGCGCCGAACCCTTGGTTCCCCTCTCGCCTTTCGCACAGTTTGGAGACGTTCGACAGGAGGAAGACCATGCACGGCCGATTGTTGGCATTGGGAGTGATGATGTCGTTGTTGAGCGCCTGTATGCCCATTCAGGCGCCGAACGCAGAAACGTCCGCAGCCCCCGCCACAGCGCTCAGCATAGAACCCAGCGTCGATGAACACACTGTAGTCGCGGAGGAGCTGCTGGGGAAAGTCGACTTTGCCGTCGACTGCACAGCGGAAGCGCAGGCCGAGTTCAACCACGCCGTGGCGCGCCTCCACTCGTTCTGGTTTGCTCCCGCCATCGAATCCTTCAACGCAGTCCTTGCCCTCGATCCAGCCTGCGCCATGGCCGACTGGGGGCTTGCCATGAGCCAAATGGGCAACCCCTTTACCTGGCCGCTGAGCGGACAGCCGCTCGTGGACGGGCTGGCGGCGGCGGAGCAAGGGCTGGCCTTGGGCCCGAAGAACGAGCGCGAAGCGGCTTACCTCGACGCCGTCGCCACTTTCTACCGCGATTCCGAGACGGTGGACCACCGCACGCGCGCGCTAGCCTACACCGACGCCATGGCGAAGCTGGCGGCCGCCTATCCTGACGACGCCGAGGCGCAGGTCTACTACGCTCTGGCGCTGCTTGGTACGGCGCTGCCCACCGACAAGACCTACGCCAACCAACTGCTGGCGGTCGAAATCCTCGAGCAGGTCGGCCAGGTTAATGAAGACCACCCCGGCGTCACCCACTACCTGATCCATGCCAACGACTACCCCGACCTTGCCGCTGCGGGCCTCGATGCCGCCAGGGCATACGCCGACATCGCCCCCGATGCGCCCCATGCCGTGCACATGCCGTCCCACATCTTCACGCGCGTCGGTCATTGGCAGGAGTCTGTTGACACGAACCGCCGGTCGGCGGATGCGGCCAGGGAGGAACTCTCGGCCACGCACGTGCAGGGTGCAAGCTCGTTCAACGCCCTGCACGCCATGGACTATCTGATGTATGGCTATCTGCAGCTTGGCCAGGATGCCAAGGCCGCGGCGCTACTGGACGAGGTTGCCGCGATCGAGGCGCTCGACGTCACGAACTTCGTCGCCGCCTACGCGCTGACGGCGATACCCGCGCGCTACATCCTGGAGCGCGGCGCGTGGGACAAGGCCGCCGAACTGACCCTGCCCCTCCCTGATATGGTATGGGAGCGTTTCCCGCAGGCCGAGGCGATCATGGTCTTCGCCCGAGGCCTGGGTGCGGCGCGCGCCGGCGACGTCGATGCGGCGCGCAGCGAGCTCGCGCGCCTCGAGGAGCTGCGCGCGGCCATGCTGGAGGTGAATCAGCCCTACTTTGCCGGGCAAGCCGACATCCAGATGCGCGAGGTCGAAGCCTGGATCGCGCTGGCCGAAGGTGATGCGGGGCAAGCGTTGACACTCATGCGCGAGGCGGTCGCACTGGAGGATGAGACCGAGAAGCACCCTGTCACGCCCGGGCCGTTTGCGCCCGCGCACGAGATGCTGGGCGAGATATTGCTCGAACTGGACCAGGCGGACGAGGCGCTGGCGGAGTTCGAAGCATCGCAGGCCATCGAGCCGAACCGCTTCCGCGGCTGGTACCTGGCTGGCCGTGCCGCCGAACTGGCCGGCGATGCCGAGCGTGCGCGCACCTACTACGATGGTCTCGTGGCCCTGGCCACCGAGGCGGACACCGAACGCCCAGAATTGGCCGCCGCGCGGCAATTCCTGAGCAAATAGGCTCCAGAAATCCCCGCGCACGACGGCCTGGACTCCCGCGAGAGTCCAGGCCGTCGTACCACGAGCCAACACGCACGAGAGCAACGCGCGCAAGCAACGACGCCATTCCAGACGCGATAGCCTTGGCCCGGCCAGGGAAATACGCTTGGAATGGCGTCGTGTCTCAACTAGGTTCCGAAGTGCATATTGCAGCAATGAGGCGCGCCGCCAAAGAACTTGGCGCAGACGTGGAAAGTCATCGCATTTCATTGAAATCGCCACCAAGTTGAGATTCAGTCTCGACATGCGATTGCCCTGGCCGGGCGAGTTTTGTGCTAAATCCCCCCGTTCGTGAATGAACCGGGGCTGGATCCTACATGCGTGCCTCCTTGCGTACATACCACGTCACCGTGGCCAGCACAATGGCCATGCCCACCAGTTGCACCCAGCCATGCAGCCCTTCGCCCAGCAGCAACATGCCCACCAGCAGCGTGCTCACCAGCCGCCAGCCCATGAGGCTGCTTACCACCGGTGCGCCCACTCTGCGCAGCGCCACAATTTGCAGGGCGTTTGCACCACTCAGGATCAGCAGGGCAAAGACAACAAATATCGCCCAGTCACTTGGCTGCAGGCTGAGCCAGCGGCCCCAGTCTTCGCCGAGGGCAAGGCTGAGCGTGAGCGACACAGTGAAAATCACCACGCTCTGGAAGAGCAGCACACCGAGGCCCGAGACGGCGGTCGTCATGGTGCGGCGCACGGCCAGCATGTAAAGCGCGAGAAAGACGGCGCTCGCCAGCGCCAGCCCAATGCCAAGCAGATCGACCGGGTCGAGAGCAAAGTGCAGCCCGCCCCCGGCCAGATTGCTGCTGAGCATGAGCATTGACCCCACGAGCGAGAGCGCCATGGCCATCAGCGTGCCGCGCGGCAGCCGCTCGCGCAGCACAAAGAAACTCAGCAGCGCAATCAGAAAGGGGGTCATCAGCGTCATCAACTGGACGTAGATGGCGAGCGTGTAGCGCGCCGCCAGCACGTTGGTGATGCTGCGCAGCACCACCACACCGGCGAAGATCCACAGTGGGCGCGACTGGGCAATCAACCGCCCCTGCCGCGGCAACGTGTAGACGAGAAAGCCCAGCGCCAGCGGCAGATAGGCGGCGACAAGCAGCGCCAGGCTGGGAACGTGACTTTGCGTTTGCAGGTAGCGTGCGAGTACGGGGTAGATGCCCCAGCCGGTGTGCGCCAGCAGTGCCACCAGCAGCCACGGCATCATGCTTGCGGCGGCGGTGGTGGTGGGGCCGGAAGTTGTGGGCACGGCAATGGGCCGGTTGTCGTTCATCAACCTTTTCCTCACCCCGAGCACGCGCCGGGAACGCAGGCCGCACGTCGGCAACGGGGCCGTGTCGTTACCATGGTATCATGAGCGTGCGGTGTGGGTGGTCCAGGACAAAAAGGGAGCGGACGATGGAGATGCGGGGCGCAACATTTCTTGTGACGGGCGGCGGTTCGGGGCTGGGGGGCGCCACGGCGGCGCTGCTGGTGGAACGGGGTACAAACGTAGTAATCGCCGAGGTCAATGCCGAGGCGGGCGGTCGCCACGCTGCGCACCTGGGCGCGGCGGCCCACTTTGTGCGCACCGATGTGACAGCCGCCGCCGATGTGCAGGGAGCTGTGGATGCGGCCATCGCGCACTTTGGCGCGCTCAACGGGCTCGTCAATTGTGCGGGGATTGCGCTGGCTGGGCGCATGCTGGGCAAGGACGGGCCGCATGCGCTGGAGATATTTGCCCGGGTGATTGAGGTGAACCTCATCGGCACTTTCAATGCTATCCGGTTGGCGGCGGCAGCCATGGCGCGCAACACGCCCAACGCCCGCGGCGAGCGGGGCGTCATCGTCAGCACAGCCTCCATTGCGGCGTATGACGGCCAGAACGGGCAGGCGGCCTATGCGGCCTCCAAGGGGGGCCTCGTCGCACTCACCCTGCCACTAGCGCGCGAACTTGCGCAAGCGGGCATCCGTGTCATGACAATTGCGCCGGGAATCTTCGATACGCCGCTGCTGGGCAGCCTGCCCGAGGCGGCGCGCTTGTCGTTGGGGCAACAGGTTCCCTTTCCCCCGCGCCTTGGTGAGCCGGCGGAGTTCGCGGCGCTGGTGGCGCACATCATCGAGAACGCCATGCTCAACGGCGAGGTCATCCGCCTGGATGGTGCATTGCGCATGGCCCCGCGCCCAGAGACTGTTGGATGAGGACTGGATGGCGGTCGATACGAGGTGTACGTTGGGGGTATGACCAGACAACGATATCTGACACTCACTTCCAGTTTCCAGTGGCTGCCTCTCAAGGAGTTCATCCCGGCGACATAGGCATGCGGACGGGCGCCCAGCCTCGTCGTGCGGGACGCTTCCCATGACCCATTCACGCAGTTCAGATTCGGAAGTTGAGTTTTGTCCATTGGGCCTCCAACGATACTGGATTCCACACGTCTCGAAAGACTGCGGCCGCCTGGCGGTAAAGTCAGGATTGTCATCGATACGGATACGTACAATGAAATTGATGACCAATTTGCTGTCGTCTATGCCCTGCTTTCACCGGAGAAGATAGCGGTCGAAGCTACCTACGCAGCGCCCTTCTTCAATCATCGCTCAACCAGCCCTGGGAATGGTATGGACTTGAGCTATGAAGAGATCCTGCGCCTGCTGGACAGGCTCGATGTGCCGCCGCAGGGCCTTCCTCATCGTGGTTCAGGTGGGTTTCTGGCGGATTATGAGCATCCGTATCAATGCGATGCGGTGACTGACCTCATTGAGCGGGCGCTGGGTTCAGATGAACTGCTCTATGTTGTTGCGATTGGCGCCCTTACCAATGTTGCGTCGGCTATTCTGATTGAGCTCAGCATCATCGAGAAGATTGTCGTGCTTTGCTGGGTGGGAACGCGCTGCACTGGCCCCATACCGTCGAGTTCAATCTGGCGGGGGATGTGCTTGCTTCGAGTCTGGTGTTGTATTGTGGCGTTCCCCTGGTGCTGGTCCCCTGTGCAGGGGTCACCACACACCTCAGAACAACGGTTTCCGAGATTGAGCAGCATGTTCAGGGGCGGGGAGCGATCGGCGACTATCTTGCCGAGACCTTCAAGAAGTACAGTGGCGATCACTTCGCGTGGTCAAAAGAGATATGGGATGTCGCTGTAATTGCCTATTTGATCAATCCCGAATGGATTCCATCCAGTATTGTGTCCAGTCCGATCATTGCGCAGCGAGCTGCGGGAGCGGTTCGTATTAGTGACCAGGAAACAAGGTCAAAACAGGCGCTGACATGGAGTGTTGACAATTCGCGTCATCAGATTCGCTGCGCTTACTATGTGAACCGAGATCCCGTTTTCCGGGACTTGTTCACCAAGCTGGACAAGTGGGCACATGGGGCGATTGAGATCGCCCGGTGATCTCTTGAGATTTGAGCAAGAGCACGCTCTGCAATGTAGAGGCAGCGCAGCACGTGAAGACGGAAACAAACACGCCAGGGAAGCCCCTGGCGTCAAATCCCTCATTGTCAGTGGGCCAAGGCGCGCGACTACGCACTGTCGCTGTGCGCCCTTCTCTTCCGCCATGCAGATCCGGCCGCAAGGGCAACGAGCAGTTGCACCGCCGCCGGCCACACCCACGCCAGGTCGGCCGGGCCACCGTGCCCGGTGCGCGGTTCAGTGCGCGTAATGCGCAGCACGCGGTAATCGGGTGTGACCTTTGCCAGGTCGGCATCACTCATGTGCCGGGGGTCAATTCCGGCGGCGTACGCGGCAAAGCCGCTGCCGAAGAGCGTGTCGCGCAGACGCGCCAGTCGTTCCGCGGGTTCGGTTACTTCCTCGGCGCGCCCGCGCCACCAACCGTCGGGCAGCCA
>CAYJNV010000271.1:0-6026 GCA_964370975.1 uncultured Caldilineaceae bacterium | reverse complement strand
GAGGCAATTGGTCTTTCAATTTTGGCACGGCAAATTGCCTCTTGGCACCGCGTCCGAGTCATGCTAAGTTCGTTGCCCCGTTACTACAGCGCACTCTGTGACCAGTCGCAATCAGTTGGGCTGTGACTCAACGATCTCCCCCTCTCATTCGCAAAATCCGGGATGACTCATGTTCGTACGAACATGCGCTCATGCCTTTGGCGGGGAGAGCGCTGCGGGCGCCTGCGGTATCATGCCGATCGCCCCGGTAGGGTGATTGTGCAGCACCTGCTCCCACGGGTGCGCGCGCAGCACCATGAGCACATGGGCCAGTGCATCACCCCAGGCGCCTACGGCCAATGTGCTGCCCATGGCAATGACCTCGCCCGGGTCTGCGCCAGCCGGGTTGGTAAGGATGACGCTGATGTCGGCCATCTGGGCGAGCGCCGATGCAGGTGCAGCCGCGAGCGAAACCGGCACGACGCCGGCTTCGTGCAGACAAGCGCCCAGGTCATTGATTTCGCTCGAAGCACGACCGCGCGAAATCGCGATGAGCATGCCCCCCGCTGTGGCCGCGCCATGATGCCCGAGGCGCCGGAGCCGGTGGCGAAGACCTTGCCCGGCAGCGCGAGGATGCGCCCAGTGACACGCACAAGCCTCCCATCCAATTGGTCTGCGACCGCGAGCACGCCGGTTGCTTCCTGCGCAATGTGGGCGCGCTACTGCAAGCAGAGAGTTCGCACTGGTGTCGACCATCGAGTTCCCTCTCAGGCGTCGATGACGCCTCGCCTACGCCTGCCGGCACTCTACACCATGTAGCCGCCACCAAGCCTCGATTCCACGTTGGCGCGGCCCTGCGCATGTGCTAGAATATTCACAGGAGCGGGATCAACCGTTCCCGCATCCCCAGCATAATCCTAGTTTTTGGCTAGCACATGCCGTTTGGCACGGGCGCTTGTGCTTTTGCCTGGTGGCTCCTCGCAGGTTCGTGGTGCGCCGCGCCGCATGCATCCGGTTCGCGCTCGACATCTTGTTAACAATGCTGTTTCGCAGGCCCGACAAATTGCTCTCGTAACCATCCAGATCCAAGGAGACTCCCAATGCTGACGCGCTTCACACAGGTGAGACGGTTGACGGTAATCCTGCTCCTCATGCTCTTTGCACTGCTGGCGCTAGCGGGCTGCGGCCCACGCGCCGGGGGCGGCGACGTAGCGCGCACAGCCGGCGCGTCCGATGTGGTGGTGGATCTGCCTGCCATCTATGTCGACTTCAATGCGGACGGCGTGGGCACCATCGGCGGCATGACTGTGAGTCAGGCCGGCATGCTGATTGGCCAGTCTCTCCCCGACCTGAGCCTGGGCGCCGCGGCCGTAGATGCCATGGAGCAGTACGACATCCAGCACGTCCAGCTTGTCAACACCGACAAGGGGCTGGATATCCTTGTCAATGGTCTGCGCGTTCCCTCACTCGGCTGGAACCCCGAGGTGCTGGCCAATCTGCAGGACCAACTGAGCCTGCTCGGTGCGGACCTGGGCAGCGTGGGCAAGTTGCTGCCGCTGGCGGGCAACTTCAATACGGGCATTGTGCTGCGCTTCCCGCTGGCCGCAGGCAAGGCCGCGCTCCCGCTGGTTGATCCAATGGCCGGTGAGATTGCCCAGCGCACACAGCAGGCCACCCAGGCCTTTGCCGCCGGCGTGGGCGATCTCCCCACCATCAAGTTCTCGGTTGACTACAAGCCCGACGGCACATGGACGGTGCAGGGCAAGGACGCCGCCGCCTGGGAAGAGACGCTCCCGATTGGCTGGGATGGCTTTGACCTCCCCGCCGAATTGGTGCAGAGCGCGGGCGCCGCCGGCCTCAAGACAATAGGCATTTCCACGAATGAGGAAGGCATCAACTTCAGCCTCAATGGCAAGGCGCTGCCCACCATAACCTGGGGCAGCGGTGAGGTCACTAACCTGATCCAACTCCTCAAGAATTCGGGCGTGATGGACCAGTTGACGGGCGGCAACCCCCAGGTTGCCGGCATTCTGGATTTGGCAGAGCAGTTGCTGCCCACCATCCAGGCCGCCGACTTTGGCATGACCATCAATTTCCCGCAGTAAGGCTGGTTGAAGCGGCAAGATTCATGGGGGCGGCGGTCTGCGGACCGCCGCCCTTTGTTATCCCAAGTGCACAGAGGCGAAGACACAGCCCCTGAGCCGCGTCCAGCAAGGCGGCGCGACGCGGTGGTAAAATGGCAATCAACCATGCGCCACTTCATGCGGGGCCACAATCCACGCGCCGTCCGCAGCTTTCTGCCGGAGGCGGCGCTGCTCGTCGCGCTTGCCCTGCTTGGCTGGCAAGCCCCCATGGTGCGTGCGCAAGCGCTCACGCCGACACCCGTTGCCACCGTCTCCACCTTCCTGCCGGTGCAGCCCCTGCCGCCGCCATCATCCATCTACCTGCCGGTGATTTCGGGCACGGTCGGCGCAACCGCCACACCTGTACGCACCGCACAGCAGGTCTACGGCATCCTCGGTACCCTTGAACAAGGTGGCGACCAGTTGCGCACGCCCGCGGGTAGTCGCTACATCTTGGTAGCCGCCACGCCTGCGCTCGAGCGCCGGGTGGCAGCCCTGGCCGCCGCAGCAGAAGCCACAGTCCGGGTATGGGGCACCCTCTACACGGCGGGCGGGCCAACGCCTCTGCCCGGCAGTGATCCATTCGCCTACATCATCGTCACCTCGATTGTGGAGGCCGAAGCCACACCTGTCCCTGCGAGGCCGCCCACAGCCACGCCTGCCCCGTTGATGGCCATCGCGCGCTTTGACGCCGTCAATTTGTTCACAGGGCCCGGCAATGGCTATGCACGTGCCGGGCAAATTACCGCAGGCATGCGCTGCCCTGTGAGCGGGCGCAATGACGCTGCTTCGTGGATACGCCTTGAATGCCCGGGCGCAAGCGGCTGGATTGAGCCCCGTTTTGTCAACGTCGTGGGGCGGGTTGCCGCCGCGCCGGTGGTGTCGGCAGCACAGCCTACGCCATCGCCCACGGCCACGCCGATTCCATCGCCCACGGCGCAGCCCTATACCTTTCGCGGCTGGCGCACTCTCTATTTCACCAATGCGCAATTGCGCGGCGCACCTGCGTTTGTGGATGACCTGGCGGAAATCGGCGCCAATTGGGGCGCCGGCGCGCCGCGTGCCGGGATGCCCGCCGACTACTTCTCAATCGCCTGGGAGCGGCGCGTGGATTTCGATCCAGGCTTCTACCTCTTCAGCGCAGAGGCCGACGATGGCATTCGCTTCCTGCTCGACGGCGTGACCTTGCTCGATCAATGGAGCAATGCCGGCACGCAAAGCTTCCGCCTGGGCGTGCCCCTGAGCGGTGCGCATGATCTGCGCGTTGAGTACAACGAAGTGGCAGGTGCGGCGCGTCTGCGCTTTGCGTGGCAGGCGGCACAGCCTATGCGCTGGCAGGCCGCCTATGCCGGGCTGCCGAACGTACCCACGGGTGCGATGGGGCGCATGGAACCCGACAGCGGCGCCTATCGCCTTGACTACAACTGGGGCATCGGCTCGCCCACGGGTGCGCCCGCGGCCAATTGGACGGCGCGCTGGGTGGGGGCTTTCCGCTTTGATGATGGCAACTACATCTTCCAGGCGCAGGGGCAGGACGGCATACGCGTGACGCTGGACAGCACGGTGGTGATTGACAAGTGGAGCGACGGCTATGGCGAAATGCGGAACCGCTTTATCGGCGTGGGCGGCGGCGACCATACGGTGACTGTGGATTACTATAACAGGCTGGGCGACGCCTCAGTGCGCGTCTGGTGGTACCGCGACACGACAACTGGGTTGCCGCAGTAAGCGTAAACAACGACGCAGGGGCGCAGAGAACAGTAAGCCGTGCCCGTGTACGGCAAGTCGCTTTCCTCTGCGTTTTTCTGTGCCTGCGTGCCTCCGTGTTTCTCTCCTGTTGTTTCAGGCGCTGACCTGCGCGCGTGCTACAATGGCCTTCTATGGCATCCCGACGCGCGCGCCAGACATTGGCGCGCATCTCCTCAAATCGTAAACGCCTTTGAACCGCAAATCTCTGCTCTGGGTTCTGGCTGCGGCCGCAGCTGCCCACCTGCTCATTCTTCTCCCGCTAGATCTGGTTGTCCAGGCTGCGGCCATGCTGCTGCTGGCCGGCTTGCTGCCCGGCCTGCTGCTGGTTGAGGCCGTGGTGGGGCGCAGCGACGCGCCGCCCAGCCTCTGGGAGCGCGCGCTCTACAGCGTGGCCGCGGGCTACGGCGTCATGGTCGTCGTCATGCTCGGCCTCAGTTATCTGCCAGGCAACCTGTACCAGTGGCAGACACTGCTAGCCTTCGACCTCCTCCTGCTCGTGCTGCTGACCATCGCCTTGCTGCGCGCAAAGACGCCAGCGCCCGCCATGCCCCGCGAGTGGGCCGGGATGGATAAACGCTGGCTGCTTGCCGGCGCACTCGTGCTGTTGGTACTGGGCGGAACCCTGCGCTTTACAAATCTGGGCTACACCAACTTTCAGGGAGATGAGGCGCGCGCCGCGCTGCGCGCCGCGGCCGTCATCCAGGGCTACGACGACGTGCTCATGCTCCACAAGAAGGGGCCCACGGAGATTCTGCTGCCTACGGCGCTCTATAGCGCAATGGGCACGCTGAACGAAGCGACCGCACGCCTGCCTTTTGCCCTGGCGAGCGTAGTGGCGCTCTTTGCTGTGTGGCTGCTGGGCTGGCGCATTTACTCGCCGCTGGCTGGCTGGCTGACCGCCGTCTTCGTCATGCTCGATGGCTACTTCATCGGCTTTGCCCGCATTGTGCAGTACCAGAGCATCGTCCTGCTCATGTCCATCTGCGCGCTGCTGGTGATTGTGCGCCTGGTGCAGAAGCCGCGTGCGCTCACGCCGTGGCTGAGCATGGCAGCGCTCTTCCTTGCCACGGGCATCCTTTCACACTATGAGGGCGTGCTCGTAGCAATCCCCGCCGCCTACCTGCTGGCCGTGCTCGCATGGCGCGAGCGGGCGCGATGGCGCGAGGTTGCAGGCGCGACGGTCATTGCGGCGGGCGTCGGCGCGCTGCTGCTGGGTGTGTTCTATGTGCCCTATGTGCTCAACCCTCACTTTGGCGCAACCTACACCTACCTCACCGACCGTCGCATCGGCAGTTCCTTCCCCTACAACAATCTTGCGGATGTCTTCATCCGCACGACGCTCTACAGCACCACCTATGCCGTGCTGCTGCTGATTGGGCTGACCGTGGCGGGCATGGTAGGCGTCTTCGTACGCGGCTGGTATCGAGCGGTGGCGCTGATTCTGTCGCTGGCGGCCGTGGCGCTTGCCGCACTCACGTTGTGGAATCCAAGTTGGGCCACCCTCGGCGCGGCTGCTGACGGCTCGGGCGGCACGGACTGGGTGGTGATCCCCTTCGCCCTGTTCCTCGCTATGGTCGTGCTCAGCCCGCGCCAGCGCGCCGAGCGGCGCGCCGTGTGGCTCTGGTTCGGCATGACCATGGTGCTCGCGCTCTTCCTCACCGAAAAGCCGCGCACGCACGTCTACACCTTCTTCATGCCGTGGATGCTGATCTCGGGTGATGTGGCCGCAACGGGCTGGATGTGGCTGCGTGACCGCATGGACGCACGCCCGGCGCGCATCCTTGGCGCAGGTGTGGCGGGCGCGCTGATTCTCTTCCTCGGCTTCTATTCCTTCCGCATGTTTGCGAGCCGCGACGAGGTGCTCTTCAACTACGACACGCAGCGCCCCGCAGGTTACTGGACCGTGTACGACGAGCCGGATGACAAGGCTATCTTCGGCTTCCCATTGGACAATGGCTGGAAGGTCGTGGGTGAACTCTACCGCACGGGTGTCATCAGCGGCCCCTTTGACAGCAGCGAAAAGGAAGCGTGGGTGCCCGCATGGTATGGGCGCGGCGTTGAGCGCTGCAGCCGCGACGCGCAGTGGTTCTTCGAGATCCGCAACCTGGAGCCGTGGAGCAACCGCGACCAGCGCAACATGGAAGGCTATCTGCGCGCGGGCTTCGAGAAGTGGGG
>CAYJNV010000270.1:1775-6059 GCA_964370975.1 uncultured Caldilineaceae bacterium | reverse complement strand
ACGCAAAGGAAAACCAACAAGTACTTGTTGCTGTGCTTTTCCTTTGCGTTTCTTTGCGCCCTTTGCGGCTTTGCGTTGAGCTTGTTTGCGGTAAGGCCAACTGGAAAACAGCAACCGCGTCGTGTACAATCGGGGCAGCATGACGATAGATGGGTTGCTGGGAGAGGGAATTGGCCGCAAGCGCGGCAAGACGCCGGAGGAAAACACCGTCGTCGTCGCGATGAGCGGCGGCGTCGACAGTTCCGTCGCGGCTGCGCTGCTTGTGGAAATGGGCTACAATTGCATCGGCGTGATGATGCGGCTGTGGGCCGAAACAGGCGCAGGCGAAGGCTCAAGCAACAAGTGCTGCAGCCTTGAGAGCGTCAACGATGCGCGCAGCGTGGCCGACGCGCTGGGCATTCCCTTCTACCTCATCAACGTCGAAGAGACCTTCAAGCGCGAGGTGGTGGACGACTACATCAGCCGCTCGTCCATGGGCCTGACGCCCAACCCGTGCATTGCGTGCAACCGCCATATCCGCTTTGACTATCTGCTCAACTACGCGCGCAGACTGGGGGCCGACTTTCTGGCCACCGGCCACTATGCCCGGCTGCGCCGCACGGCCGCCGGCGCTGTCGAACTGCAGCGGGCCCTTGATGCGCAAAAGGACCAGAGCTACGTCCTCAGTGTGATGGGGCAGGCCGAACTCAACGACGTGCTCTTTCCGTTGGGTAGCATGACAAAAACCGAGGTGCGCGCACTGGCTGCGGAGCACAACCTGCCCGTCGCGAGCAAGCATGATTCCATGGACCTCTGTTTTGTCTTCGACGACGACCACCGCCGCTTCCTGCGCGACTGGGCCGCTGAGGCCATGCGCCCCGGCCCGATTGTGGACCGCAGCGGGCGCGTCCGAGGCGAGCATACAGGACTGCCCGGCTACACCGTCGGCCAGCGCAAAGGGCTGGGGCTGAGCGGCAGCTCCGAGCCGCTCTACGTGGTGGACATGGACCCGGCGCAGAATGTGCTGGTTGTGGGCAGCGCCGACGAACTCGGCCGCACCACTTTTCGTTGTACAGGCGTAACGTGGACCGCCGATGCGCCGCCGAGCGAGCGCCGCGCGCTGGTCAAGATTCGTTACAAGGCGCAGGCCATTGCCTGCACACTGGGCGCAGCCGAGGCCGACGGTGCGCTTTCGGTGCAGTTGGACGAAGCGACGCGTGGCGTCTCGCCTGGCCAGAGCGCCGTCTTCCACGACCCGAGCGGCGAAATTGTTCTCGGCGGCGGCGTGATTGCCCGCTAGGCGTTGCGCAAAAGCGCGCACCAAGGACCCACCATGAGCACATCGATCCTTTCACCGAGCCTCGTTCTCAGCCTGGTCCTCAGCGTGGGCATCGCCTCCATGTTTCACCTGTGGCGTGGGCGCAGCCTGCGCGATTTGCTTCTCTACCTGCTGGTGGCGATGGTAGGCTTTGGCGTTGGGCAGCTGGTGGGCACAATCATCCGCACGCCGCTGCTGCAGGTGGGTGACGTGCACTTGCTGGAGGCCAGCGTGGGGGCGTGGTTGGCCTTGGCGGTGGTTCACGTAATGACAACGCCGTCCGCGCGCGTCAGGTAGGGCGCACTGGACCGCATTTGAGGAGGTTTCCGTGGGAGCAAGCGCCACAGTTCGCGATATTGCCATTATTATCGTTGCGCTCGAAAGCATCTTCGTCTTCATCCTGCTCGGCGTCCTCGTCTGGCAAATCTGGCGGCTGACCAAGCTGATCCAAACCGAGGTCAAGCCCGTGCTGCAGGATGCGCAGGAGACGATCAACACGCTCAAGGCGACGACGACCTTCATGAGCGACAACGTGGTGCAACCAGCGGTCAAGGCGTCGGGGCAGATCGTGCGTGCGCGCACCTCCGTGCGCACGCTCGTGCGCGAGATATTGCCGCGCAAGTAGCACTTTCCCTATTTTTCGGCTGGCTCAACAAGGGGCCACGCGCATGCTTGCGCGTGGCCCCTTGTTTTTGTCAACTGACTCGCTTCAGGCCGCGTCTACTTCGTGATCACGAGCATGTTAATGGGCACGGCGGTCGGTGTCAGCTGAAAAGAAGCCATCGTAATGTTGAAGGTTCAGTCGGTAATGCTATCTGTAACGGACGAAACGGGTGTGTCGTCCGTTATTGCTGCTCCATCTCCACTCTCTCACACGAGAGACCACGAAGTGGCGCTAAAGTGGCTACATGGTTGGAGTTGAGGCGCCGTTGCACGCACTCGTGCGTTCCACCTCAAAAGTGAGATTGGGCCTGAAGCGGCACTTTTAGGGACGATGTGCGGCGCATTATGGTACAATATGTGTACAATTGTACAAGTCAAATTACGCCTTTGCCAAAAGGCCAAGCGCGCCACGTATAGGTAGTGTGTGATGGAGATCATCGTTGATACGTCTGTGATCGTCGCAATGACGATGTTTGAACCTACGAGAGCGGCCCTCATTGCAGCGACAGATGGTGCGGATCTGTTTGCTCCGTTGTCGCTTCATTGGGAATTCTGCAACGCCTTAACATCGCTGATGAGAAGAAAGCAAATATCGCTTAGCGAAGCACAACGTGCGCTAAGCGCATACGAGACGATATCCATTCGCTTTGTCGATGTGCCGCATGACCGATCGCTGGCACTTTCCGCTCAACACAATATCTACGCGTATGACGCGTATTTCGTTGTCTGCGCTCAAATCTGGTCAGCGCCTCTCCTGACAGTTGATCGAGGCTTGGCGCGAGTTGCGCGATTGGCAGGCATTGAACTTGTGGAGGTGACACAGTGAAGAGCTACACATCAACTGAAGCACGCCAAAACTTTGCTGCCCTGCTGGAACAAGCCCGCAGTGATGGAGCGGTGCGCATCCGACGACGCGACGGACAGGCATTTATCCTCTCACCGGAAATTCCAAAGCGCTCCCCGCTGGACATCGAAGGCGTCAAGCTGGAGAAACCAATAACTCTGGATGAGATCGTAGCGGCAGTTCGCGAAGGGCGCGAGCGCTACGGCTAGCTCGACACGCGTCTTCTCCCAGGCAATACAAAGCGAGGCTTCCGTCATCGGAAGCCTCGCTTTGTATTGCGTTACTTGTGGATTTGCGCAGCGTTTCTACCCGGTCGCGATGTCTGCCCACACGGGCCGGTGATCGGAGACCGCGTCGGCAGTGGTGATCGTGGCGCAGGCCGTTGCCTGGGGCGCGAGAGGCCGGCTTGCGAAGATGAAGTCGATACGCAGGTCGAGGTCGGCGCGCACATAGCTGCGCCCGCCCGGTGGGTTGCCGACCTGCTGATAGAGGTCCACGTAGCCCGCTTTTTCCAACTGCGGGATGACGCGCATGCCCGAAGCGTCGCCTCCTGGCCCGCCCACGAGATTGCTGCCGCGCGGGTGCTGCGCCAGCGTGGCCAGGTCGGCGGGGCGGTGCGCAAAGTCCCACGGGCTGATGGCATTCATGTCGCCCATGAGGATGTGCGGGCGGTTGCGGTCGCGAATAAGCCACTGGCGCGCAGCGCGGAATTGTTGCGCGCGCGCCTCCTCGCTCGTGTGGTCCAGGTGCGTAACATAGACCGTGAAACTGCTGCCGTCGGGATGCGCAATGCGTGCCTCGAGCAGCCCCCGGTCGCCGTAGCCAGGTACGGGTGTCAGGTGGTGGGCGGCGCCGGCAGCTATGGGCAAGCGTGCAAGCACAGCGTTGCCATAGCCGGTTTCGGGGATGTCATTGTGCGCGGGCCAGCGCACGCACGGACCAAAGACGAAGTGCATCCCCAGCGCGCCGGCCAGTACTTCGAGTGCGGGGCGGCTATCACCCGGCGCAGCCAGGGGATAGGAGACCTCATTCAGGCCAATGACGTCGGCGCCGGAGGCGGCCAGCGTCTCCGCTACGCCCGCGAGGTTGGGCGCGCCGTCGGCCGTCTCCCAGTTGTGGATGTTCCACGTCAGAATCCGCATTGCAGCACCTTGCACGCAAAAACATCATCTCAACACAAAGGCGCCAAGATCGCAAAGAAACGCAAAGGAATGCAAGAAAGGCAAAGGTAGTTCAGGAGAGAAAGGAACCGAGTGCGTCTCTCTCAACTGCCGACTGCTTACTCCCCACTCCCCACTCCCCACTCCCCGCAGTTACCCCTCCAGCGTGCTCGTATCGCCAATCGGCTGGCCGGTGGCCTGCGCTTTGAGCAGTCGCCGCATGATCTTGCCGCTGCGCGTCTTGGGCAGGCTGGCGACGAACTCGATGTGACTGGGGATGGCAATCGGCCCCACCTCGTGACGTACATGGTCCTTCAACT
>CAYJNV010000270.1:0-1765 GCA_964370975.1 uncultured Caldilineaceae bacterium | reverse complement strand
CCCGTAAGCCCTGCATTCAGGATGCAGTAGGCGAGGATTGCGTTGCCCTTGAGGTCATCCGGCACGCCGATAACGGCCGCTTCGGCCACACTCTTGTGGCTCACCAGCGCGCTCTCAATCTCGGCAGTACCCAGCCGATAGCCCGAGACCTTGATGACATCGTCCATGCGGCCGATAATCCAGAAGTAGCCATCTTCGTCACGGCGCGCGCTGTCACCCGTAAAGTACCAGCCCTGCGCGGCGAAATCGTTCCAGTAGGTCATGCGGTATCGGTCGGGATCTCCCCATATGGTGCGCGCCATGCCCGGCCATGGGTGCTTGATGACGAGGTAGCCATCCTCATTGGCCGCGGCGGAGCTGCCATTCTCGTGGACAACGTCGGCCTGGATGCCTGCAAAGGGGAGAGTGCCGCTGCCCGGCTTGAGAGGCACCACGGGCGTGGGCGTGATCATGAAGCCGCCCGTCTCCGTTTGCCACCAGGTGTCCATAATTGGGCAGCGCTCCTTGCCGATGTGCTTGTAGTACCAGCGCCACGCCTCGGGGTTGATGGGCTCGCCTACGGTGCCGAGGAGGCGCAGGCTGCTCAGGTCATGGCGCTCGGTCCACGTCTCGCCAAAGCGCATGAGGCTGCGAATCGCCGTGGGCGCGGTGTAGAGAACGGAGATGTTGTATTTCTCGACGAGCGCCCACCAGCGGTCGGGATAGGGATAGCCAGGGGCGCCTTCGTAGATGAAGGAGGTTGTACCCAGGATGAGGGGCGCGTAGACGATGTAGGAATGGCCCGTAATCCAGCCCGGGTCGGCGGCACACCAGTAGCGATCGTCCTCCTTGAGGTCAAAGACGTACTTGAGCGTGGCCGCAATGTGCACCTGGTAGCCGCCGCAAGTGTGCAGCAGCCCCTTGGGCTTGCCCGTCGTGCCCGAAGTGTAAAGGATGAAGAGCGGGTCCTCGGCGTCCATCACCTCGGTTTCGCAGTAGGGGCTGGCAATGGGCAGGGCGTAGAGGTCGTGCCACCAGTAGTCGCGCCCCGGCTGCATGTTGACTTCCTGGCCGGTGCGCTTGAGCACAATCACCGATTCCACAATTGGGCTGCGCGTGGCTGCCTCGTCGGTGATCTCCTTGAGGTTGACGGTCTTGCCGCGCAGCCATGCACCATCGCAGGTGACAACGACCTTGCTGCGCGCATCGGTGATGCGGTCGGCCAGCGCCTGTTCGCTGAAGCCGCCGTAGACTACGCTGTGGATGGCGCCGATTTTGGCCGTTGCCATCATCGCAATGGGCAGTTCCGGCACGCGCCCCATGTAGATGGTCACCGTATCGCCCTTCTTCACCCCCAGACTCTTGAGGATGTTGGCGAAGCGGTTGACCTCTTTCCAGAGCTTGAAGTAGGAGAAGGTGCGCTGCGTGCCGTCCTCCCCTTCCCACAGCAGCGCGAGTTTGTTCTTGCGCCATGATTTGGCATGGCGGTCCAGCGCGTTGTGGATGATATTGGTCTTGCCACCCACAAACCACTTGTAGAAGGGCGCGCCGCTGCTGTCGAGCACCTGCGTATAGGGCTCGTACCAATCAACAAACTCCTTGGCGCAGGCATCCCAAAAGCCCTCAGGATCATCGACGGCTGCGAGGCGCTCGGCCAGGTAATCAGGATAGCTGGCATTGGCCACAACGGCGGCGGAGGGCACATAGAGTTCGCTGCGGGCAGCGGCAAAGGCGTCGGCGGCATTCATGGACGGCAACCTCCTGCGTGTGGGTGACGGCGCACGGG
>CAYJNV010000269.1:0-6131 GCA_964370975.1 uncultured Caldilineaceae bacterium | reverse complement strand
GGAAGAGCCCGAACAGGGCATCCCGGCACGCGTCTACGATGCGCCGATTGAAGAACTTGAACTGACGGTGCGTGCCTATAACTGTCTCAAGCGAGCCGGCATTACCAAGGTGGGCGAAATCCTCAAGCGCATGGAGAAGGGCGAAGACGAGATGCTCGCCATTCGCAACTTCGGCAAGAAGTCGCTCGATGAGCTTGTGGAGAAACTGGGCGAGAAGAATTATCTTACCGTTCCCGGCTTCGACAACACCTTCTGGGTGGAAAGCTACAAGTCGGAAAACGACGTGGCCGAAGCGAGCGAAGCGTAGCGCCCGGCAGAGCACTTGATGTTTGGCCTGAAGTCTATTCTGCGAAGTGGACGGTTGGTGCGGATGCACCGCCCGCCGTCGAATGAGGAGTCATTATCATGCGACATCGAGTGATGGGACGCCACCTGGGCCGCGATTCGGCACACCGCAAGGCGCTCTTCAGTAATCTCATCCGCGACCTGTACATTCACGGGCGCATTACGACGACCGAAGCCAAGGCGCGCGCGATTCGCGCCGATGCCGAAAAGCTCATCACAAAGGCCAAGCATGGCATTGCGGACGGCGGCAATCGTGTCCACAACCAGCGCATGGTCGTTGCCTACCTGCGCGACCAAACGGTGGCCAAGAAGGTCTTCGATGAAATTGCGCCCCTCTTCATGGACCGCAACGGCGGCTACACGCGCATCATCAAGCTGGGCAAGCGCCAGGGCGATGCCGCAGACATGGCGATTATCGAGCTGGTCCAAATCCCGGAATAGCGGATAGAGGGATTGCTGCACGGCGTTCCTCGCCAGGCGAAAAGCCATGTGCGCAGAAGCAAGCGCCGGTGACCTGCGGCAAATTGCGGCGCTGGTTGGGTATGACGGCACAGCCTACCACGGCTTTCAGGTGCAGGCAGGTGTGCCGACGATACAGGGTGTTCTTGAGGAATCCCTGAGTACATTCACAACCTTGCAGGGCAGGATTGCAGCGTCAGGCCGCACAGACACAGGCGTTCACGCCCGCGGCCAGGTGATTGGCCTTGCGCTGCAGTGGCGGCACTCGCTGGATGATCTGCGCCGGGCGTGGAATGCACATCTGCCAAATGACATTGTGGTGCGGCGGGTTGTGGCAGCGCCGGAGGGCTTTCATCCGCGCTTCAGTGCACGCGAGCGAACCTATCGCTACTTTGTGCGCGAGGGTGCAGAACGAGATCCGCTCAGCCGCCGTTATGCGCTGCAGGTGGCGCAGCCGCTGGATGTCGCGGCTATGCAGGCTGCAGCGGCACATCTGGTGGGCACGCACGATTTTGCTACCTTTGGGCAGCCGCCGCAGGGCGAAAGCACAGTGCGCACGCTCTTTGCCGCAGGCTGGCGGATTGCGGAGTCGAACCTGACGCCGCCCGGATTGCAGGATGAACGCAGCCTGGTCTTTACGGTGACAGCGAACGCCTTCTTGCAGCACATGGTGCGCAAGCTGGTCGGCAGCCTGATTGAAGTAGGGCGCGGGCGCTGGACCGAGGCGGATTTTGCGGCAGCATTGCAGGCCGCAAACGGTGCACACGCCGCACCGCCGGCGCCTCCTTGCGGGCTGGTGCTTGAGTGGGTGACATATCCTGAGGTGTGGAAGCTCTTTGCGGAGCGTGCGCCCGGGATTGGTGCATGAAATGAAGCGCTGTGGTTTGCACGGCGCGTGGAATGAGATTCAGCACTCGAGACATGAGTGTTACGCAACGTGAGTAGAGGAGTTAGTCTCGTGAAGGCGACCGTAAGTCCGAGCGAAGAAGAGATCAAGGGGCAGCGCGAGTGGTACGTCGTGGATGCGACGGGCGCCACGTTGGGCCGCCTGGCCACCCGAATTGCCACCGTGTTGCGCGGCAAGCACAAGCCGACGTTCAGCCCGAACATGGACAGTGGCGACTTTGTGATTGTGACCAACTGTGAGCGGATCGTTGTCACGGGCAAAAAGCTCGACACGGTCTTCTATCACAAGCACTCGCAGTATCCGGGCGGTCTGCACAGCCGCTCCATGCGCGAGCAGATGGAGAGATTCCCGGATCGCGTCATCTTTGAGGCGGTCAAGGGAATGATGCCGAAGACGCGCCTGGGCCGCGCACAGATGACGAAGTTGCGCATCTATGCCGGTCCTGAGCATCCTCATGCCGCGCAAATGCCCAAAACGCTGGAATTTGGAGAATAACCCATGGCTGAATATATCGAGGCCGTTGGCCGCCGCAAGACCGCCACAGCCCGTGTTCGTCTCTACGCCGGCACCGGCGAGATTGTTGTCAACGACAAGCCGATGGAAGTCTACTTCGGCCGCGACCTGGACAAGATGATTCTGATGCAGCCGCTCAACGCCACAGGCACGGCGGCATCCTACAACATCAGTGTCCACGTGGCGGGCGGCGGCGACAGCGGCCAGGCCGCGGCCGTGCGCATGGGTATTGCCCGCGCGCTGGCTATAGGTGACACCAACTTGCGTACGCCGCTAAAGAGCGCCGGTTTTCTGACGCGTGACGCGCGCGCCAAGGAACGCAAGAAGCCAGGCCTCAAGCGCGCCCGCAAGGCCAAGCAGTACACCAAGCGCTAGAGCGCCGCGCCGTATGCGGCTTGCCACTCTCTGCAAACATGCCTCCGGAATCCTTCCGGAGGCATTGCTTTTTGGTGCAATCAGCATACAGTGAGGAAGATCTCATGATTCGCACGGCACTGCTCTGTATTCCACAGATCGACGACGAAGCCCTTGATGCCGTGCGCGCCTTGCTGCAGCGCGTGCCCGGCGCAGTCGTGCTCGAGGAGCGCGCTGTCGCTTCACAGCGCACATGGATCGCCGAAACGCTGCGCACGTGGTGCGACGAGACTGAAATGGACCTCGTGCTCACACTGGGCGGCACACTGCCGGCGCCGGGCCCCAGCGCAGCCGAGATTGTACCCGAAGCAACACTGGATGTACTCGACCGCCTCGCCCCCGCACTCCCCGAAGCCATGCGCGCCGAGGCGCAAGTAGTGTCGGCGCTGGCGCTGCTGGACCGGGGTGTGGCAGGCATCCGCAGCCGCACGCTCATCGTCAACTTGCCGGAGGGCACGGCGGCGGCGTTGTGGCTTGAGACGATTCTGGAAGTCATCCCCGCCTGGGTGGCGCATTTGCAGGGTGATGAGGCCGCCCCGCGCCTCGGCGACCTGGCGGGGCCGGCTGCTGCAGCGGAGCAGGCGCCGGAGGCGCCGCCGCGGGCCGCCAAGGCGCTTGACCCCAGCGAGTTCGAGGCCTTCCTGCGCCGCCCCAAGAAGTGACGGGCAATGTGAACGCGGTGGGACATTGATGGACACGGATAACACGGATTTCCTGCGTTGCATGTTCTATCCGTGCAAAGCCGTTTTCATCCGCGGCCAGAGCCCTTATAGACGGCCGCGCTCTGCGCGAACCGTTTGTACGCCTGCCTCCAGGTTGGTAATCCTGGGATGTGCGGCCCAGCGCGCCGCCTGGCTCAGGCCGCAGTCGGGCGGGAAAACCAGTTTCCCAGCGGGCGCGCGCGACGACAACCGCAGGTGTTTCCACGAAGCAGCTCTTGACATCGATGATGCCGACGGCCATGGCTGTCACTTCGCGGGAGTCGGGCGGTTGGGCGTCGTGCGCCCGTGCCCGCACGCACTACCCGCACTCGAGCGATTCCATGTTGTCAATTGCCATTAGTCAGTCACCTGTCAATCAACCAACCACTCAACAATCGCAGTTGACGTCGCCCACACTCCAAATTAGACTGCGGACATACGGAAAGAGCCAATCATGTCAAGCATTAATGCTGCTATCATCGGCACCGGCTTCATGGGGCCGACCCACACGGAAGCATTGCGGCGGCTGGGCATTCGCATCTGCGGCATTTTGGCTTCTTCGCCCGCAAAGTCCGAGCAGGCGGCCCAGGAACTGGGGCTGCCACTGGGTTACGCGAGCATGGACGCACTGCTGGCTGATGCGGAGGTGCACGTAGTGCACATTACCACGCCCAACAGGCTGCACTTCGCCATGGCCAGGGCAGCGCTTGAAGCAGGCAAGCATGTGCTGTGCGAGAAGCCGCTGGCAATGACCTCCACCGAATCGGCCGAGCTTGTGCGCATTGCGGCGGCAGCGGGCGTGGCAGCGGGCGTCAACTACAACATGCGCTTCTACCCGGTGAACCTTGAGGCGCACGCGCGCGTGCACCGCGGCGACATTGGCGACGTCTTTACCATCCACGGCAGCTATGTTCAGGATTGGCTGCTCTATGAGACCGACTACAACTGGCGTGTGCTGGCGGCCGAGGGAGGCAGTGTGCGTGCCATCGGCGACATCGGCACGCACTGGATGGACCTCGTGCAGCGCATCACCGGGCTGGAAATTGAGGCCGTGTGCGCTGATTTGCAGACCGTCCACCCCATCCGCAAACGCCCGGTAGGCGAGGTGCAGACCTTCTCGGGCAAGTTGGGTGGGCAGCGGGCCACCGAGCCGATTGAGGTGACGACCGAGGACGCCGGCAGCGTACTGCTGCGCTTCAAAGGCGGCGCGCGTGGCGTGCTCCACGTCTCGCAACTGAACGCCGGGCGCAAGAACAGCCTGCGCTGGGAGATTGCAGGCAGTGCGGGCGCGCTGGCGTGGGATGGAGAGCATCCCAACGAATTGTGGCTGGGTTCACGCGAGCAGCCCAATGGTCTGCTTACCAAAGATCCCGCCCTGCTTTCGCCCGAAGCGCGCGCCTATGCCGCATACCCCGGCGGCCACGCAGAAGGCTACCCCGACACCTTCAAGATGATCTTCAAGGCCTTCTACGCCTACATCGAGGCGGGTGACTTCAGCGCACCGGCCCCATTCCCCACCTTCGCCGAGGGCCATCGAGAGATGCTGCTGTGCGAGGCGATTTACAGGAGCCACCGCGAGCAGCGCTGGGTTACCGTCGAATAAAAACACACTTTCCAAATTGTGCACAGATGCGGAGGAGTCGCGATGCAACTGGGATTTGTCAGCGCAATTCTGCCTGAACTTTCGCTGGAGGAAGTGATGGATGCGGCGGCCACCGTTGGCTACGGCTGCGTGGAGGTGATGTGTTGGCCCAAGGGCAAAGCCGAGCGCCGCTATGCAGGCGTAACGCACATTGACGTCACCGACTTTGGCATTGCTGATGCCGAAGAGGTGCTGGAGATGGCCGCGGACCAGGAGGTCGGCATCAGCGGCCTGGGCTATTATCCCAACCCGCTCGCGCCAGACAGGGCCGAGGCGCAGGTTTACATTGAGCACATCAAGCAGGTGATTCTGGCGGCCGAATTGCTTGGGGTGCCCGTGGTGAACACTTTCATCGGGCGCGACTGGACTCAGTCGCTGACGGAGAACTGGAAGCGTTTCGGCGAAACGTGGAAGCCGCTGATTCAGTTTGCCGAAGAGCACGGCCGCAAGATTGCGATTGAGAATTGCCCCATGTACTTCAGCAATGACGAGTGGCCGGGCGGCAAGAACATGGCGACCTCGCCTGCCATCTGGCGGCGCATGTTCGAGGAGATACCCAGCGACTCGTTCGGGCTGAACTTCGACCCTTCGCACATGGTATGGCAGCAGATGGACTACCTGGCGCCCCTGCGCGAATTCAAGGACAAGCTCTTCCACATGCACGCCAAAGATGCGCGCGTCGACAGGCACCGGCTGAACGACGTCGGCATCATGGCGACGCCGCTCGAGTACCACAGCCCCAAGCTGCCGGGGTTGGGCGATGTGAACTGGGGCCAGTTCTTCTCTGTGCTGAGCGATACGGGCTATGACGGCCCCGTTTGCGTCGAAGTGGAGGACCGTGCCTACGAGGGTTCGCTCGACCTGCGTCTGGCCTCGCTTGTGCAAGCATGCGACTACCTGCGTCCTTTCATCGGGCCGGACAGATGACAATGGGTCGATGGGCCGGTAGACAATGAGCGGGGAGGTTCGCCTTTGATGACGGCTACGTGGCCAACGCGATCATTGGCGCGTGCCAAAAGTCGGCGCAGAGCAAGCAGTGCGAAGCGCTGCTGATTGACAGCTGGCGCGCACCCGAAGCCGCCAGGCCCGTCCCCTTCAGCGCGCGCCGGGTGGACGGCATGTCGGTCGTCAAGGGAGAGCGCAGGCACGG
>CAYJNV010000268.1:1434-6165 GCA_964370975.1 uncultured Caldilineaceae bacterium | reverse complement strand
CTACAGAACAGCACGACTCAAGTCTGCTGTTCTGTAGTTGCTGTTCTCTGTGTTTCTCTGTTCCCTCTGTGTTCTCTGTGTCGCAGTTGCTTTAGGGGCGGATGGGAGCGTCAAAGCGGGCAACGATTTGCTGACCGGCCGGGCTGCCGGCGAAGTCGAGGAACTGACTGATACGCCCCTGCGGCCTGCCTGCGGTCATCAAATAGAGGGGTTGGATCAGCGCGTAAGTCTGCTCCTTGACGGCTTCGATTGTGGGCAGGCGGCCCTCCACCTCGAGCACGCGCACGCCGAGTTGTTCACTGCCGCCGGGAGTGCTTGTTTCGGGCGTGCCGTCAATCAATTGGCGCACGTAGGCGCGTGAGACGTAGCCAATTGCCCGCGGTGTAGCGGCGACATAGGCAACCACATCGGCGCTGGTGGGCATGACGACGGCAGTCAGCGAAACCCCTTCATCACCCATGACACGCGCCTCGAAGTTGGTGCGGCTGCCCGCGCCTTCTTCGCGACTCACCAGAAGCACCTCACCTTCATTCCCGCCCAATTGCACCCAATCGAGCACGTTGCCGGCGTAGAGGTCACGCAACTGGATAAGTGATAGCCCCTGCACGGGATTTGTGCTGTGCACGATGACGGCCAGCCCGTCGAGGCCGATGGGGACGCGCAGCAAGCCATCCACGGCGGGTTCGCCCGCGTCGTTGCGCGGCGGCAGCAGCGTGCTCGCGCCGAGATCCACCTGCCCGGCGCGCGCCTGCTCTTCGCCAAGCGAACTACCACCGCCGCGCAGATCAAAGAGCACATCAGGGCGCTGGCGCGAAAAGGCTTCGGCAAGCGCGCCGAGCACGGGCCGCATCGTGGTGGAGCCTGCAATCACGATGGTGGTGGGCTCGGGGGTGTTCACCGAAATACCCTCGCATGCGCCCAGGAGCAACGCGATGCAGCAGGCGAATAAGACTGCGAGTGGTCGAAGGGTGCGTTGCATCACGGGTTACATGCGCAAGAGGACCAGGGCGACGACGAGCGCGGCCACGGCAAAGCGGTAGTAGACGAAGATGGAAATCGAGCGCGTGCGCAGGTAGCGCAGCAGGAAGTGGATGCAGAGGTAACCACTGATGGCGGCGGCCAGCACGCCCGTGGCCACAATCAGCAGGTCGCCCGAAGCGAGCGCGCCGTCCTGCCAACTGCCAAGCAATTCCAGAAGGCCCTTGAGCCCTGCACCCAGCGTGACGGGCATGGAGAGCAGAAACGAGAAACGCGCGGCCACGTCACGTTTGAGACCCAGCGCGAGGCCGGCCGTAATGGTTGCCCCGGAGCGTGAGACGCCGGGGAAAAGCGCCAGCGTTTGCGCAAGGCCGACAACGATCGCGTCCACGAGCCTGATGCCGGTAAGCGGGCGCTCGTGGCGGGCGAGGCGGTCGGCCAGGTACATGATGACGCCAAAGGCGGCCAGCATACCTGCAATCGCGAGCATGGTGCGATTGGCGACATCCGTGCCTGCAGGGTGGAAGACGGCGTCAATCGTGTCCTCGAGATAATAGCCGACGATGACCGCGGGAATTGTGGCGATGACGATGAGCCACGCCAGCTTGCGATTGGGGTCACCTGCGATCTTCAGCTGGAAGATGCTGGCAAAGCCTGCGCGGAGCAGCTTCCACAGGTCGCTCCAGAAGTAGATGACGACGGCGGCGAGTGTGCCCAGGTGGAGCGCCACATCGAAAGCAAGGCCGCTCAGGAGCGGGTCCGTCCAGCCGAAGAGCCAGGGGACGATAATCAGATGGGCTGATGAGGAGATGGGCGCGAACTCGGCGACGCCCTGAACGATGCCAAGGACAATGGCCTGGAATATGACTCGCAGCATGAAGTTCCTTCAGGATTCTTGATGGGGCTGAATTGGGTTTGGTTGCGCCGCTTGCCTGGGCGCACGGTTGACGGGTGGTTTGGCGGCCGTGCGGCCGGCAACGCGGCGCGCGTGCTGCTCGTGGCGCACGATTTGGTTGGTGAGTTGGTACTGCTCGAGAAAGCCGGCGCGGAAATCCGCGAAAGCACCCTGTGCCAGGGCGGCGCGGATGTCGCGCATGAACGCCATCATGAAGTGCACGTTGTGAATTGTGCCCAGGCGCAGCGCGCTAATCTCACCCGCCTTGTAGAGGTGGCGCAGGTAGGCGCGGCTGAATGTGCGGCACGTGTAGCAGGTGCAGCCCTCCTGCACAGGGGCGGTGTCCTCGGCAAAGCGGGCATTGCGCAGGTTGATACGCCCCTCTGACGTGAGCAGCGAGCCGTTGCGTGCCACACGCGTGGGCAGCACGCAATCGAACATATCGATGCCATGAGCGACCGCCTCGAGGATGTCCTCAGGTGTGCCCACGCCCATGAGGTAGCGCGGCTTGTCGGCGGGTAGCAAAGGCACAGTGGCCGCAAGCGTCTCATACATCTGCTGTTTGGTTTCGCCCACGGCCAGCCCGCCCACGGCGTAACCGGGAAAATCGAGCGTGCGCAGGAAATCGGCGCTCTGTGCGCGCAAATCGGGGAAGATGCCCCCCTGCACGATGCCGAAGAGCGCCTGGTCGGGACGGGTGTGTGCGCTGCGACAGCGTTCTGCCCAACGATGGGTGCGCTCCACCGCATCTTTCACGGCGGGGCGGTCGGTGGGCGTGGGGCAGACGTCGAGCACCATGGCAATGTCAGCGCCCAGCGCCATTTCCACCTCCATCACCTTTTCTGGGGTGAACAGATGGATGCTGCCGTCAAGGTGGCTGCGGAAGGTGACGCCGTCGTCGGCGAGATTGCGTTGGTGCGCGAGGCTGAAGACCTGATAGCCGCCCGAATCGGTGAGGATGGGGCCATCCCAGCGCATGAAGTTGTGCAGCCCTCCCAGGCGCGCGACCAATTCGTGGCCGGGGCGCAGGTAGAGGTGATAGGTGTTGGCGAGCACTAGTTGACAGCCCGCCTCGAGCAAATCGCGCGGCTCGAGGGTTTTGACGTTGGCCTGCGTGCCCACGGGGGCGAAGGCGGGCATCTCGATGGAGCCGTGGGGCGTATCGAAGCTGGCGAGCCGTGCGGCGCCCTCGCTGGCGTGCAGGCGGTAGCTGAATTTGGCCATAATTTTGTCATGCTAGCACAAAAGCCTAACGACGATGCAAAGCCGCAAAGGCGCAAAGAAACGCAAAGGGAACCAAGAACAACAGCGGCAGACCTTGTTGTTGCGTTTCTCTGCGTCTTTGCGCCTATGCGTCGCAATTATTCTTGTTTGCCGGCGCGCTGGATGGCGGTCTCAACGACGCGGCCGGCGCTGAACGCGGGCAGGCGCAGGTAATGCGCGGCGGCCTGGAGCATGGCCTCCTGGGGGACAAGGCCGATGAGCTCGGTGCGGTCGATATCAACGCCGGCTGCAAGTGCTTGCGTGCGCACAGCGTCAAAGACCACATGCAGCGGGGTCTGCGTGTAGTCAACGAGGTTCATGCTCACCTGCGCCTGTCCCTCAACCAGCAGCCCCATGGCCTTGACGGCAGGGAGGCCGCCGCTGCTCTCACGGATCGATTTGCCGATCGTGCGCGCGATCTCCACGTCGTCGGTGGTCAGGTAGAAATTGTAGGCAATCAGGAAGGGGCGTGCGCCGACGACGGTCGCGCCCGCAGGACCTAGGCGCGCCGGTCCAAAGTCGGGCCTGCGCGCGGGCGTGTCGATCTCATTGACGAGCGCCTCGAATTGCCCCTTGCGCAGCGTGGCCAGGTTCCGGCGCTCGGGGCGGGTGGCGGCGGCCTCGTAGAGATAGACGGGGATACCAAGCTCGACACCAATGCGCTCGCCCAGGGCGGTGGCCCAGGCGGCACACTCCTCGAGGGTAATGTTCTGGATGGGCACAAGCGGCACCACGTCGGTAGCGCCCAGGCGGGGGTGCTCGCCCTTGTGGTCGAAGAGATTGATGAGGCGCGCGGCCGTCGCTACGGCCTGGAAGAGTCCCTCAACCACCGCCGCGGGCGTACCCGCCACGGTAACGACCGAACGGTTGTGGTCCCAGTCGCTGCTGTGATCGAGCAGCAGCACACCGGGTGCCTGGATGGCGGCGACGATGGCGCTGACGACATTGGCGCGACGGCCTTCGGAGAAGTTGGGCACGGCTTCGATGATGACATCCCGCGCATGAGACATTGAGTCGGCACTGGCCACGAGCGGCTCCTCGGGGTGGTGGGTTGAAGTGGCGCAAAGCGGCGCTGCGCTCGCGCGCGATTGCCGCGCGATGGTATCATGGGGACCATGCGCAGACCAATCAACGACCCGAATGCGGTTGACACGAGAAACGACGGAACATCGCCGCAAGGGGGCGCGGCAGGCGAGGACGCCTGGGACGCTTTCGTTGCAGGCCACGCGGTCGCGCACGTGCTGCAACTGAGTGGCTGGGGTGCGCTCAAAGTGGGCTCCGGCTGGCAGGCCGAGCAGGTGACGCTGCCCGAAGGTGCGGACGTGGGCAGCATCGAGGCTGGTGCTTTGCTACTTTTCCAGCGGCGGCTGGGGCTGACGCTGGGCTACGTGCCGCGCGGGCCGCTGGTTGATTGGAACGACGTGCCTGCCGTGCGCAGGCTGCTTGACGCGCTGCAAAAGGCGTGTCACCGCCACGGCGCATCGGTGCTCAAGATTGAGCCGGAGGTGGCCGATACGCCAGCGCACAGGGCCATGCTTACGCAACTGGGCCTGCGCCCCAGCCTGCAGAGCATCCAGCCACGCAGCACAATCCAA
>CAYJNV010000268.1:0-1334 GCA_964370975.1 uncultured Caldilineaceae bacterium | reverse complement strand
GGCAAAATGGCGTGGTACCTCTGGGGCGCATCGAGCGACCGCGAGCGCAACCGCATGCCCAATCATGCGCTGCAGTGGGCGGGAATACGCTGGGCGCGCAGCCGTGGCGCTACACGCTACGATTTCTGGGGTATACCCGATGAAATCGGCGCGCTCGCCCAGGGATTGTGTAACGGCGACGGCAGCGGCACGCCCGTGGGGGATTTGCCGGTGGACGTTGAGGCGTTGCCGCGTGACGGCCTGTGGGGCGTCTACCGCTTCAAGCAGGGCTTTGGCGGCAATGTGGTGCGCACCGTCGGTGCGTGGGACATTCCAGTCAATGCACTGGGCTTCGGCGTGTACCAGGCGGGCCTGCAGGCGCTGCGCGCGCAGCGTGCGCTGAAGCAGCGTGCGGCGGCGCGCCCGGAGCCGGTAGCTGCGGTGGGTGATGCAGCCGCGTGGCGAGAAGCCCTGGCGGCGCTACCCAATCCCCACGTACTGCAGAGTTGGGAGTGGGGCGAGGTCAAGGCGCAAACGGGTTGGCGCGCCGAGCGGTTGCTGCTGCCGGGCGGACAAGGTGCGGCGCAGTTCCTCACGCGTGAGCCGATGCCGGGGCTGCCGTTGCGCATAGGCTATGTGCCCAAGGGGCCGGTGATCGACTGGCGCGACGGCCGCGCCGTGGACGCCGCGCTGGACGCACTGCAAGCGCACGCATGCAACCGCAATTGCGTGCTCGTGAAGATTGACCCGAATGTGACGGAAGACTCTGTAGAGGGACAGTCGCTGCTGCGCAAGCTGCGCGCACGCGGTTGGATCTACAGCAGCGAGCAGATCCAATTCAAGAATACGGCCTTCACGGACTTGCAGCTTGACGAGGACGCGCTTCTGGAGCAGATGAAGAGCAAGGCGCGCTATAACGTGCGCCTTGCGGAACGACGCGGCATTACGGTGCGTGAAGGCTTGGCGGCGGACCTCGATGCGTTTTATGCACTCTACGCCGAGACGGGCGCGCGCGATGGCTTCCTGATTCGGCCGGCATCCTACTACCACACCACGTGGCGGACCTTTCTTGAGGCGCAGGCGGATGCATCAAATCCGGCCGGCGGCGCGTTGCTGCTGGCCGAGCACGCCGAGGAAGGCGCGCCGGTGGCGGGCGTTTTCCTGCTCAAGTACGGCGCGACGACGTGGTACTTCTATGGTGCGTCCAGCGAGCGACGCCGCCGCGACATGCCCAACTATCTGCTGCAGTGGGAGGCGCTGCGCTGGGCGCGCGCACACGGGTGCACGGTCTATGACTGGTGGGGCGCGCCAACAGACCCTGAGGACGCGGGCGATTCTTTGCAGGGTGTGTGGGG
>CAYJNV010000267.1:0-6176 GCA_964370975.1 uncultured Caldilineaceae bacterium | reverse complement strand
AACTCGATCTTGCTCATTTGGCCCTACACTCCATAGGTGGAATTGCCTTGCCGGCTGGTCGGCCCGCCCGCCCGCCGATTGGAGTTGGTTTTGCGCCCATGATACACTGCCCGGGTGCGCTGCGCATGCGTCCGCGCTGCGTGCGATTCAACTGCTTTGCTTGCTGTTCCTTGCCTTTCTTTGCGCTTATCTGCGCCCTTGGCGCCTTTGCGTTGAAGTCGTTCACAATATGGAAATTCTCGGCGGCCCCCTCTTTGCCGTGGCCGGTGCGGGTGAATCGCACGGGCCGGGCGTCAGCACCATCGTCTTCGGCTGCCCGCCGGGGTTGCTGATTGAGCGCGCCCGCATTCAGCACTTCCTCGACCGCCGCCGACCCGGCAGCAACAAGCACGGCACCCCGCGCCGCGAGGCCGACACGTTGATGCTGCTTTCGGGCCTCTACAGCGAGGATCACGACGCGCTCCTCGCCGGGCCAGTCATCGCGCACACACATGCTGCGGGTGCTGCGCAGACACCCAGCTATGAACGAGGCTACACCACAGGCGAGCCCATTGGCGCGCTCGTGCTCTCCACAGCGCAGAAGTCGGATGATTATACGCAGTTCGCCGGCGAAACCGGCGCCGTCCGCCCCGGCCACACCGACCTCGTCAAGCACCACAAGTCGCAGGGCTTCGTGGACGTGCGCGGCGGCGGCCGTTCCTCCTACCGCTCCACCATCTCGGACGTCATCGGCGGCTCGATTGCGCGCCTCTATCTTGCCGAGCACTTTGGCACGGCGATCCTCTCCTCCATCGTGCAGGTGGGGCCGCTCAAGGCAGAGCGTACGCTGGCAGCTGAGGCAGACCGGATGGACCCCGCTCGAGTCGACTCATCCACGATTGAAGACTTTCAAGGCGCTCTTGCCGAAGCCGAAATCCCTGCCTGGGATGGCGCCTTTGCAGATGCAGCCGCCGATCTCATCAAGCGCACGCGCATCGCAGGTGATTCGCTGGGCGCCGTCGTTGAGGTCGTCGCCCTCAACGTGCCGCCCCTCCTGGGCGACCCCCTCTACCAGAGCCTCAAATTGCGCCTCATGGGTGCGCTGGGCGGCCTCAACGCCGTGCAGGCCGTGGAAATCGGCGCGGGATTTGACGTCGCCGCGCGCACGGGCAGTGCCAACAACGACCCGATCCGCAGCCAGGGCTATCAGCGCAACAGCCACGGCGGCCTCATTGGTGGCATCACGACAGGCATGCCCATCGTGTTGCGCGTCGCCTTCAAGCCCACGTCCACCATCAACCTGCCACAGCAGTCCGTGCGCAAGAATTTCGAGGAGATCGACTTCCAGCTTGACAAGGGCCGCCATGATCCCTGCGTGGGCGTGCGCGCCGGCGTGACGCTCGAGTCACGCGTGGCCATTGAGTTGATGAACGCGCTCCTCATGCACCAGGCCGGGCGCGTCCACACCGACGATTTTCACCTCTTCCCGGGGGCCGCCTGACCATGCAGGATTCGCGCAATATCGTCCTCACCGGCTTCATGGGCACGGGCAAGAGCACCATCGGCCGCCTGCTGGCCGACACTCTGGGCCGCCCCTTTGTGGACATGGACGCAGAACTCGCCACCCAATTCGGCAAGCCCATTTCCGCGGTCTTTGCCGACCAGGGCGAGGCCGCTTTCCGTGTGGCTGAAGCACAACTCTGCGCGCAACTGGCCCAGCAGGAAGGGCTCGTCATCAGCACAGGTGGCGGAGCGCTCGTCAACCCGCAGAATCGCGCCGCCCTGGCCGCCACCGGCGTACTCCTCTGCCTCACAGCGAGCACAGACGAGATCGTGCGCCGCCTTGAGGGGCTGCAGGATCGCCCACTCCTCAACGGCGACGGCGAGCCGCACAGCCGCGTGCGCAGCCTGCTCAATGATCGCCGCCACGCCTACGCCGCCATCCCGCTGCAGGTGGATACGACCGGCCGCACACCTGAAGCCGTGGTCAGCGCCATTCAGGACGCCATTGCGGCCCACGCCGAAGCGCCGGGTATGCAGCGCATTCGTGTGTCGCACCCGCAGGGCGGCTACGACATCTGCATTGGCGACGGGCTGCTTGCGCACGCTGGCAGCCTGCTTGCCACGCGTGGCATCCTGCCCGGACCCGTGGCGCTTGTCTCGAACGCATCGGTCGCCGAAAGCCACGCGCCGCGCCTCGAGGAATCGCTGATTGCGGCAGGCTACACGCCCCACCTCTGTCTCGTGCCCGATGGCGAGCAGCACAAGACGCTTGCCTCCGTCGCCGCACTCTACGAACAATTCCTGGACGCGCAGCTGGACAGGCGCGCAACGGTGATCGCGTTGGGCGGCGGGGTCGTGGGCGACATGGCGGGCTTTGCGGCCGCCTCCTACCTGCGCGGCGTGCCTTTCGTGCAGATGCCCACCTCGCTGCTTGCCATGGTTGATGCCTCTGTGGGCGGCAAGACCGGTGTGGATCTGCCGCAGGGAAAGAACCTTGTCGGCGCGTTCAAGCAGCCCGAAGCCGTCATCATTGACACCGCCATGCTCGAAACGCTGCCCGCCGCCGAATTCCGTTCGGGCATGGCCGAAGTCGTAAAACATGGCCTCATCGCCGCGCCGGATCTCTTTGCTCAACTCGAGGAGAGCGGCCCCACGACCACGGCGCACATGGTGGCCGACGCCGTGCGCGTCAAGGTGCGCGTGGTGGAGGAAGACCCCTTTGAACAGGGGCGGCGTGCGGTGCTCAATCTCGGCCACACCTTCGGCCATGCCCTCGAGCAGGTGAGCCATTACGCCATCCGCCACGGCGAGGCAGTAGCCATCGGCATGGTGGCCGCCACGCAATTGTCCGCCGCCATGGGGTGCTGCACACCCGATCTGCTGCCACGCGTCGAGCGCGTGCTGACGCGCCTGGGTCTGCCCACGCGCACGCAGGGCTACGCCGTCGACGAGATCATGGCCGCCATGGGCCACGACAAGAAACGTGCAGGCAAAACGTTGCGATTTGTCCTGCCGCGCGCCGTGGGCGACGTCTTCGTAACCGACAACCCCGGCGACGACCTTGTGCGCGCCGCTGTCACATACATCCTGAGCGAGGCCCCACGTGGCTGAAATCGCACTCCTGCACGGCCCCAACCTCAACCTGCTGGGCACGCGTGAGCCCACCATATACGGCGCCGATACGCTCGCGACCATTGAACTGCGCCTGCGCGCCGCCGCTCCCGCACACACAATCCGCTCGCTCCAGAGCAACCATGAAGGCGCGCTCATCGACTTCATCCAAGCCGCGCGCGAATGGGCACAGGGCATCGTCATCAACCCCGGCGCGTTCACCCATTACTCCTATGCGCTGCGCGACGCCATCGCCGCCGTTCAACTGCCCACCGTGGAAGTGCACCTAAGCAACATCCACGCCCGAGAGCCATTCCGCCACACCTCCGTCATCGCCCCGGTGTGTCTCGGGCAAATCTGCGGCTTTGGCTGGCGCAGCTATCTGCTCGGCCTCGAGGCACTGCTGGCCTATCTGGACGACCAGGCCGCCCCACCATCCTACAAGGAGAACCCTGCGTGATCCACATCGCCGCCCGCGCGCACTGCCGCACCCGCCGCACGCATGTCCAGATGTTGCTTTCACTGCTCGCCGTGGCACTCCTGGCGCTGCTGCTGGGCGGCTGCGATCAGGACCGCCCCGACCCCACGCCCGCGCCGGCCTCGCCCTCCGCCCCTGCGGACGGTTCGGCGCCCGCAGTTGATGCTGCAGGAAGCGCCGGCGCGCCCGGCGCGCAGCCAGTTGCGAGCCCATCGCCCGCGCCCACACCCTTCATTCCCCAGGGCGATCTCGTGCTCTGGCACAGTTGGGCGGGCCCGGACGCCGACGCCCTCACGCAAATCATCACGCAGCTTAAACAGGATGCGCCGCTGCTCAACGTCGAAACGCTCTACATCGCGCCCAACGACCTGCCTCAGGCCTACGCCGACGCCGTGGCAGCCGGCGGTGGCCCGGATGTCGCCGTCACCGAGAATTGGTGGATCAGCAATATGGTGGGGGCGAATGTCATCCGCCCGCTCGATGACCTGCTCCAGCCCGGCCAGTCTGATGAGTTCTACATCGCCAGCCTGGCCAACTTCAGCCGCAACGGTGCGCTCTATGCGCTCCCCGCCACCTATCAACTCGTCAGCCTCTTCCAGAACACGGCCGTCACCACAGGCGCTGTGCCCGCCACCACCGGCGCCATGCTCGAGCAGGCGCTGGCTTCGCCCGCCAACGGCCTGGGCATGTACGCAAACCTCTTCCATGTCTGGTGGGGCTTCCCGGCCAATGGTGCGCAACTCTTCGATGACAGCGGACGCGTCATCCTCGACCAGGGTAACGGCGCCGGCGCCTTTCTGCAGTGGCTGAAAGACATGGGCGCTGCACCCGGCTCCTTTGTGGACAGTGACTACGGTATGCTGATGGACCGCTTCAAGAAGGGAGAGTTCGGCTACTTTGTGGATGGCCCCTGGGCCACCGCCGAGTTGCGCGCGGCTCTGGGCGATAGCCTCGCCGTCGTACCGCTGCCCGCCGGCCCCAATGGCCCGGCCCAGCCATGGCTTCAGGGCGAGGGCGTCATCCTCAACCCAGCGCTCGACGCGCAGCGCGCGCCGTTGGCCTTCTATCTCGCCTCCATCCTCACCAGCCCTGCCGGCGCAGCACGCTTTGCCGAGGGCGGTGCGTTGCCCGCCAACCAGCGCGCGCAGTTGCCTGCTGATCCAGTGCTGCGCGGCTTCATGGCACAGGCCGCCACCGCCCAGCCCGCCCCTGCCCAGCCCGAAATGGACCAGGTGTGGGGCTATGGCGGCGACATGCTCATCAAAGTGCTTAAGGGCGAAGTGGAGCCGATCCAGGCAGCACGCGAAACCGCCGCGCTCGTCAACGATGTGACGGGCAAGTAGTGCAGTTGCTTTCTATCCTGCTCGTTGCGGAGATGTCATGACGGATACCGCCGACGGCGCGACGCTGCAGCCCTTCAATTTCGCAACCATGTCGGGCGTCTATCCCGGCACACGTACGCAGGTATGGCAGCGCCTGCGGCTGATTCCGCTCGAAGGCGGCGCGCAATCCCCGTGCTGGGCGCTGCTGCTTTGGTACGATGAGCCGCCAGCCTGCGTGATCACGCGCCAGATTCCCGATACAGCACGCCTTGACCCGACGCCGCTTCTGCGCCTTCAGTTGCCGGCAGTTGATAACCTGCACGCGCAATTGACGGGCGGGCTTGAGACATTGGGTTGGCGGCTCTACACATGCGGCGCGTGCGTGCACTGGCAATCGAGCAATGCCGCAGCAGTTGGCGCTCCGGACGCCGGCCAGTTCACGAGTGACGGCCTCGCGCTGGGTGCGTGTGCCCTGCGTCGCGCGGATGGACCCATGCACGCACTTGAGGCCGTGCCGCCCGCATTGACGGCGCAATCACACCTGGCGCTTGGCTGTGCGCACTGGAAGCAAGCCGGCGCGCCGACCGCCGCCACGGCCATGCTGCCCGTCGTACCCTTGCCGAAGATCGCCGAGACCACCGAGAGCAAACTCAAGCCGCTGGCACGCCTGCGTTTGCGGCTTGCGCGCCGCCTCAGCCCGCGGCCCCCGCCCCCATCCCTTGCCGACATGCTCGCCGAGCGCAGCGGCGTGGGCGCAGGCACGGAACCTTGTGGCGTCTGCCAGGGGCGCATTGCCAATCTGGGCGCGCTCACCGTCGCCTCTCCCGAAGGCGACAAGGAGACCTTCAGCGTCTGGCGCTGCCGCATCTGCCACACGCTCTACCTCAGCGATTGGGTGGACCGCTGGGAGCGTGTGGACAGCCTCGAGACCGAAGAGCGCATCTATCGCATCGCCCCCGTGGAGGCCGCCGAATTCCTCACCCTCTTCGCGTCAATCCACGCGGGCGATCACCCCGAGCGCCGCAACGAGCGCACGTCGCAGCGTACGTGGATTCACGCGCAGCTGGCGCAGCGCACGCCGCTCAGTCACACCATCAAACAGGGACGTTAATCGTGAGTGACCAGCCCGACCTGCAGGACTTTGCCACCACACCCCTGGAAGCGGGTGGCGCACACCTCGTTCTCGAGAGCCGCCCGCAGCGGCTTTATGCTGCCATCTATGACCCGCTGCCCTTCCCCCACGTGGGCACGCAGCAGGAAGTCGCCTTCGACCTGGGCGTGAC
>CAYJNV010000266.1:0-6190 GCA_964370975.1 uncultured Caldilineaceae bacterium | reverse complement strand
GAGATCGACGCCGGCCTCAAGGACGGCTCGGTCGCAACCGGCTACCAGCCTTGATCCTGCGCAACCGGTTCTCGTAGGTCACGCCTCCGGCGTGACGCACTTGTTGTCCGCGCAGTGCAATCACCAAAGTCCTCCACTCGACGCGCCTGCACAATCCTGCTACCCTCATGCCAGGGCAGCACCCGCAATCACGCGCACCACCTGGCCCGCCCAGCACAAACCGCCCATTCAATCACTCCCCTATGACCACTTACGACCCCATCCTGCTCGAAGTCTACCGCCACCGCTTTGCAGGAATTGCCGAAGAGATGGGCGTAGCGCTTCGTCGCACTGCCTACTCCCCCAACATCAAGGAGCGGCTCGATTTTTCCTGCGCGCTCTTTGATGCAGCCGGGCGCATGGTGGCGCAAGCGGCGCACATTCCGGCGCACCTGGGCGCGATGCCTGCCAGCGTGTTCACCATCCTGGCCCACTATGCGGACGCCGGCGAGCAATGGGCGCAGGGCGATGTTGTGATCGTCAACGACCCCTTCGCGGGCGGCAACCACCTGCCCGACATCACGATGCTTTCTCCAGTGTTCCTCACTCTGGACAGTGTGCCCTCCTTCTTCGTGGCCAGCCGCGCCCACCATGCCGACGTGGGCGGTATGACCCCCGGCTCGCTTCCACTCTCCACCGAGATCTACCAGGAAGGCATCATTGTGCCGCCCGTCAAGCTGGACCGCGCGGGCGTGCGCAATGACGACCTGCTGCGCCTCATCCTGCGCAATGTGCGCACGCCCGACGAGCGACGCGGCGACATTGCCGCGCAGCGCGCCGCACACGCCATCGGCGAACGCCGCCTGCGCGAATTGGCGGCGACGCATGGCGACGGCGAAGTGCTGGCTTACAGCGATCACTTGATTGGCTATGCGGAGCGGCTGACGCACGCCGCGCTGGCGCAGTGGCCTGTGGGCGCGTATTCATTCGAGGATGTGATCGAGATTGTGGAGGGCGACGCCGTGCGTCTCGCCCAAATTTGTGTGACAGCATCCGTGACGCATGATGGCGCAGGCGGCAGCGTGACCTTCGACTTCGCGGGCAGCGCGCCGGTGATGCCTAGCTCACTCAACGCCGTGATCGCAATTACGCAGTCGGCCTGCTACTACGCCGTGCGTTGCCTGGTGGGTGAGGATGCACCCATGAACCACGGTTGCCTGACGCCCATACGTGTGGTTGCACCCGAAAATTCGCTGGTCAACGCATGGTCGCCCGCGGCTGTGGCCGGGGGCAACGTGGAGACCTCGCAGCGGATTGTGGATGTCGTGCTGGGGGCGCTGGCGCAGGCGCTGCCGGCGCAGTCGGCGGCGGCGTCGCAAGGGACGATGAACAACCTCACGATTGGCGGCCAGCACGCCAACGGCGCACCCTTCGCCTACTACGAAACCATCGGCGGGGGCATGGGGGCGTCGGCGCAGGGTGAGGGGTTGAGTGGCGTGCAGGTGCACATGACCAATACGCTGAACACGCCGATTGAGGCGCTGGAGATGGCCTATCCCTTTCGCGTGGAGCGCTATGGGCTGCGAACGGGGAGCGGGGGCGCGGGGCGCTTTCGCGGCGGCGACGGCATCGTGCGTAGTTATCTCTTCCTGGGGCCGGCGGTGGTGACGATGCTGAGCGAGCGGCGCGCCGTGCCGCCGTGGGGCGCAGCAGGGGGAGAGCCGGGGGCTGTCGGGCGCAATCGACTGCTGCGCGCCGGCGGCGAGGAGGAAGAACTGCTCTCCAAGTTCACGCGCCGTGTGCGCGCGGGAGACCGGCTGATCATCGAAACACCCGGTGGTGGCGGCTGGGGCAGCTAAACAGTGGCTCTACCAGACCACGGTTTCGCGTTCGGCGGTCACCTGGCGATAGAGCGCAGTGGTTTGCGCGCCGATTTGGCCCCAACGATAGCGGCTGTTGACCTCGGCCAGCGCAGCAGTGCGCCGTTTGGCCGCAAATTCGGGGTTCTTGAAGAGCTGATCCACCGCCCAGACGATGCTCATGGCGTCGCCGGCAATCACCGTCAGACCAGTCTCCTCATGCACCACCACTTCACCCAGGCCGCCCGTGTTGCTGGCAATCACGTTGCAGCCGTTGGCCATGGCCTCGAGCGCGACAATGCCGAAAGGCTCGTACAAACTGGGGAAGATGGCCGCATCCACAACTTGATAGAGGCAGTCGCGCGTGGCGTCATCGATATAGCCCAGGAACTCAATTTGCTTCTCTACGCCCAGTTCATAGGCAAGGGGAAAGAGCTTCTGGCTGTTCTTGCCCGCCACCAGCAGACGTGTATTGGGGTAATCGGCCAGAATGCGCGGCATGGCGCGCACAATCAAGTGGACGCCCTTCTCGTGCACAATGCGGCCCACATAGAAGAGCAGCCGCTCGCCATTGGGTGCATAGCGCAGCCGCATCCCCTCAAGTTTCGCCGTCTCGCAGATGCGGATTTGCGCCGTCTCAATCCCGTTGGGGATAACCGTCACCTTCTCTGCAGGCAAGCCGAACCAGCGCGACAGTTCGGCGCGCATGTAATTGCTGCACGCCACCACGTGCCACGCTTCATAGGCCACGCGCCACTCGAGATGGTCGATCTGCTGGCTGGTGCTGGTGGGTAGCCAGCCCTGATGGCGGCCGCGCTCGGTGGCGTGAATGGTGACAACTAGCGGCGTCTTCCAAAGGTGCTTCAGCTTGATGCCCGCCTCACCCGTGAGCCAATCGTGCACATGGATGAGGTCGTAGGTGTGCGTCTTGCTCAGCAGTGTGGCATAGTCGACGAAGGCCGAATTGTTGTCAACCACGCTGTTGTACCAGTCGAGCGCGTCCATCACGGGCACATCCACACGATGGATGGTGATGAACTCATTGAAAGCCTCGATGGACGGACCGCCGGCGAAGTGGGTGGTCAGCACGTCGATGTAGATTGGTTCGTCGTCGCCGGCGCTATGATCGCCGCCCAGCCAGGGGACGAGCTGCGCCACATGTGTGCCAATACCGCCGACGACGTAGGGCGGGTACTCCCATGAAATCACTAGAACACGCATACGGGGTATGATTCCTCGCAAAAGAGCCCAGGCAAGAGATGATTGCGGGCGCTATGGCAACAGTACATCGCCAACGCCCGTTGGCCCAACACGCACCGCGCGCCACTGCCAGGCCGCCGGTGCGGGAAGCGTACTTGCCGTCGCGAGAGCCGTGGCCTGCACAGCGGCTTCGTACATGAGATAGGCGGACGGCATTCCTTGCGGATGTGCGCTTGCCCACGCCGCGTCGTGGGGTCCTGCCCATACAACTGCGTAGATCGCGGGGGGCTCTGCTCCCTGCGCCGTGGCCGCCGGCTGCAAGTGCTCAAAGAAGACAGGGTCTATCGCCCAGGGCGCCAGCCAGACGGGTGCATCGGGCAGCAGTGCGCGCAGCTCTATCGTTGCGGCGGCGCCCTCAGCAGGGCTGCCCAGCCAGACGAGGGCATCGCCGGGGTGGGCAATGAAGCCACCTGGGCCGTCAACAAGCATGATCGTCGGCAGCGGCTCAAAGCCTGCGCGCAGGCTCGGTTCCCATGCGGGCAAAGTGCCACCCACAAGCAGCCGCCGCGCGCCCTGCGCCCGGGCCGACTCACCCAGGGCCCGCGCCAACGCCACGAGCCAGGCCGTCTCCTGTGGTGCAACGAAGCCGGCCTCCGTCACTGCCCATGGCGCAAGCCAGGGCATGGCGGCAAGCGCAGGCGCCGCGGCCGCGCCTTCCTGCGGCGTGAACGGCCCGACGACGGCCCCCACGTGCGCTGACGCTGCAATTTTGGCGGCAGCGCGTGCGGGGTCGCGCGAGGTATCGAGAGCGAGGGCAATGAGGCCTGTGTGCGCAGGGGGTGCAGCGGCTACGGCGCCGCGCACGGCCTCCAACGCGCTGTACCCACTGCGCCGGTAGAGTCCCTCGAAGGGCGCAAGCACACCTACATGAGCGACTGGGCGCACGCTGGTGAAGGGAATGACCAGCGCCTGCGTGCGCGCGACGCAACCCGCAGCCGGCAGCCCGAAGAGCAAACAGGCTATCCCAGCGAACACCAGGCCGCGCATGCCGCGGCGGCTATTGGTAGCCGTAGGTCTGCAGGTTCTGCTGATGCTCGGCATAGGTCTGTGCAAAGATGTGGCGGCGTTCCTCGCCGGTGGCCACAAAGAAGCAGAAGGCCGTGGCGGCAGGGTTGCGCGTGGCCTCAATGGCGCTCAGGCCGGGGTTGGCAATGGGTCCTGGGGGCAGCCCCTGGTTGAGGTAGGTGTTGTAGGGGCTGGCGATCTGGCTGTACTCCTCGATGCTCTGGGGCTTCCACCACCAGTCGCCAGGGCGGCCGGCGGCATACTGCACCGTGGGGTCAGCCTGCAGGAAGTTGCCACCCACATCCGCTGCACACGTGCCGTTGAGGCGGTTGACGTAGACGCTGGCGATGAGCGGACGCTCGTCGGCCTGGACGGCTTCCTTTTCCACAATGCTCGCAAGGTTGACCAAATCGCGCCCGCTGAGGCCGCTGTTGCCGCCCACAAGTTTGTCGCTGCCCACGCGATCCTCGAAGTTGTCGAGAAAGGCGCGCAGCACAATTTCGGGCGTCGCGGCAAAGACAGGCAACCGGTAAGTGTCGGGGAAGAGGAAGCCTTCGAGCGAACCATCACCGGGCAGCACCTGCAGGAAGTCGTAGTCTTCGAAGAGGGCCAGGCTGCGCGGGGCCGTGACGGCGTTCATGAAGGTGTCATAGTCCATGACGTTGTTCTGCGCCAACCGCTCGCCAATTTCTTCGGCGCGGAATCCTTCGGGGATGGTGACGAGCACTTCCTCAAAGAGCGCGTTCTGCAGGGCGTCAGCCACCTGCGGCATGGTCATGTTCTCGGAGAGCATGAAGTTGCCCGCTGCCAACCCGCGGTCCAACCCTGATACCCGCAGGTACAGATTGAACAAATCGCCGTCGGTAATGAAGCCTGCCTGCGCCAGGCGCGCAGCAATGTAGCGCGCCGGTTCGCCGGGGTTGATAACAAAGGAGCGGGGGCGCGGGTCCGCCCCGGCCGGCACTTCCAGATCAGCCTCACGCATTTTGAGGTTGAACTGGAGCACCTGTTTTTCAACGTTCTCGGGAGTGAGCGCACCTTGACCGGCAGTGGGGTCGATCAACCCGGTAGCCTGCTCGGGTACGCCGAGGAACTGCTCGGTAAGGTGGGCGCGACCCACGACCCAGGCGCCTGCGAGCACGCCCACTACGAGCAGCAGAAAGCCCGCGCGCACGAGAGTCGGCAGCCAGCCGCGCTGCGTCGGGGCCGTCACGGGCTGTGCGGCGCTGCGACTGCGCGCCTGAAAGAGTGGTGATCGATCCTGATTCTGTACTGACATGCCGACAATCTACCTAACGCGCCCGCCGGGGTGCAAACCTGGTCACGAACTGAATCAGACCATCTTTCAACGCGGCGGCAACGCAATTCGCCCATAGTCCGTGGCGTCGCCGCGGCGGCGCGCATCGAGAAACGCCTGCAGGATTACGGCCGCGGCGGCTGCATCCTCGCCCGTGCGCGTGTCGCCCTGCAGCGCTACGCGTGCGCTCCATGAACTGAGTCGCTCATCCCAGAATTCAACTGCCACGGGCCGCCCCAGCAGAGCGCGCAGCGCATTGGCAAGGCGGCGCGCCCATGTACGTGTGGTTTCGGCCTGCTGCCCTTCACTGCCATCCATGTTGAGGGGCAGCCCGCAGATGACGCCCTGCACTTCTTCCTGCGCCACAATCTCGGCCAGGCGCGCAAAGTCTTCATTGCGCGAACGCCGCCGGATGACGAGCAACGGCCGCGCGGCCAAACCCAGCGGATCGCTGACAGCAACGCCAATGCGCGCCAAGCCCACATCCAGCGCCAGCAGCTTGCCCGGCGGCCACGGGGACACGGGGGTCGCCTGCGCTTGCGGCGTGCTCATGGTGTGGCGGGCGCGGCGGTGGTTGCCGTATCGCCGAAGTTGACGCGCACCTGAATGCGGCTGGGCAGCGTGGGCAGCGTAGACAGCCACTGCGGGTCTCGGTAGAAATCGGGCGGCGCAGCCAGCAGCCAGCGTTCGTTGAGGATGCGCGCCGCCGCCTCTTCCGTTTGTCCGGCCACGGCGTTGCGCACCTCGGCGGGGTCCACGGGGATGACATAGTCGGCGTTGACGGTCATAG
>CAYJNV010000265.1:0-6231 GCA_964370975.1 uncultured Caldilineaceae bacterium | reverse complement strand
CGCAGCAACCAACCCATCGTCCCCACCGTCGCAGTCACAACAACAAAAACTGCGCTGATAAGGAAAAAGCAAAGGCAGTTCTTGCTTAACCCACTCTCCACAAAATCCTGGGAAGTTCATTTCTTTGCGCCTTTGCGCCTTTGCGTCGGGGTTTGCCTTTGCGTCGGGGTTCTTTGTTTTGGTGGTCTGGTGGATATTGTCAAGTTGGGGCGCGCGGTGGAGGCCGAGGCGCGCCGCCTGGGCTTTGCCCTCTGCCGCTTTGCTCCTGCGGGCCGCGCCCCCCACGCCGACTTATTCGATGGCTGGCTCGATGCAGGGCGCGCCGGCGCCATGCACTACCTCGAGCGCAGCCGCGCGCTGCGGCGCGACCCTGCGCTGCTTGTGGGCCCCGGCCGCGCCCCCGTGCGCACGCTGATCATGCTGGCCGCCCGCTACACCATCCCTGCGCTGCCGCCGGCTGTGCGCGACGACCCGGCGCGCGGCCTCATTGCCGCCTACGCCTGGGGCGATGACTACCACGACGTACTCCGTCCCCGCCTGCACACGCTCGACGCATTCCTGCGCGCCCAAAGCGGCCGCACCACGCTGGCCAAGGCGCTGGTGGACAGCGGCCCGCTGCTCGAGCGCGACTGGGCGCAGGTGGCCGGCCTGGGCTTCTTCGGCAAGAACTGCTGCATCATCCATCCCCAGGCGGGTAGCTGGCTCCTGCTCGCCGCGCTGCTTGTGCCCGAGGAACTGGCAAACGCCGAAGCAGTGGATAGCTCGCTGCCGCCCGAGCCACAGGCAGATGCGGTGCTGCGCGGCCTCGCCGCCGCTGGCAACTACGGCTCGTGGTCCATTCCCCTGGCCGCGGGTGGATCGGCAACGGGGACCTGCGGCCGCTGCACGCGCTGCCTCAGCGGCTGCCCTACGAGCGCCTTCGTCGGCCCCTTTCACCTCGACCCGCAGCGCTGCATCTCCTACTGGACAATCGAGACGCAAGCGCCGATTCCTGTGGAACTGCGGACGCGCTTTGGCAATCGCATCTTCGGCTGCGACGTTTGTCAGGAGGTCTGCCCCTGGAATGCGCGCCTTGACGGGCGCGCGCCCGCCTTTGAAGCGCTGCGCGCCCAGCCAAACCGTGTTGCACCGCCGCTTCTCGATGGCTTTGACCCCGCCGCCCCCTACTGGCTCGATGATGGGCTCTTCGCCGCCCATTTCAGACGCTCGCCTGTGCTGCGCGCCACCCGCGCCGGCATGTTGCGCAACGTGTGCGTGGCGCTGGGCAACTGGGGCAGCCGCGACGCCATCCCCGCGCTGACGCGTGCGCTGGATGATGCCGCAGCGCCGGCGCGCGGCCACGCCGCCTGGGCGCTGGGGCAAGTGGGGCTGAAGCAGGGCAGAGAGCAGATTGCGCCGCACCTGCACGCGCGCATCGCGCTTGAGACGGACGACTGGGTGCGCGCCGAAATTGCGCAGGCGCTGGATGCATGACGTGACGGCTCTCCCAGGAAAGTAGCCACTTCGCGGCGCGACCCTGCGCCAGCGCATGCGTAGTATACTCAGAAGCGCAATACTCTTCGCCGCGTGTGCGGCCAGTCCATGAAACGAGATTCTGCATGAACATCACCAAATCGCTGACCTTCTATTTGGATGACCCGCGCCGCATGGAAAAGCTGGGCGTTGGTACGGCCGTTGTGCTTATCAGCACAATCCTGACGCCGGTCCTGATTGGCATTGCGGGCTATTTGATTCTTACAGGTTACGCCATCCGCCTGCTGCAGAATGTGCGCGATGGCGTGGAGCACCCCTTGCCCGAATGGGATCGCTGGAGCGAGGACCTCGGCGTGGGTTTCAGGTACGCTTTGGCGATCCTCGTCTACGTACTCCCCATTATGGTGCTGTGGATCCCTACCGTCATCGGCGCAGCCATGACCGACAGCAGCCGCGGCGCCGGCTTCATTGGCGTACCGCTCATGGTGCTGGGGATGTGCCTCCTTTTCGTGTATGGCCTCTTCATCACACTGGCCACGCCAGCAATTACGATTGCCTTTGCGCGCGACGAGGAAATCCGCAGCGCGTTCGACTTTACCGGCATCTGGAACTGGACGCGCGACCATATCGGCCCGGTGGTCATCGTTTCGCTGGTCTACATAGCGGCCAGCATGGTGCTTGCAATTGGCGGCGCCATTGTAGGCGCACTGCTCTGCGTGGTGGGGCTGATTGTGACAATCCCCCTGGCCACGCTGCTCACGACGGTTGTGCAGTACCATCTCTACGGCCAGTTGGCGCAGGAGTACGGCACGCCCGTGCGCAGCGCAACCCCCGCGGTGCCGCTTCTGCCTGCGCCGTTCAGCCTGGCCGAGCAAGCCACAACCAGCGAGAGTGATGCACACGTAACTTATGTCGCACCCGCTTCGCCCGCCGATTTCGCCCCACCGTCCGCAGCCGCGGCTGACGCGGCCCCCGCTGCAGACGCGCCGACCACCCCGCTTGCGCCGCCCGCCAGCCTGCAAGATGACGGTGCGCCGGATGACACTGTCACTTTGTAACACGCATGTCTGAACGTAAGCAGGTGTAGCGGAGGGCTCCCCAGCCCTCCGCTCTTTTTTGCATGCACGCCGGACGCATCATCCAGAGTAACTCACAATTGCGCACGCAGCCGCGTCGCAATTGCCGATTCCGCACCATTTAGTCTCACAATCTGCCAAATATGTATTATGGGGGCTTGACAACCGCGTATTCTGCGGCTATCCTGTCGCCACGCGCACACACCCATTCCTGCGGAGACGCCCGTGACCGACGCGCTGGACCAAACCGACCGCCAGATCATCCAGGCGCTCAAAGGCGATGGCAGGCTGCCCTTCAGCACCATTGCCACCCAACTTGGTGTCTCGCCGGGCATGATTCGCCAGCGGGTGCAGCGTCTCAATGAGCGGGGCGTACTCCAGTTCGCCGCTGTCACCAACCCGCTCAAAATCGGCTACGGCACCATGGCGTTGATTGGTGTTAAAGCCGACGGCCGCTACATCGAGGAGATTTCGCGCCAGATAGCCGCCTTCGACGAGGTCATCTACCTGACGATTACAGCGGGCGCGTACAACTTCCTCGTCGAGGTCACCTGTATCGACAACGCCCACCTGCTGCGCTTCCTCACCGACCGACTCTACAGCGTTGAGGGCGTGCGCGAGGCGGAAACCTTCATCTATCTCGACATTGTCAAGGAAATTTACGCATGGGACCCGCCGCGCGCTGAGGAGTAGGGGAATGGTTGATTGGCAATCAGCAAACAGCAACTGACAACTGAATTCTGATGATTTCCCGACTCCGACTCCCGACTCCCTAAACAAGGTCGCTATGCAACACACACGTTCACGTGCGCTCTTTGCTGAGGCGAAAAAGTACATTCCGTACGGTGTCAACTCCAACTTCCGCTACTGGGGTGATGAGGAGACGCCCATCATCTACCGCGGCGAAGGCGCACATGTGTGGGATGCCGACGACAACCGCTTCATCGACTACCGCCTGGGCTTTGGGCCCATCATCCTGGGCCATGCCTACCCGGCCGTCACCCGGCGCGTGGCCGAGGCCATCCAGTCGGGTGTGCTCTTTGCCGCCACGACGCCTGTGGAGATTGAGGTTGCCGAGCGCTTCACACGTATGACGGGCATGGACAAGGTGCGCCTGAGCAACACGGGCACCGAAGCCAACATGCACGCCCTGCGCATTGCACGCGCCTACACTGGGCGCGAGAAGTTCATCAAGTTCGAGGGCAACTACCACGGCAACTTCGACTATGTGATGTTCAGCGGTCCTACGGCCAGCGCCGACATGCTGGGGCCGCGCACCAAGCCGCACCGTGTCAGCGCCACCGACGGCATGCCTATCTCCATACGCAACTTCCTCGTCTCGCTCCCCTACAATGACATCGAGATGCTCGAGCGCGCCTTTGCCGAGCAGGGCGAGGAACTGGCCGCTGTGCTCGTGGAGCCGATGATGGGCAATGTCGCGGGGATTGTGGCAGACCTCACCTGGCTGCGCCGCCTGCGCGATCTCTGCACGCAATATGGCGTGGTGCTCATCTTTGACGAGGTAAAAACCGGCTTTCGCGTGGCGCGCGGCGGCGCACAGGAATACTTCGGCGTACGCGCCGACCTCGCCGCCTATGCCAAGGCGCTGGGCAACGGCTTTCCCGTGGCCGCTGTCGCAGGGCGCGACGCAATCATGGCTGTGGTGGAGCCGGGGCGCGTGGCGCACGGCGGCACCTACTGCGGCAATGTGGTGGCGGCGTCGGCAGCAGCCGCCACGTTGGAGATCATTGAAACGCAGCCGGTGATCGAGACGATTTTTGCGCGCGGGCGCGCGCTGATGCAGGGCATCAGCGGTCTGTTGGCCCAGCACGGCATCGTACACGTAGTGAGCGGCGTCCCCTCCATGTTCAGCGTATTGCTGGGCAGCGACGTCGCGCCCACCGACTATCGCTCGTACAGCAGCTTTGACGCCGCACTCTTTGGCAAGTTGGGCACAGCGCTGATTGCCAATGGTGTGCTGGTGGATGACGACCCGCGCGAGCCCTGGTTCCTCTCCTACAGCCACAGCGAAGCGGTGATTGCCGACACGCTGACGCGCGTCGAGACGGCGATCAACGAAGTCTTCGGCAAACGCAAGCTCTTGCGCCCCGCGGCCTAAGCACCCCACCTCGCACGTGTGCGCTTGGCTTCGCCAAGACACGCGCAACCGCATCTCAAACCCAAAGCGAGAATTGGCCCGCGCGAACCCCTTGACAGCGCCGCCTGCTTCTGATATCTTGGGAACGTTCCCGCTGAATTTCTCCATAGCTGTCGTCCGTCGCGTAACATGGCGTTTGTCGTGATTGGGAACGTTCCCACTTCTTCGCCACCTGCTCTCATGCGCAAATCCACCACCATTCATGACGTGGCCCGCGCCGCCGGCGTCTCCAAATCCACAGTCTCGCGTGTGCTGCGCGGCGGTGACAATTCCGTCGCCGAGCAGACTCGTCTGAACGTGCTCGCCGCGATGCGGCAGGTTGGCTATTCGCACAATGCCGTCGCCAGCAGCCTGCGCACAAGGCGCTCCTACATCGTCATGCTCATGATCCCAAATATCGACAACCCCTTCTGGCCCGGCGTGGCCCGTTCGCTCCAGCTTGCGCTGGCAGCGGCCGGTTATGCGGTGGTCTATGCCAATACCGACTGGAACGCGAGCCAGGAACGCTCGCTGTTGGAAATGGCGCGCCGCAATCGCTTTGACGCGATCGTCCTCAACCCCGTTGCGGTGACGCCTGCCGAGTTGGCCGCGCTGGAAGTCCCCGCCGTGGTGCTGGGCCTGCGCCGCGACTATGCCGACGTTGATACGGTCGGCTCCGATAGTTATCAGGGCACGCGCGATGCGCTCGACTATTTATACGGCCTGGGCCACAGGCGCATTGGCTTCATCTGGGCCAACCAGGCGTCGAGCCGCGCACGCGCCCGTGCGTACACCGACTTTCTCGCCGCACGCGCCATTGAGCTTGACGAGAAGTTGATCGCCGCGTCACCCTACACGGCCGAAGGCGGACGCCAGGCGGCGCGCGAACTTGCGCTGCTGGACGATCCTCCCACCGCGATATTTGCCTCCAATGACGTGCTGGCATTGGCGGCGCTGCAGGAGCTGACGGCACTGGGGCGGCGCGTGCCCGCGGATATCTCGGTCATGGGCATGGACGACATTGAATACGCCTCCATCTCGACACCGCCGCTGACGACCATGGCCAAGGACAAGTCTCAGTTGGGTCTCAGAGCGGCGCGCCTCGTTCTTTCGCGGCTGGAGGGGGACGCGGCCGCACCGGTGGCGCGGATTGTGGTGCCCTGTACGCTGGTCGAACGCCAAAGCGTGGGCGCGCCCCGCACAATCAACCTGGAGGTGCCTGCTTGACAATCACCATGCAACACACCACCCGCACAAACTATCGTTCGGCGGCATTGGGTGCACTCGTGGGGCTGGCCGTAGGTGACGCCATCGGCGACCTGGGGCGGATGGATGCCTACCGCCAGCGCTACGGCATCATCACCAACCTCTATGCCGGCGCGGGCAGCACCGACGACACCGAGTTCGCACTCCTTACTGCGCGTGCGCTGCTGGACGGCAAGGGCGACCTGACGCCCGAAAGCGTGGTGCAGGCGTGGCGCACCTATATCATCGACGAAGGCGGCGTCTTTGAACGCGGCGGCAAGCCCCAGTATGGGGCTGTTG
>CAYJNV010000264.1:0-6259 GCA_964370975.1 uncultured Caldilineaceae bacterium | reverse complement strand
TCAGCGCGCGCCGGGTGGACGGCATGTCGGTCGTCAAGGGAGAGCGCAGGCACGGCAACAAGCTCAAGCAGATCCTCTGCAACCAGGAGACGGTCGAGATTGTTGAGCGCATTATTGAACTGTGAAAGCACATGAGGTCGTCCCAAGCCATTTGCACGGCGTCGTGCATAAAGGTTGGAACCTTGTCTAGCGTTCTGTCTGGCCCGATATCGTTTGTTAAGGGCCACCGCTTTTCGGTATGCAGGTCAAGCCTGCGGATTCCGATAGTCTTGGTCGCATCCATTCGGGCGCGTCGTCTAGGCCGTTGCTGCGCGTGACGACCCAATTTTGTAGGCTGGTCTTGTACCACCGATTTATGTTTGGTGGGGGTCAGTTTCGGTTGTTCGTGATGGCGATTGTGAGGTCTGCCGGCCATTGATGGCGTTCAGCAATTCAGGTGATATTTCGTCCCAATCGATTTGTGGTACTCCGTGTCGCATTAGGTATTTTATGTACTCGGGATTCACCGGTTTCTGAATGCCGGATACCTGTTGCATCTTTGCCAAGAATGCTTCGATTTCCTGCGCTCGTTGCTCTAAATCCTGCTGTACTTTCTGGTTCATGGCTGTTCCTCGGGATTCTGGTGTGGGTACACGACGCTTGATAATGATAACGGATGACAGGTAATAGGGGCGCACGACTCATGGTCGTGCGCCCCTATTACCTGTCATCCGTTGTAAGTTGTCAATTACGCTGCTGCCGCTATCCGCCGAAGCCCGACTGCATCAATCCGGCCCAGAAGCTGGGGAGAATGCCCACGACAATGGTGAAGGCGGCAGTCAACGCCAGCCCAATCTGCAGCGTGCCCCACGCACGCGGCACAAAGACCACATCGTCACTCGGCTTCTCGAAGAACATGGCCACGACCACGCGCAGGTAGTAGTAGGCCGCAACGGCGCTGGTGATCATGCCCACCACCGCCAGCCACGTCCAGCCGCCGTTGACGGCGGCGCGGAATACAAAGAATTTGCCGAAGAAGCCCGCCAGCGGCGGCATGCCGCTGAGGCTGAACATGAAGACCGCCATGAGGAAGGCCAGCAGCGGCGCACGCCTGCCCAGCCCGCGGGCGTTGGCCTGCAGCGCGTCCTCGCCTGCCTTCTGCTCCAGCGTCATGATGACGGCAAACGCGCCCATGTTCATGAAGGAATACGTGAAGAGGTAGAAGAGCGCTGCGTCTGCACCCTCCACCGTGCCGGGGACGAGCGCCGCCAGAATGTAGCCGGCGTGGGCAATGGTGGAGTAGGCAAGCATGCGTTTGAGGCTTCGCTGGCGCAACGCAGCCAGGTTGCCCAGGATCATGGTGAGCGTTGCGAGAGCGGCGAGAATCCAGCCCCACTGCGGCTGCGCCGCGGGCAGCACCAGCACCAGCAGGCGCGCGAGGCCGGCGAAGCCCGCTGCCTTGGTGCCTGCGCTCATGAAGGCGGTGACCGGCGTCGGTGCGCCCTGGTAGACGTCAGGCGTCCACATATGGAAAGGGACGAGGCTCACCTTGAAGCCGAAGCCCACAATCAGCAGCGCAATGCCTGCATAGAGCAGGAAGGGGTCGGCAAGGCCGTTGTTCACACTGAAGGCCATGGCGTCGTACTGCGTCGTGCCGGTTGCGCCGTAGAGCAGCGCCGCGCCGTAGACGAAGAAGGCCGAAGCAAAAGCGCCCAGCAGGAAGTACTTCATGGCCGCTTCGGTGCTGCGCGGATTGGTGCGGTGCAGCCCGGTGAGGATGTAGAGCGCCAGCGAGAAGATCTCCAGCGCCACAAAGAGCACAATCAGGTCCGTGGCCGAACCCATGAACATCATGCCCACGGTGCTGAGCAGAATGAGCGCGTAGTACTCGCCCACCTGGTGGTTCACCTTTTGGATATAGCCGTTGCTGAAGAGGACGCCGAGCAGCGCCGCCACCAGCACAATCAAGTTGATGCTGAGTGCGAAGCGGTCATCAATCGAGTGTCCCTGGAAGGAGACGGGCGTCTGCGTCCACAGCCAGGCGCTGATGGCCAGGGTGATCAGGATGCCCACGATGGCAATCCAGGGCAGCGCGCGTTTGCTGCCCGCGTGCTCTACATCCGCGCCGCCGCCAAAGGCATCGACCATCATAATCAGCAGCGCAAAGAGCACGAGCACGGTTTGCGGCCAAATTGCCTGCATGTTCAGTTGCAGCATCTGCATGGCGTCATTCATTTGGAGTTGACCTCCAGGGCCACGGGCTCCACCGTGCGTGTGACGGCGGGTTGGCTCTCCAGGAGCGCCGACACCGACGGGTTGATCTTGTCAAAGAAGAGATTGGGGAAGAGGCCGATAATGAAGAAGATGAGCAACAGCGGCAGCACCATCAGGAACTCGGCAGGGCGAATGTCCTGCAGCTTGCCCACTTCGTTCTCGGGCTTGGTAATCTTGCCCTGCGCCATCTTGCGGAAGGCGGCGAGCAGGTACCACGCCGCCAGAATCACGCCCGCCGCAGCAATTACGGCGAAGATGGGGTTCCACGTGTAAGTGCCCAGCAGGATGGCGAACTCGCCCACGAAGCCGTTGAGCCCCGGCAGCCCCGCGCTGCTCATGGCTACCACCAGGAAGAGGAAGCTGTAGACAGGGATGCTCTTCCAGAGGCCGCCGAACTCGTCCAGCATGCGTGTGTGGCGGCGCTCGTAGAGCAGCCCCACCATGAGGAAGAGCGCCCCCGTGCTCACGCCGTGGTTGACCATCTGCAATACAGAGCCGCTCACCGACTGCTGGTTGAGCGCCACCAGGCCCAGCATGACAAAGCCCATGTGCGCCACCGAGGAGTAGGCGACGAGCGACTTCACATCCTTCTGCATGAGCGCCGTCAGCGCGCCGTAGATGATGCCGATGACCGCCAGCGCCGCTATCCACGGGGCAAAGCGTGCAGCGGCCTCGGGGAAGAGCGGGATGTTGAAGCGCAGGTAGCCGTAGGAGCCCATCTTGAGGAGCACGCCCGCCAGGATAATCGACCCGGCGGTGGGCGCCTGCACATGGGCGTCGGGCAGCCATGTGTGGAAGGGGAAGAGCGGCACCTTGATGGCGAAGGCCAGCGTAAATGCCAGGAAGGCCCACATCTGCACGTTGGCACTCAGGGGCACATTCTGAATCTGCAGCAGGTCAAAGGTGCCCGTATTCGCATAGACCACCAGGATGGCGATGAGCATCACCGCCGACCCGGCAAAGGTGTAGAGGAAGAACTTGAGTGCGGCGTAGACACGGTTCTGGCTGCCCCATTCGCCAATCAGGAAGTACATGGGGATGAGGCTGAACTCGAAGAAGACGAAGAAGAGGATCAGGTCAAGCGCAAGGAAGGTGCCAACCATTGCCGTCTCGAGCACGAGCATGAGCGCCAGAAAAGCCCCCAAGCGGTCATGCACGAAGCGGTTGCTGAAGGCAATCGCGATGGGCGAGAGCAGCGTTGTCAGCAGCACAATGAAGAGGCTGATGCCATCCACGCCCAGGTGATAGGTAAGCCCTGCCGCAGGCAACCAGGGGGCTATCTCCTCGAACTGCATGCCCGCCTGGCCATTCTGCCAGCCGACGAGCAGCAGCAGACTCACCAGGAAGGTGACGATGGAGAAGCTGAGCGCCGTCCAGCGGCGCGGCCCATCGCCCTTGAGCAGCAGTACGGCGGCCGCGCCCAGCAGCGGCAGGAATGTGATAATGCTGAGCAAATACGGTACCGGGAATTGCATAGAAGACCAGCTTCCTGAAGTGCGATCCCTCGAGTGTGCGGCGGCCCGGACGGGCGCGCCTACACCAGGAGGAAGTAGACCACCACCGCCGCAACACCCACGAGGATGCTCAACGCATAGGTGGGCACAGTGCCAGTTTGGAGCCTGCGCGCATATTCGCCCAGGCGTGATGTGCCGTGCGCAACGCCGTTCACGGCCCCGTCCACCACCCTCGGGTCAAAGAACGTGGCGAACCACGCGCCCACCGCCTTGAGGGGATCGACCACCACGGCATTGTAGATTTCGTCAAAGTACCACTTGCGCTCGAGTGGCTGCTTCATAAAGGCCAGGCTCTTCTGCAGGCCCTGCATCCATTGATCGCGGCGGATGTAGAGGCCGTAGGCCATGGCCAGACCGAGCAGCGAAATCACCACGCTCAACGCCAGTGCCAGCAGCTCATAGGTGAGCGATGGTTCGTCGTGTGCGCCGATTGCCGGCTCGAGAAACTTCTCCATCGTCAGGACAAAGGGCAGGTTGAGCAGGCTGGTTACCAGCGAGAGGCCCGCCAGAATCCAGAGCGGCCATGTCATCAGGCGTGGGCTCTCGTGCGCGTGATCGACCAGCTTCTTGTCGCGTGGTTCGCCTTGAAAGACCATGAAGAACATGCGGAAAGCGTAGACTGCCGTCAGCAGCGCCGTGAAGAGACCAATTGCGTAGAGCAAAGGGCTTCTCACCAGCGCGCCCAGCAGGATGCCATCCTTGGAGAAGAAGCCGGAGGTGAGCGGGATGCCTGCCAGCGCAATCGTCCCCAACAGGAATGTCCAGTAGGTGGCGGGCATTTTGGCCCTGAGACCGCCCATCTTGCGCATGTCGGTCTCGCCGGAGAGGCCGTGCATGACGGAGCCGGCGGCCAGGAAGAGCAGCGCCTTGAAGACGGCGTGGGTGAACAGATGGAAGATACTGGCGCCGTAGGCCATCACGCCCACGCCCAGCATCATGTAGCCAAGCTGCGAGACGGTGGAGTAGGCCAGCACCTTCTTCAAGTCCGTTTGCACCAGCGCCACGGAGGCTGCCATCAACGCCGTAAGCGCCCCAATCCATGCGGCTATGGCGGCGGCGTCGGGGGCAAGATGCCAGAGGGGCTGCGTGCGCGCAATCATGTAGATGCCGGCCGTGACCATGGTCGCGGCGTGGATCAGCGCGGATACGGGCGTGGGGCCGGCCATCGCGTCGGGAAGCCAAACGAAGAGCGGTAGCTGTGCACTCTTGCCTGTGGCGCCCAGCAACAGCATGAGGCAAATGAGCGTGGCCGCACCTGCCGCCAGCCCGCCCGCCTCCGCCTGCGCAAAGACATCGTGGAAGGTCAGCGTGCCCAGCGCCGCCCAGATGGCCATCATCGCGACGAGCATGCCGAAGTCGCCGATGCGGTTGACAATGAATGCCTTCTTGCCAGCGTCGGCGTACCAGCCGTAGAGGCCATCCTTGCGGTCAAACCAGAAGCCGATGAGCAGATAGGACGCCAGGCCCACACCTTCCCAGCCCACAAACATGCCTGCGAACGAATCGCTGAGCACGAGGATGAGCATGGCGAAGATAAAGAAGTTCAGATAGACGAAGAAACGCTGGAACATGGAATCTTCGTGCATGTACGAGATGGCGTAGATGTGGATCAACGAGCCGACGCCGGTGACGACAAGCGCCATGACGATGCTCAACGGATCAATCAGCAGCGCTGCGTTGATGTTGAGCGTGCCCACAGTGATCCACTGCCAAAGCGGTACGGTGACCGAGCGCTCCTCCGCAGCCATGCCAAGCAGCGCAACCAGCAACCCGATAGCCACGGCAAACGCGCCAATGACCGCGCCGGAGGCAATCCAGCCCACGACGTTCTTGCTCAGCCGCTTGCCGAAGAAGAGATTGATCAGCGCCCCGGCTGCAGGAAAGGCGAGCAGGAGCCATGCAAATTGGATCATAGGAGCATCCTCTGACGCGGCGCTGCCCGTGAAGTGTTGGGCGTCGTCGCGGGCGTGTGTTGTGCGCTGTTGCTGCGGGTTATCCCCTGCACTGTGCTACCACCTGTGCGGGCTCTCCATTTGCACAGGATTACCACTCGCACAGGCTTACCACTTGAGCAGGTTGATGTCGTCGACGTTGGTGGTGTTGGCGTTGCGGTTGTGGGCAATCAGAATCGCGAGCCCCACGGCCACCTCGGCGGCCGCCACGGCCATGACCATGAAGACGAAAATCTGGCCGTCGAGATTGCCCCATTGGCGGCTGAGCGCGATGAGCGAGAGGTTGACGCTGTTGAGCATCATCTCTACGCACATGAAGACAATCAGCGCGCTGCGCCGGCTGAGCACACCCACCGTGCCAATCAGGAAAATTACCGCGCCCAGTATCAGATAATAGCTTGTAGGAATCATGTACGGCTCGTTTTCACGTTTTTCGGGACGAACAGAAAATGTAATTGGTAAGCTGTACTGGTAACTCATGTTATGCAGGGGCGGGGGGTTGTTTTTTTGGGGGGGGGGGGGGGGGGCCGGGGGGGTGGG
>CAYJNV010000263.1:0-6318 GCA_964370975.1 uncultured Caldilineaceae bacterium | reverse complement strand
ACGCAAAGACTAACAAAGCCGAGAACACAGATCAAGTCGGAAACAGCAGGGATAATGAAGGCTATTGGTTGTTATCCCTGCTGTTTCCGACTTGATCTGTGTTCTCGGTTTTGTTGGTCTTTGCGAACCTTTGCGTCTTTGCGTCGGGGTTGGTATTTTAGCCCTTGGGTTCGCCACGCGCGGCGGGCGGGCGCGTCAGTGGGTTGGCTGGCGACGGCGGCTGAGCGGGGTTCTGGGGCTTGGGCGCATAGGCCGATTCACCACCGCGATCGGCTGCGCGCGGTTCGGGGCGCTCGGGCGGACGCGTGCGGCCGCGCAGCAACTGCAGGCCATTCTCCACCTCGGCCTGCATGCGCTTGAGCGCGTTATTGATCTCCTGCAGCTTGTCAACCGAGTAGGCGTCAGCCTCTTCGGCGCGAATGCGCGCCTGCTGCCGCCCCTCGTCCACAATGCGGTCGGCCTCCTTGCGTGCCATCGCCACCAGCCCGTCCTGGCTCAGGATTTCGTTGGCGCGCTGGCGCGCCTGGGCAATGATGCGCTTGGCCTCGGTTTCGGCCTCACCCAGGATGCGCTCGCGCTCTTCCAGTGTGCGCTCGCTCTCCATTATGGAACTGGGCACACTGATGCGCAGCCGCTCGAGAATCTGGCTGATTTCGTTGGCGTCAACCCTGCGGTCGGATGAGAAAGGGACCTTGGGGCTGTTGCTAATCTTGTCCGCCAGTTGGTCGATGATCTGCAGGATAGCCATGGGACACCTCCAGCGATGTGTGCGATGAAAGGCGGAACGGAATTTCGGTGATCAGTCAGTGACCATCAACTATCCACAGTCAGATAATTGATGACTGATAAGTGGCAGGTTAACCCCTGTGCGTCAACTTACCCTCACTGCGCCCTACGGTGAGGGGGCTGAGCAGGTCGCGGTCAAATTTGGCCGAGAGCGCCTCGAGAACGTGGGGCGCAGCCCACTCACGCACATCGCCACCCAGGCTCGCGACTTCCTTGAGGATGGTGGCGCTGAGGTAGGCAAAGCGTCCGGCGCAGAAGAGGCAGCAGAGCTCGACGCCGGGGGCCAGTTCGCTGTTGGCCCAGCCGATTTGGTGCTCATACTCAAAGTCGGCCACGTTGCGCAGGCCACGCACTATCACCTGCGCATCCAACTGCCGTGCCACAGTAACGGTGAGGCCGATGTAGGAGGCCACGGCCACGTTGGACAGGTGGGCCACAGCGCGGCGAGCCATTTCCAGCCGCTCTTCCGTGGAAAAGAGCAGTCTCTTGGGAGGCGCATCGTAGACCGCAATTACAACCTCGTCAAACAACGCCGCGGCGCGCGTGGCAATATCGATGTGCCCATTGTGCATGGGGTCAAACGTGCCTGGGTAGAGGGCGCGTATCATGCGGGAACAGCCTTTCACTGCCGCGCGTGCGGCGTGTTATGCGGGCAGGACAGATGGCGGCGCCGGTTCGGCCAGGAAGCGTGCGAAGACCTGATTGCCCAGGAGCAGCCCGCGCGCTGTAAGGCGCACACGCACGTTGTCCACTTCAAGCAAGCCAAGTGCCGTCAGGTCAGCCACTTCAGCCGCGAAGACGGTGCGCAGATCGGCCCCATGCAGCCGTGCAAAGTGGGCATAGGGCACGCCCTCGCGTACGAGGCGCAGCCCCACCATCATCGTCTCGCCCATGGCCGTGCGTTCGTCGAGCAGTTCGCTGAAAGCCTCCACCGGCGCGCCCTGCTGCATGCGCCGCACATAACCGGCCACCGGTTTGCGGTTACTCCAGCGGCGGCTCCAGCTTTGTCTGGCTTCGTCACGCAGACGCATGTGGCTATGCGCGCCCGGGCCTATGCCCACATACTCGCCGTTGCGCCAGTAGACGCGGTTGTGTCGGCTCAGGTGCGCCGGAGTCCGTATGTCAGGCGCTTCGCCCGTCGCGAGTCGCGCCCAGTTGGAGACTTCGTACTGGGCATAGCCCGCCTCGGCCAGGCGCGTCATGGCCATCTCGTAGAGCGTGGCGGCCAGGTCGTCATCAGGCGCTGCTACGCGGCCCGTTTCCACCCAATTGTAAAGCGGTGTGTTCTCCTCCACAATCAGGCTGTAGAGGCTCAGGTGCTCGGGGCCGAGCGCCAATGCGCGCGCCAGCGTATTCTCCCACAGGTCGGCCTGCTGGTTGGGCAGGCCAAAGATGAAGTCCAGGTTGATGTCATCAAAACCGGCAAGGCGAGCAGCCGCAAAGGCGCGCGTCACATCATCCACATCATGAATGCGCCCCAGAAAGGCGAGTTCGGCGGGCTGGAATGACTGCACGCCCAGGCTGAGCCGGTTGACGCCGAGGCTGCGCAGCGTAACGAAGCTCTCCCGGTCCACCGTGCCGGGGTTGGCTTCGGATGTCACTTCGCAACCGGCCGCAAGCGTGTAGTGCGCGTGCATGGCTGCGAAGAGCCGCTCCAGTTGCGCCGCCGAGAGCACCGTGGGCGTGCCGCCGCCCAGAAAGATGGTCTCCACAGGCCGCCCTGCCAGCCACGGCCCCCACGCCGCCAACTCGGCGCAAAGCGCATCCACGGTGTCGTCGTAGAGCGCCTCCAGCCCGGCATAGGTGTTGAAGTCGCAGTACGGACACTTATGGGCGCAAAAGGGAATGTGCAGATAAAGACTGACGGCCCCCTGCGGGTTGGCCTGCACAAGCCCGTCGGCCCACGCTGGCCTGGCCCAGGACGGGGCCGGCTGTGCCATCAGCGGTTCTCGAGACGGAAACCGTGGCCGCGCACGGTGATTATATAGCGAAATTCGGTGTCCACTTCTTCAATGCGCTCGCGCAGGCGGCGCACCAGCGCATCGATGGCCTGCTCGCTCACACCCTCGCTGCTTGCTTCAGGCCAAACGGCGTCAATGATCTGGTCGCGCGTGACGACGCCGCCGCCCGAGTCCCACAGCACCTCAAGCAGGCGGTATTGATGCAGGCTCAGAGGCGGGTCGGCCTGCACGCCGTTAATCCAGACCTGGCGCGTATCCTTGTCGAGGCGCAACCCCTGGTTCGCGGTGTCGAGTGTCAGTGGGGCCGTGGCGCCTGCATCCACAAACGCGAGCTTGAAGCGCAACGCGATCTGGATTTCGTCTCCATCGTGGAGGGGCACTTTGGTCGCCTGCACCTCGGCGCCGTTGACATGGGTGCCGTTCTTGCTGTCCAGATCTTCCAGCGCATAGGTTTCGCCATTCCAGGCAATACGTGCATGGGCGCGGCTTACCTGGCGGTCGGGTAAATGGATTTCGCACTCTTCGCCGCGCCCAATCGTAATGGGGTGCGCGCGGTCCAACGGCCAGCGACGGCCGGCCTCGGCCCCGCGCTGCAGAACGAGCATGGCATTTTCGCGCGGGCGCGCCGCAGGCGCGGCGGTGGCGTTGTCGGTGTTGTCGGTGTTGTCGGCGTTGTCGGTGTTGTCTTTGGTCGATATCGGGTCAATGGTCATTTGGTTTCCTTCATCGTCGCCTGCGTGGCTCATCGCTTTACGCCTTCCGGCGGAGTCATGGAATAGGTCGCCTGCGGGGAGAGCGGTCGGCGAATTGACAGTGTCCAGGCAGCGGCGCATAATGGCCGCAAGATGGAGGACCGTGGCAATGGCTGAATGCGTCGATTGCGCCTGCGCACAACCGCACAAGTCGTCGCCGCCTGCGCTCACTCTGTCTGGATTTCGTCCGCTGCGCCACCAGTTCGGGCGCGTCGGCGCAGGGCAACGCAGCAACGGCTGCGCGGTCCTGTGGCTATACACTGGGGCATTATACCAGAATCCCCTCATGCATAAAACGCAGGCCGTCAGAGCGCTGCGTCGGCCCCTGCCCCCTTCAGGAGAACCATGCAACTGATCCTCGATACAGGCACACTGCTGCGCGAGCGCTACGAGATTCTTGAACTCGTGGGCCAGGGCGGCATGGGCGCGGTCTACAAGGCCAGCGACAGGCGTCTTGAGGGACGTCTCTGCGCCGTCAAGGAGATTCTGCCCACGCTGACGCAGGCCAGCACCTCGCAGGCGGAGCTCGAGCAGATGTCCGAGCAGTTCCGCCTCGAATCCAGTGTGCTGGCGCGGCTCGACCACCCCAACCTGCCCAAAGTCTCCGACTACTTTGCCGAGGAGACGCGTGAGTATCTGGTGATGGACTTTGTGGAGGGCCGCGACCTGCAGGAGATTCTGCAGGAGGCGCAGCGGCGCAATGAGTTTCTCTCGGAGACGGTGGTGCTCGGTTGGGCCACGCAGTTGCTCGATGCACTCGAGTATATGCACGATCAGAACCCGCCCGTGCTCCATCGCGACATCAAGCCCAGCAACATCAAGCTGACGCCGCGTGGCGTGATCAAGCTGGTGGACTTTGGCCTCGTCAAGGTGCTGCAGGTGGACGAGACACGCACGGTCACCGTGCTGCAAGGGCGGGGCACCGTGGCCTACACGCCGCTGGAGCAGTACGGCGGCGATTCGGGCTACACCGACTGCCGCAGCGATCTCTACAGCCTCGCAGCCACGCTCTATCACTTGCTCGCGGGCATTCCGCCGGTGGATGCCAAGGAGCGCTTCCTGCACCCCGGCGCGCTGACGTCTCTGCGCCAGTTGAACCCGGCCATCTCTCCACGCTGCGAGCGCTCGGTCTTTCAGGGGCTCTCCATGCACCCCAACGAGCGCCCCTCGAATGCGCGCGAGTTGCGCGCCATCCTCATGGGTTCGCAGCAGCCCGCCCCCATGCCCACCACGTCCAACACATTTGGTGCTGCGCGCGAGCCCGAGTCGTCATGGGGCTATCTCTTCCGCCGTCACCTGGTGCTGGTGACAATTGCGCTGGTGCTGCTTGCAGCGGCTGCGCTGATCAGTTTGTATTAGTGGGGGAGCGATGGACATGGAAGTTGTGTGGAATCGAGAACGCATACTTGAGACGCTGGCGCTGCGCGAAACGGAATTTGCGCGCCGCTTTGGCGTGCGCCGTATTGGGCTCTTTGGCTCGCGCGTCCGTGGCGATGCCACACCCGATAGCGATGTCGACCTGCTCGTGGAGATGGAGCAACCCACTTTTGACGCCTACATGGACCTAAAGTTCCTGTTGGAGGACCTTTTCGGCTGCAACGTGGATCTTGTGCTCGTCGACAGCGTGAAGCCTCGGCTGAAGCCGTTCATTTTGCAGGAAGTCGTCTATGCCTAGATCAATCAAACTTTATTTTGACGACATGCTCGGTGCAGCGGTAGCCGCGAGCGCATACCTGGCGATGACTGATTATGAAGCGTTCTTGGGGACTCGCGAACACGTGACGCCGTACTGTATAACCTGGCCATTTTGGGAGAAGCGGCGTCGCGAGTGCCAATGGCTGTGCGAGAAACCGCCCCGGAAATCGAATGGCGCAAGGTCGTTGGACTCCGCAATATCATTGTCCATGACTACTTTGGCATCAACGACCGCATCGTATGGGATGTAGTCAATAACTCGCTGCCTTCACTCATCGCTTCATGCCGGCGACTACTTGAGGACGCCGAATTTGAGTAGGTCCCGAATCGGAGGTAGGGTGTCAAGGGACTCCCGCCACCCTGCTTACCAGCGGCGCGCCCGCCCTGCACAGAGGGCACTCGTCAGGCAGCCACATACCCCGCTCGAGCGTGGCCAGCGCCGCACAGGGCGCATTGTGCGCTGCGGCCAGCGCCGCCGCTGCCGGCCCCATGGTGATGAGCGCGCCAACCCCCACGATCGTAGCACCCGCATCGGTGAGTGTGGCCACTGTTTCGCCCACCGCCGAACCGGCATTGATCACGTCGTCCACCACGACCACACGCATCCCCGCCACCACAGGGCGCAGGGACATCGGTAGCGTATAGCGCGCCCGGCCATCCACCACGGAACGCTCGCTGAAGACGAAGCGCGCGCCCAGGGCAGCTGCCACGGGCTGCGCCAGCAGCGCGCCTCCCGTCAGCGGCCCGCAAACAAGATCGGCGCGGTAGGTCGTCAGCCGTGCGGCCAGCGCAGCGGCCCAACCCTGCAGTGCGCGTACATCCACAAAGAGCACCTCAAGGTCCATCCACAGGTCACCGTGGTGGCCCGATTCGTAGAAGAAGTGCCCCCGCTCGGCGTGCACCGCATTGAGCAGCGCCTCGCGCACTGTAGAGTGCTCACCCATTTTCTCTCCTCAAGGTGCAACTTGTCACCTGGCTTCTCACCCTGGTCCATTGGCAAGCCATCGTTCGCTGCCCAGGCGCCACATGCATCCAAAGTCCATCGTATACGCTCTCCACTGCGTCACGTCTATAATTCCAGAATGTCCGAGTCACTTCTCCTCACCAAACTATACATCCCCCCA
>CAYJNV010000262.1:0-6326 GCA_964370975.1 uncultured Caldilineaceae bacterium | reverse complement strand
ACCTTGGGGTATCTAGCGTCTGCATGCTCTGTGGAAATTGCCTTTGCTTGACACACGCTGCGCATGTGGGTGGCTGACTGAATTGGCACTCGGCGCAATCGCAGGCGGGATGCTCGACTGGCTCACGAAGATCGCCTTTTTGAGTTGCGGCGGCGTGTGCGCGATCGTTAATTAAGTACAGGTAATTGACAACTGATAAAAGACAACAGGCGGCGCACTCTCCGGTGCGCCGCCTGTCATCCATTGTCAGTGTTCAATTGCGTTCTCTAAACCCGCCTCACGTCATCCGATAGTGCACCTCAGCAACCTCGCGCAGGCGCGTCGCGGCTTGTTCGGGCGTGATGTCGCGCTGCGGGTTGGCCAGAAGTTCGTAGCCTACCATGAATTTCCGCACTGTGGCCGAACGCAACAGAGGCGGGAAGAAGTGTGCGTGCAACTGCCACCAGGGATGCGAGACGCCGTCGGTTGGCTCACCGTGCCAACCCATGGAGTATGGGAACGGGGTCTCGAAGAGATTGTCGTAGCGGGTGAGCAGCCGCTTAAGGATGGTGGCCAATGCGTCACGCTGGCCGCCGCTCAGCGCGGGCAGTGAAGTGACGTGGGCGCGCGGCAGCAGAATCGTCTCGAAGGGCCAGACGGCCCACCACGGACAGAGCGCAACCCAGTGCTCATTTTCCACCACAATGCGCTCGCCCGCGCGCAGTTCTGCATCCAGATAGTCCATCAACAGAGGGCGCTCATTGGCATGGTGGTAGTCAAACTGGCGCGCGTCTTCCTTGGCTGGGTCTTGCGGCACCGTGAAGGAGGACCAGATCTGGCCGTGAGGATGGGGGTTGGATGCGCCCATGGCGGCGCCCTTGTTCTCAAAGACCTGCACGTAGGAAATGTCGGGGCGCGCGCCCAATTCTGCAACTTGCTGCGCCCATGTGTCGACCACCGTGCGGATTTCGGCGTGCTCCATTTCGGGCAAGGTCAGGTCATGGCGGGGGTGGAAGCAGATGACGCGGCAGATGCCCGTTTCGGCTTGTCTGCGAAAGAAGGGGCCCTCGCTTGCGTCGCCACGCGGGCCGTCGGGCAGAAGCGCTGCGAAGTCATTGTCAAAGACAAAGGTGCTGCTGTAGGCGGGCGTTTGGTTGCCGCCCGCGCGCTCGTTGCCGGGGCAAAGATAGCATTTGGGGTCATAGGCCGGGCGCTCCTCGGGGCGAGTCTTCTCAACCTGCCCCTGCCAAGGTCGCTTTGTGCGGTGCGGCGACACGAGCACCCACTCGTTTGTGAGTAGATTAAGGCGACGGTGGGGGTGTTCGGTGGGAATGAATCCCACGGCCTTTGTCACGTCGGTTGGAATCATCTTGAGCTCTCGAATGAAATGCCACGGCAGCACGTCAGTATGCTGGCAGTCCGGCTTTGGTGGCCATGTGAATGCAGAAACAAGCTAAGCGGCTGCCGCTTCGGCAAGGGCAATCGCTCCGAGTACACCTGCGCGGTTGCCCAACCCCGGCGGCACGATGTACTCGTCGATTGCCTCGAGGATTTGGGCCTTCTGGATATAGCCGTTGAGCAGCGTCTGCACCTTGCTGCGCACGAGCGGGAAGAGTTGGCGCTGATCCATGACACCGCCGCCCAGAATCATGCGCTGGGGCGAGAGCACGAGGATGATGTTGACCAGCCCCAGCGCCAGGTAGTGCGCCTCCAGATCCCATGCGGGGTGCTCCGCGGACAGTTCGCGCGCCGACTTGCCCCAGCGCGCCTCGATTGCCGGACCGCAGACCAGCCCCTCGAAGCAGTCGCCGTGGTAGACGCAATAACCGGGATACGGGTCCACGTTTGGGTCGCGGCGCAGGGGCATGTGGCCCATTTCGGGGTGCATCAGCCCGTGGATCAACTGGCCGCCGACCATGCCGCCGCCGCCCAGGCCGGTGCCCACAGTCAGGTAGACAAAGGTGTCCAGCCCCTGCGCGGCGCCCCAGCGGAATTCGCCCAGGGCCGCGCCGTTGACGTCACTGTCGAAGCCCACGGGTACGCCCACCGTTTCGCGCAGAGGCCCCACGACGTCGGTCATGTGCCAGTGGGGTTTGGGCGTGGTGGTGATGTAGCCGAAGTGGGGCGCGGCGGGGTTCGGCTCCACCGGGCCAAAGGAACTGACGCCGATGGCCGCAAGCGGGCTGCGGGCATGCTGGTCGGCAAAGTAGGCAACGGCCTGCGCCATGGTCTCGGCCGGCGTGGTGGTGGCAAAACGCACCTCTTCGCTGAGATCGTCGGGGCCGCTACCTACTGCGCACACGAACTTTGTGCCACCTGCTTCCAGACCGCCGTATCGAGGCATGATGCTGACTCCGTGTTTGGATGATGGAGAGTATTGCAGAGGTGACTAGTGGACTGGGTGGAATGGGTGGATTGGCTTATTGGTTGAGTGGTTGTACGCCTGATTGATTGAAGGGCAAAGTCCACCAGCAAACAGGTCCACCAGTCAACCAGTCCACCAGTCAACCAGTCCACCAGTCAACCAGTCCACCAGTCCACCCAGTCCACCCACTCACCCAGCCGATCATGTGAAATCGCGCCGACTGAGCAGATGCGCCCTGCGCGTGGGCTCGGGCATGCGGTAGTGCGTTTGTGTCGCTAGCACCACTTCCACCGCCTCAGGCAGCGTAATGCGGTGGCCAACGCTCACAAAGAGCGGTTTGACGCCTGCGCGCGTGCGCAGCACCACGCCGATCTGCTCGAGGCCGTCGTAAAGCGGTGTTTGCGCGCCTGCCGTGTCGGCTGGGGGCGCATAGGCGCCCAGCAATTTCGACTTGGCTACGCCTACCACGGGTGTGTCAAGCAGCACGCCCAGGTGCGCGGCCATCCCCATGCGCCGGGGGTGCGCCACCCCGTGCGCATCGGCCATAATCAAGTCGGGCAGCGCATCAAGCAGCTCGAGTGCGCGCAGCACGGCGGGGATCTCCCGAAAACTCAGCAGGCCGGGCACGTAGGGGAACGCAGCCGGGCCGCGCCAGCGCGCCTCTGCGACAAGCTCAAGGGATCCAAAGTCAAGCACCACGACAGCGGCCTGCACCTCGCCGCGCAGCACGCTGACGTCGACCCCGGCCACGGTGCGCGGCGGGCCATGCAAGGGTAGCGGCCGCACAAGCGCGGCCAGTTTGCGCTGAATGTCAACAGCCTGCGCAGGCGTTACATTCCACGCGTGGGCATGATGCAGCGGCAGATCGATCATGTGGCCTGCAGCCACGCCTCAATCTGCGCACGCGTGATTGCCCAGTCGAAGTGCTGAATCGCGTGGATGCCGAGCACTTGCGCCGCTTCGACATTTTCGAGAACGTCGTCCACAAAGAGCGCGTGGCGCGCATCAACATCCAGCAATTCCAGCGCCAGACGATAGACGGCCGGGTCGGGTTTGCCCACGCCAAGTTCACTGCTCATCATCACAAGGTCAAAGCTGCGCAACTCGGGGACGTGCGCATCGAGCCAGCGTACGTGCGCCTCGTTGGTGTTGCTGATGACCGCAACAAGGAGATCCGGGCGGCGCTCAAGTTCCAGAGCATAGGCGAGCGCAGCTTCGTCGCGGCTTATGCCCTGGTTGAAGGCGGCGAAAAACGCATTTGCATCGGCTGTCGCCCCGGCAAACGCGCGGAAATGGGCATGGAGTGCTTCGGCGCCCATGCGCCCCGCCGTGAGGTCACTCTCCAGGTTATGCAGGAGTGCGCCGACGGCTTCGGTCGCACTCTGGCCGTTGCTGCAAATGGCAGCCAGGCCGGCTATCGTTTGTGCGTGCTCATAGCCAATGAGGACGCGGCCCAGGTCAAAGAGAATCGCCTTCATAGGGATGCGGATATGCGTGCGCTATGCGGTGAAATAAGGGTATTCACGATGGCGAATTGTCGAAACGTGCAGCCTCGTGTATCCTACCACCGCGCCGCGCGCTTGGGCAATTGCCGTGGATTCCGCGCCGTCGGCGCACGTACAGCCGCAGCGCGCAACGCACGATGCGTGCGCAGCCTGCGGTTCAGCAAGCCTCGCAATCCCACGCATGAAAGAGTCAATTCCCGCGTGCCAGTATTTGCCCTGAGCTTGATACTCATTGCCCTGGTTGGGCCACTGATGGCGGCGCTGAAGCCCCATCGTTACCGCCATAGCGGCTGGCTTGCCGCGCTTGTGCCCGCCGTGGTCTTTGGCTGGCTGCTGCTGCAGGCGCCTGCGATAGCGGCCGGCAACGCGCTCTCCGAGAGCCATGGCTGGGTGCCTGAACTTGGCCTCGACGTGAGTTTTCGGCTTGATGGCCTGTCGCTGCTCTTCGCGCTGATCGTGACGGGCGTAGGTGCGGGCATTGCCGTCTACACGGGCTACTACTTTGAGGACGACAAGCGCCTCGCCTATTTCAACGTGCTCCTCTTCCTCTTCATGGCCTCCATGCTGGGGTTGGTGCTTTCGGATAATCTGCTGGGTCTCTTCTCCTTTTGGGAGGGGACGAGCATTACCTCCTACCTGCTGATTGCCTTCAAGACAACGTCAAGGTCGGCGCGTGAGGGCGGTCGCCGTGCGTTCATCGTAACGGGGCTGGGCGGTTTGGCCATGCTCGCGGGCATGATCTTGCTGGGCACAGCGGCGGGCACCTATTCGATCAGCGGCATTCTCGCAGCCGGGCAGGGGGGCGCGCTGCTTGGCCACCCCTACATCACGCCTGCGCTGATTCTGGTTATGCTGGGCGCATTTACTAAATCGGCGCAGTTCCCCTTTCACTTCTGGTTGCCCGGTGCAATGTCGGCGCCCACGCCGGCCAGCGCCTACCTGCATTCGGCCACGATGGTCAAGGCGGGCATATTCCTGCTTGCGCGCCTGCATCCGGCGTTTCATAGTGCGCCGCTGTGGTCACCTACGCTGATCACCGTTGGCGCCATCACGATGCTGTTGGGCGCGGTGAGCGCGCTGCGCTACTCCGACATGAAGGCGCTGCTGGCATACGCGACGGTGAGTTGGCTGGGCGTGCTGACGATGCTGCTCGGCGTCCCCGTCACCTACGCACCCATGGCGGTGGCGATGGGCGTGCTGGCACATGCGCTCTACAAGGGGCCGCTCTTCCTGGCGGCGGGCATTGTCGACCATGCAACAGGCACGCGCGACTTGCGCCGCCTCTCGGCCCTCATGCGGCCGCTGCCGTGGGTCGCGGCGGTGGTCTTCATCGCCGCCCTGAGCATGGCGGGTGTGCCTCCACTGCTCGGCTTTGTGGCCAAGGAACTACTATTGGAGAGCGCGCACAAGTTGGGTGAAGTCTACGGCGCGGCCGGCGAGTGGACGGCACTTGTGGCAATTGTGATCGTGGCCGCGCTGACGGTGGCAGTCGCACTCAAGCTGGCATGGGAGCCCTTTGTGCGCAGCGAGAATGCGCTGCCGCCGCAGAGCGATGAGGCGCTCGCGCCTCTCCATGTGCACCACAAGCCGCGCTTTGCGTTTGTGCTCCCTGCGCTGATGATTGCTTCGCTCGGCGCGCTGCTGCCCTTTTTCCTGGAACCGCTGGGCAAGTATGTGCTGCTACCTGCGGCCAACTCGATTGCGGGCAGCGATACAGGCGTGGAGCTGGCAATATGGCATGGCTTCAACCTCGTCTTCACCGTGAGCATGGTTGCTCTGGCGCTGGGACTTGGCTTCTTCCTGCTGCGCCATGCGATCTACGGGGGGATCAATCGTGCGCCCGCGTGGCTAAGTGGGCTGGCAGCCTTCAACCGCACCAACCAGGCCATCGTCGACTTCGCCCGCTGGCTTACGCGCAGGGTGCAGGGTGGCACAATGGCCTCGCAAATAAGCGTCACGCTGCTTGCGGCGGCCAGCGTGGCCGCGCTGGCGCTCGTGCGTACCGAATCGGTGCGTGATCAGCAACTAAGCTTCGGTACGTTGCCCTCAATACCCGAGGTCGTGCTTGCGATCATGGCGATGATCGCGGCTGTGGTCACCGTGCGGGCGCGCAACCGCCTCGGCGCTATCATCAGCCTGGGCGTGGTGGGCGTTACGGTGACTCTCTATTTCATCTTCTTCAGCGCGCCCGACCTGGCGCTGACGCAATTGCTCATCGAATTGCTGACGGTCGTACTGCTGGTGCTCGTCTTCTTTCGCCTCAAATCCGATCGCCTGCCGCCTGCGCCGCGTCGGGTGATGGCATACCAGATTTTCGTCGCTGTGGCCATGGGGGTATTCGGCTTCACATTGGTGCTGCTCAACGCCGTCATCCAAGTTGCACCCTCGATATCAGACTATTACGAGCGCTTCTCCGTGCCATACGGCAAGGGCGGCAACATTGTCAATGTGATTCTGGTTGATTTCCGTGGCTTTGA
>CAYJNV010000261.1:0-6356 GCA_964370975.1 uncultured Caldilineaceae bacterium | reverse complement strand
CTGCAGAGCCGTGTAGATCTTGGTGCGCTCCATCATGCGGCGCGCCAGCGTGGTGTTCAGCGGCGGCAGCGCCAACGCCCTGTCCTTGAAGACCTCCACCAGCGTGCCGCCCGTTCCAAAGAGAAGCACCGGCCCAAACTGCGCGTCCGGGCTTGAGCCGATGATGATTTCGTAGCCATCCAGCTTGATCATGGGCTGCACGGTGACGCCCTGGAAGTGCTGTGCACCGTGCAGCGCCGTGACTGCCTCGCGGATTGTTTCAAAGGCGGCGCGTACGGCCGCGCCATCCTTGAGGTTGAGTTGCACACCCTTGACATCGGACTTGTGCGTAATCGTTTCGGAATTGAGCTTGACGACCACGGGGTAGCCAATCGCGGCGGCCTCTTTCTCGGCATCGTCGGGCGTCAGCGCCAGGCGCGTCTCCACCGTGGGGATGGCGTAGGCGGCGAAGATTTGTTTCGACTCGTACTCCGTGAGGATGGTGCGCTGCTTGCCGCGCACTTCGTCAATCAACTGGCGCGCGTTGTCGCGCTTGATCACCTCGGCGTCGGAAGCCACAGGCAGCGCGGGCGTCTCGTAGATGGCGCTCAGGCTCGAGGCGTATTTCCACATGTAGTTGAAGACGCGTGCTGCTGTGTCGGGCTGTTGGAAGGTGGGAATGCTGTTGCGGTTGAGGATGGAGATGCCCGCCGCAACCGTGGGGCCGCCCATCCAGCTTGCCAGCACGGGCTTCTTGGTGAGTTTCTGCGCGGCCGCTGCCAACTTCTCGGCGGTCTGCGTTGCGTCGGTCATATCCTGCGGCGTCAGCACCACAAGCAGGCCGTCGCTGTTCTTGTCGGCCGCCGCCACCTCCAGCGTCTTGGCATAGCGGTCGGCGCTGGCATCTCCCAGCACGTCGATCGGGTTGTTGTGGCTCCATGCGCTGGGCAGGAAGACGTTGAGCTCCTCAAGCGTCGCGTCGGAGATTTCGGTCAACTTGCCGCCGCCCATGATCAACGCATCGGTGGCGAGTACGCCCGGCCCGCCCGCGTTGGTGACGATGGTGAGGTTGGGGCCGGTGGCGCGCGGCTGCTTGCTCAGCACCTCGGCCATGTAGAAGAGTTCGGTGATGTTGTTGACGCGCAGCACGCCGACGCGCGCAAACGCGGCGTCGAGTACGTCATCGCTGCCGGCGAGCGAACCAGTATGCGAGGCCGCGGCCTTGGCCGCCGCCTCGGTGCGCCCTGCCTTGATGACGATGATCGGCTTGGTGAGCGCGACTTCGCGCGCCGCCGACAGGAAGCGGCGGGCGTCGCCGATCGTCTCCATGTAGATGACAATGGCTTTGGTGCGCTGGTCCTCGCCAAGATAGTAGATCAGGTCGCCCCAGTCCACGTCGAGCATGGAGCCAATCGAGACGAACGCGCTGAAGCCCACCCGCTCCTGAATCGACCAGTCGAGCACGGCCGTGCAGAGTGCACCGCTCTGGCTGATGAAGCCCACGGAGCCGGGCAGGGCCATGCCCTTGGCAAAGGTGGCGTTGATGCCCGTGAGCGGGCTCATGACGCCCAGACAATTGGGGCCGATGATGCGCATCTTGGCGCGGCGCGCCTTTTCAAGAATCTGCTCCTCGAGTTTGCGTCCCTCTTCGCCAATTTCCTTGAAGCCGGCGGAGATGATGATGGCGCCCTTGACGCCATTCTGCACGCACTCCTCAATCAGGTCGGGCACGGTAGGCGCCGGGGTGACGATCACCGCCAGGTCCACCTGCTCGGGCACGTCACTGACGGAGGGGTAGGCGCGGATGCCCATGACATTGTTGCGCTTGGGGTTGACGGGGAACACTGTGCCGCCGAAGGGATTGCTGATGAGATTCCAGAGCAGCGTACGGCCGACGCTGTCCTCTTTTTCCGTGGCGCCGATGACGGCCACGTTGCGCGGCGCAAAGATTGCGTCGAGCGGATGCCTGCGAAAGGTCAATTCATTTGGCTTTTCCACAAATACTCCTTTGGTTGGAACCGGGCCCTGTGTCCCGGAAATTGAATCATGCGAGGCGGCAGTGCCGTCTTCACTCTGCGACTCACCAAAAGATGATAACGCGAGGAAATCATGCGGACGCGCACTTAGGACGGCAGCCGATGTGCGCCAGCCCATCCCGTCCATTGTAACATATTGAGGCCACCGACCGGCGCGATGAAGCGCGCCGGGTGTGCATTCCTCGCCGGGGCTGCAGGGTAGCATTTCACGAACGGCGACCGGTGTGAGGTCAGTCGCCGCTCAGCGCCTGTGGTACAATTTTGGCAGCTATTCGCCCTCGTCCCGCTGCACACCGCCGGCGCAAGGAGCGTGCCTTGAATCACCTGGATTCCTCTCCCGCAAACGAACCCATGAGCCCCGATGATCTGCTCGCGTGGAACCGCCGCGCGTGGGACGCTGCGGTGGCCGACGGCAGCATCTGGACCATCCCCGTCCCGCCCGATGTGGTGGAACGCGCGCGCACTGGCGACTGGTCCATCTTGCTCACACCCACGCGCGCCGTGCCGCGCGCCTGGTTCCCCAATCTGGTGGGCTGCGATGTCCTCTGCCTGGCGGCAAGCGGTGGGCAGCAGGCGCCGCTTCTGGCCGCCGCGGGTGCGCGCGTTACCGTCTTCGACAATTCTCCCGCGCAACTGGCCACCGACCGCGCCGTGGCCGCACGCGAGGGGCTGGACATCCGTACTGAACAGGGCGACATGGCCGACCTGCGCCGCTTTGACGACGCTACGTTCGATTTGGTGGTCAATCCCTGCTCCACGATGTTTGTACCCCACGTGCAGCCGATCTGGCGCGAGGTGATACGCGTGCTGCGGCCGGGCGGCCTCTTCATGACCGGCCTCAACAACCCCGTGAGCTACATCTTCGATGCTTTCCGCGCCGACGAGGGCGAACTGGTGGTGCGCCACAGCCTGCCCTACAGCGACATTGCCGACCTGACTGAAGCCGAGCGTGCCCGCCTGATTGAGGACGAGCAGCCTTTCGAGTGGAGCCACACCCTGGAAGAGCTCATTGGCGGGCAAATTGAAGCAGGCTTCGTCATCACCGGCTTCTACGAGGACCGCTGGGCCGGCAACCCGCTCGATGCGTTGATGAACACCTTCTTTGCCACGCTTGCGCGCAAGCCTTCGCTGTAACCAATGCCTGTCCGCAGGAAGGGTAGATACCGCGGAAACAACATGACCAGCACTCTCTTGCTGTTTCCGATGAGTCCGCCCCTGCTGCGCACAGGTTTTCATGTACATTCACACTGAGGACATTACACATGAGCACTTGGCAGGAGCATCTGGAGAGCAACCGCGAGCGGCTGCTGGCGGAGTACTTTGATCTGCTGCGCATCCCCAGCGTTTCGGCGCTGCCCGAGCATGCCGCCGACGTGCGCCGCGCCGGCGAGTGGGTGGCCGCGCGCATGCGCAAGGCAGGCATCGAGAATGTGGAACTCATGGAGACCGGCGGCCACCCCGTGGCCTACGGCGACTGGCTCCACGCCCCCGGCAAGCCCACCGTGCTCATCTACGGCCATTTTGACGTGCAGCCGGTGGACCCCGTGGAGCTCTGGGATTCGCCCCCCTTCGAGCCCACGCTCTACGACGGCAAGGTGCGGGCGCGCGGCGCCAGCGACGACAAGGGCGGCATGCTGCCCACCATCCAGGCCACCGAGGCGCTGCTCCAGACAGAGGGCGTACTGCCCATCAACGTGAAGTACTTCTTCGAGGGGCAGGAGGAGATCGGCAGCCCCACACTGCCCGACTTCATTGAGGCCAATAAGGCGAAGTTCGCCTGCGACATGGTCCTCTCCTCGGACGGCGGCCAGTGGTCCGAGACGGAGCCTGCGCTCATGGTGGGGCTGCGCGGCCTGGCTGCGCTGCAAATCGACGTCAAGGGTCCCAGCCACGACATGCACTCGGGCGGCGTGGGTGGCGCGATCCAGAATCCCATCCACGCGCTGGTGAAGATTCTTGATTCCATGCGCGGCGACGACGGCAAGATTTTGGTGGATGGTTTCTACGAGAATGTGCGTGCGCTGAGCGAAGAGGATCGCCAGTTCCTCGCCGACATTCCCTACGACGAAACAGAGTACATGGCAGAGATGGAACTGAACGGTCTCTACGGCGAGCCCGGCTTCAGCACCATGGAGCGCATCTGGGCGCGGCCCACGCTCGAGGTCAACGGGATCTGGGGCGGCTTCCAGGGCGCGGGCACAAAGACCGTCATCCCCAGCGTTGCGCACGCCAAGATCACCTGTCGCCTTGTGGCCGACCAGGACCCCAACGGCGTGCTTGAGGCGCTGCAGGATCACATTGCCCGCCACACACCCGCCGGCGCGCAGGTGACGGTGACGCCCAGCAAGAGCATGGCGCAAGCCTACCTCATGCCTTCGGACCACCCAGGCAACGTAGCGGCGCGTGACGTGCTGCGCGAACTCTACGGGCGCGAGCCCTATTATGCGCGCTCGGGTGGCAGCATTCCCGTCTGCACGCTCTTCCTCAACAGCCTTGGCGTCTACACGGTCAACTTCGCCTTTGGGCTGGACGATGAATTAATCCACTCGCCCAACGAATTCCACCGCATCGAGTCCTACCTCAAGAACCAGCGCGGCTACTGCATGCTGCTGCATCGGCTGGCGCAGTAACGGCAGGGAGTGGGTTGACAAACTGCTTTAGAACACAGATCAAGGCGGAAACAGCAAGGATCACTGCAAATATGGAATTGCAGTGATCCTTGTCGTTTCCACCTTGATCTGTGTTCTAAAGCAGTTCACTACATACCCCGCGCCCTAGACCTGCCCGAGCGCTTGCGTGATGTCCTCCACCAAGTCCTCCGTATCCTCAATCCCGCAGCAGAAGCGCACGAGCTCGTCGCGAATGCCCAGCGCCAGCCGCTCCTCGGGCGGCAGGTTGGCGTAGCCCATTACTGCCAGCGGGCTGACCATGCTCTCCACGCCGCCCAGGCTGGGGCCAATCGTGGGGATACGCAGCGCATTGATGAAGCGATAGGCCGCCGCCGCGTCGCCCTCAATCTCGAAACTCACTACGCCGCCGCCGCCCTGCATGGTGGCTTGCGCGAGCGCATGGTCGCGATGGCTCTCCAGGCCGGGATACCAGACGCGCCGCACCCCGGGATGCTGTTCCAGAAAGCGCGCCACGGCCAGCCCGTTAGCATTCTGGCGCGCCACACGCAGCGCCAGCGTCTTGGCCCCGCGCAGAATCAGGTATGCAGTGTTGGGTGCACAGAGGTTGCCCAGCACCCCCTGCATCGCGCGCAGCGGCGTGGTCAGCGCCGTGCGCCCAATCACCACACCCGCCATCAAGTCATTGTGGCCGCCCAGATATTTCGTCACACTCTGGATCACAATGTCGATGCCCGCCTCAAGGGGGCGCACATTGCAGGGGGTGGCAAAGGTGGCGTCCACCGCCGTCTTGAAACCATGCGCCCTGGCAATCTCCACTGTACGCGCAAAATCCAGCAGGTGCATGAAGGGGTTCGTTGGCGATTCGGAGAAGAAGAGCGCCGTGTTGGGGCGCACGGCCGCCTCCAGGGCATTGCTGTCGCCGTGGGGGATGAGCGTCGTTTCGATGCCCCAGCGCCACAGAAAATGCTGGCAGAAATCGAGCGTGCTGTGGTAGCACTCGTCGCTGAGGATGAGATGATCGCCCGCCTTGAGCGAGAGCAACAGCAGCGATGTCACCGCGCCCATGCCGCTGCTCACCAGAATTGCGTCCTCGCCCCCCTCCAGCGCGGCCAGTTTGGCCTCGGCGGCGCGCACTGTTGGGTTGCCATAGCGGCCATACTCCTCGCGCTCGGGCTCATCCCAAAACATGCGCTCTTCAGTCATCTCCAGAAGCGCCTCGCACGAGTCAAAGGTGTAGACTGCCGTTTGCACAATCGGTACGGTGAGGCTGTGGTGGCTGCGGAAGCGCGCCTCACCGGCGTGAACGCTCTGCGTTGAAGTAACGGTCATGGTCTGGCTCTCCTATCAAGTGGCAGCGGCTGGCGCACATGATACACGCGGCGCGCCCGGCTCTGCGAACGCGTTGTCCACAGAGTGCACTGGGCGGAGTATGGTAGAATGCACGCTGAGTACCGCCACATCCGCCGCTGCCGCACAAGCCGCATGCATCAACGCCCAGGCACCACGGAAGGTTGCACAGAGTGAACCGGCGCCAGCTAGCCCTCATCATCATTCTCAACGCATTGATCAGCCTCGTCATCGCGTTGCTTGTCGTGTGGATTGTGGATGTGCGCCGCCCAGACGCCGAAGAGTTGGCGGCCCTGGCGGGCGTTGCCACCGTGGGCAATGCGGGCGCAAGCGCGATTGGGCCTGCCCTGGACCTGCCGCCGAC
>CAYJNV010000260.1:3970-6357 GCA_964370975.1 uncultured Caldilineaceae bacterium | reverse complement strand
ATCGAAAAGTGATCAACAGCCTCTCGCTTGACAGGAGCGTGCTGTTGATCACTTTTCGATCGCTCAGTTCCCTGCGGCCGCCCGCCCTTCCCTGTTCCCTGTTCCCTGTTCCCTGTTCCCTGTTCCCTAAATTTCGTACAAGTCCCCGTACTTGCGCGTCAGGTAGGCAATGTAAGGGTCAATCGAAAGCGGGCCGCCCGTCACACGCTCCACCAGTTCGCTCGTCGTGTACTTCGAGCCGTGCGCGTAGATGTTGTCACGCAACCAGCCGTGCAGCGTGGTGAATTGCCCGCGCCCTATCTCGGCAGGAATGGCGGGATGGGCCGCCAGCGCCGCATCGAAGAATTGCGCCGAGAGGATATTGCCCAGTGTGTAACCCTGGAAGGCCCCGCCGATCAGCCCTGCGTACCAGTGCACATCCTGGAGCACGCCGTTGCTGTCGGTAGGCGAGGAGACGCCGATGGCCTCGTCATAGCGCGCACGCCACGCCTCAGGCAGGTCGCGAATGGCAAGTTTGCCCTCAAGCAGTTCAAGCTCCAGGCCGAAGCGGATGATCACATGCAGGTTGTAGGTCACCTCGTCGGCTTCGGTGCGGATGAGCGAACGCTGCACCTTGTTGGCGGCACGGTAGAATGCATCGACGCTCACATCATCCAGCGTGCCGGGAAAGGTGGCCTGGAGCGCCGGGTAGTAGTGCTCCCAGAAGGCGCGGCTGCGCCCCACCAAGTTCTCCCATGTGCGCGACTGGCTCTCATGGACGCCCGCCGATGTGCCATGACCCAGCGGCGTGCCGTCAAACCGTTTGGCAACCCCCTGCTCATACATGGCATGGCCCGACTCGTGCAGCGTGCTGAAGAGCGCGCTGCTCAGGTCGTTCTCGTCAAAGCGTGTCGTAATGCGCACGTCACCGGCGGCAAAGCGCGTCTCAAAGGGGTGGAGCGTCTTGTCCTGGCGGCCGCGCTCGAAGTCGTATCCGTAGGCCTTGATCACAATCTCGCCAAAACTGCGCTGGCCGGCCTCGGGGAAATGGCGGCGCAGGCAGGAGTCGTCGGCAGGGGACTGGGCCGTAATCTGATTGACAAGGGGGCGCAAGCGCGCTTCAAGTGCATCAAAAAGAACCCGCACCGTGCTGGCTTTCATACCATAGTCAGCCTCATCAATCAGCGGGTCGGCCGGGTGCTCGTAGCCGGGGAAGAAGTCGGCGTAGCGGTGGCTCATCTCCAACGTGCGCTCGAGCGAATTCTGCACAAGTGAAAAATCGTTGGCGGGGCGTGCGTCCGCCCACAGGTCATAGGCTTCGGTCACATGCTCGGCCAGTTCGGCGGCAAAGGCCGAAGGCACCTTGATGACCTTCTCGTAGTCGCGCCGGGCCACGCGCACGAGCGCGGCATCATCATCGTCAAAGGACAAGCTCTCAGCCCATGGCTCCAGCGCATCGAGCAAGCGGCCAATCTCTGGATCCGAGGCGTGCTCGTGCGCAAGACGCTGCAGCGTAGCCAGTTGTCTGCCACGGCCTTCGCTGCCTTGCGGCGGCATGTAGACCATCTGATCCCACTCAAGCACGGCCGCAGCCGAACTCAGGTCGTTGACGACGCGCAGCCGCTGCACAAGTGCGTCGCGCTGTGCGGCAATGGATTGGGTCATGAGAAATCTCCTCTGCACTGGTTGCATGGATTCGGCGCTGGCTGCGCATGCACCGCGCGCGGCCACGTTGCGTAGCCTCAGTATACGCAGCGGGCGCGCGCCGCGCGAATCGGCGACGCGGCGCGTCAGGGTAGCCTCCAGACGGCGCCGCACAGGTGCGCGCAAATCGTGTGCGGCGCAAGAGGTCGTCAACTTTGGGAAATGCCGCTTCTCTGGGTATAATGTCGGTCGATTGCTTATCGCCAAACGCGGCTCCAGTTTTCGATTCCCCTGTGAAATGAAGCGAGCCAACTTTGCATCCGTTGAGGTGCTGTGTGGACACTTGTCCCATAGCGCCGGTCGTGTCGGAGGACCCCATGAGTGAAGTCAGCCAGTCGGCGCCCGTCAATGCAGTTGAAGAAGAGAATCAGACTGTTGGTGAGGCTCTCACGGAGCCAACGCTGGGCAACGATGCCGCCCAGCCGACGCCCCCTGCGCGCGTAGAAAGCGCAGAAGTCACACCTGCGGTCGAAGGGCCGATGGATGGCGACACTGCCTCTGCCGACAGCCAGGGCGCCGCGGAAGCGCTGCCTGGCGCGCCAGCAGGCATCCCCGAAAGCGCCGCCGTGATTGAAGGCAGCGTTGACGTGGCATTGCTTGACGAGCCTGCGCATGTCGTGGCTGAGGAGACAATGGTCACGGAAGAAGTCGCAGAAGAAGTCTCGGAAGAGACCGCCACGGAGACAGAGGCCGTTGCCGAAGCA
>CAYJNV010000260.1:0-3870 GCA_964370975.1 uncultured Caldilineaceae bacterium | reverse complement strand
GGCCAGGAAGTGCTGGGCACCGTCAAGCGCATCTCCGACTTTGGCGCCTTCGTTGACATTGGCGTGGGGCGCGACGGCCTCGTGCACATCTCCGAGCTTTCTGTCAAGCGCGTGGGCAAGGTCTCCGACGTCCTCACCGAGGGGCTGCAGGTGCCCATGTGGATCAAGAAGCTGGACCGCGAACGCAATCGCATCAGCCTCACCATGATCGCGCCCGGCACCAAGACACTGCGTGACGTCAACCAGGGCGACATCGTCACCGGCACCGTCACCCGCATTCTGCCCTACGGCGCGTTTGTGGACATCGGCGTGGGGCGCGACGCGCTCCTGCATGTGCGCGAAATGGGCGAGCGCTACATTGCCAAACCCGAAGAAGTGGTTACAGTGGGTGAGGAGCTTGAAGCGCGCATCATCGAAGTGCAGCGCCGCCGCGGCCGCATTGACCTCAGCATCAAGGGGCTGCGCCCCGAGCCGGAGGTCGAGAACACCGGCTATGCCCAGCAGGGCGAAAGCGGCGGCGGCAGCCAGTACGCAAGCAACGCAAGTGTGCAGTCCGAAGCCGCGGCGGAGCCTGTGGACCAGTTCGCCGACGTAGAGATGCCTTCGGCAATGGAATTGGCGCTACGCAAGGCCATGGATCAGAGCGGCGTGGAGTTGAAGATCTCGAAGAAGAAGGACAAGCAGCGCGCCGAAGACAAGCGCCGGCAGCAGGAAGAGATCTACGAGCGCACACTTAAGTCGGGCAAGTAGTCATCTCAAGGTGCGGAATACAACGCAATACAAAGCAGCGACGGTAATCTACCGTCGCTGCTTTGTATTGGCTATGCCGCACTTGCTCAGCGTTTGTGGACGACCGTCATGGCCTGCAACAGTGGGTCGGTTTCAATGCCACTCATCAGCTTCCCAAAGCGACGGCGCCAATCAACGGAGCATCTGCCTGCGTCCCGCGGCCTACGCCCGCGGCAAATCCACATGAAATGTTGCGCCCTGGCCGGGTGCGCTTTCGACGCTGATGTGGCCACCCTGCGCCTCCACCAGCGCGCGCGCAATTGCCAGCCCAAGACCGGCGCCCGCCGTCAGGTCACTCATGGCCGGGTTGCGCGCCCGGTCCTTTTCAGCCCGGTAGAAGCGATCAAAGATGTGCGGCAAGTCATCGGCGGCAATCCCCGGCCCGCTGTCGCGCACACTCAGGCGCACGAATGCGCTTGGGGCGCTGCCCGCACTGAGTGCAATATGCCCGCCGACAGGGCTGTGACGCAGCGCATTGCCCACCAGGTTGTGCAGAACTTGCTGCAGGCGTTCGGGGTCGGCGCTGAGGCAGAGGCCCGCGGGTGCGTGTAGCTGCAGCGTGATCCCTTGCTGCTCGGCCACGGGGCGGAAGCGATCGGCCAGTGCGTGCAGCACTTCGGCGGCATCGAGGCGCTCGGTGGTGAGGCGCAGACGGTGCGCTTCGGCCTGCGCTACATCGTGGAGATCCGTGACAATACGCGTGAGCAGGCGCGTCTCGTCGAAAATCGTCTGCACCTCCTCACGGTTAAGTGGGTAGACGCCGTCGAGCAGCGCCTGCAAATTGCCCTGGACAACGCTGAGCGGCGTGCGCAGTTCGTGGGCAATGTCGGCCACAAGGCGCTGGCGCAACTGCTCCTGCTCTTCGAGTGCGGCCGCCATGGTGTTCACGCCTGCCGCGAGACGCCCCACCTCGTCGCGGCTCTGGTTGTGGACGCGTGCGCTGAGGTCGCCCTGGGCGATGGCGGCTACGGTCTGCTCCACGCGTTGCAGAGGGCGCAGAATGCTGGCCGCCAGCAGTGCACCGGCCGCCAACGCCACCAACCCCGCCGCCAGCGCCGCCAGCAGCACGGCACGGTTCACCTCGGCTATAAAGGCCTCGCCCGCGGCCGTCATCCCGGATGGTTCGAGCAGCGGCGTTAGCAGCGCGACCGTTTCGCCGTCCACCACCACAGGGATCCCCAGCGTCTGTGCGTGGGCGGTGGCCGGTGTGCCCAAGGCGGCCAGCGGCGCGCCCGTTGCCGGCGCCACAAGCGAATAGGCAGGGCTGCGCCCCATCATGGCCTGGCGGCCGCGCCCGGTGTTGATGCCCATGCGCCCCATGCCGCCCTGCATCATCGCGCCGTTGCCAGGCATGGCATTGTCCAGCCACAACTGGATTTCGTCCCAGGAGTCGCCGGCGCTGCGCCGTGTGGCAGCCTCGAGCGCCAGCGGCGTCGCCTGCTGTTCGAGGATGCCCTCGGCGTAGCCCTGCGCGGCCGCACCGGCGCCGCGGCTGGCCAGGATGCCCGCCGTCGCCAGCGCCACGGCAACGGCCAATATCAGGGCGACCATCACCTTGCCAAAGAGGTTCATTGTGCTCCGGCCTCTGTGCGCGGCGGGGCGGACGCAAAGCGATAACCTACGCCAAAGACCGTCTCGATCAACTGCGGGCGGCGCGGGTCCGCCTCCACCTTGCGGCGCAGGTTCTTGATGTGGCTGTCCACCGTGCGCTCGAGGCTCTCGCTCTCCTCGCCCAGCGCGTCTGTCAGGATCTGGCCGCGGCTGAATGCGCGCCCCGGCGCGCGCATGAGCAGGTGCAACACGTCAAACTCGCTGCGTGTCAACGTGAGCGGCTCGCTGCCGCGCGCGACGGCATGGGCCGCTGGGTCCAGCGTGATGCCGTGGAGGGTGATGGGCGGCTCGGCGAGGAGTGGTGCATCGCTAAGGTGGGCGCGCCGCAAAATGGCCTTGACGCGTGCCGCAATCTCGCGCGGGTTGAAGGGCTTGGTCACATAGTCGTCGGCGCCCAGCTCCAGACCCACGATGCGGTCAATCTCCTCGACGCGCGCCGTAAGCATGAGGATGGGCGTGGCGGCCAGCGCGGGGTCACCGCGCACAATGCGCGTCACCTCAAGCCCATCGCGCTTGGGGAGCATGAGGTCGAGCACCATGAGGTCGGGGCGTTCGGCGCGCAAGAGGTGAAGCGCAGCCTCGCCGTCGCCCGCGGTGATCACGCTGAAGCCATCCTGCTCGAGGTAACTGCGCACCAGGCGTACAATCTGTGGGTCATCGTCTACAACAAGGATGCGGGCCATGGCACAATCTTAGTCCAGGGTGGATGATAAGCGAAAGGCGCAGCAAAAAGCGTGGGTGGGGCGCACCCATGGCACGCCCCACCCACGCCGGAAGACTGAATTCTTAGCGCTGACTAGTTGTCGGTCGAGGGGGCGCTCTGCATGCGGTCGCAGATGCCGTCACCGTCGGCATCCTCGAAGAGGGGGCCATTGCCCTGGTTGAGCCCCTGGCCCTGACCGCGCATACCACGCTGGCCCTGCATCATGTCCTGACCGCCGAGCATGTTGTGCATGCCGCGCATGATGTTGCGGCCCTGCATCATGGCCTGGCCGCGCATGCCTGCCTGGTTCTGACCGCGCATCATGCCTGTGCCGGCGTTGTCACACACGCCGTCGCCATCGGCGTCAACGAAGTTGTCGCACTGGCCGTCACCGTCAGTATCCATGAACTGGCTGCCCATTCCGGCGCCCTGGCCGTTACGCATGCCATAGCCTTGTGCGGCAGGCGCTGCGGGGTCGGGGGTGATGGGGGCGTCCTGCGCCAGAGCCGCGCCGGTGGTCATAAGCAAGAGCGCCATGGCAACCAGAAGAATGCGCCAGGTAAAGATAGAACTGTGCTTTTTCATGATTTTTCTCCGTGAATGGGGCGCATCGCTGCAATTGTCTGCGTGCGCCATTTGGTTTGGGACGATGGCCCCACTCTACCGCCATGATGTGGAGAAATTGTGGAGATTGCGTGGAAAGGGTGAGGAGTTGAACAGTGGGCAGTGGGCAGTGGGCAGTGGGCAGTGGGCAGTGGGCAGTGGGC
>CAYJNV010000259.1:0-6446 GCA_964370975.1 uncultured Caldilineaceae bacterium | reverse complement strand
AAAAATGTGAAGCCCATAACGGCTTCAGTTTAGAAGTTAGGAGTCCTCTTGTCTGACACCACCGAACTCTGGCTCGTGCGCCACGGCCAAACCGACTGGAACCTCCAGGGGCGCTACCAGGGCAACACCGATCTTCCCCTCAACGCCGCCGGGTTGGCCCAGGCGCTCGCGCTTGCCGAACTGATTGAAGGAGAGCGCATCCAGGCCATTTACAGCAGCGATCTGCAGCGCGCCTACCGCACGGCGCAGGCTGTGGCCGATAGGTGGCAACTGCCCATCCACACCGAACCGCGCCTGCGCGAGGTACGCCTGGGCGAGTGGGAGGGGCTGCTCTTCAGCGAGATTCAGCAGCGCTATGCCTCCAACTGGGCCGAACGCGAGGTCAACCCCCTCTTCGCCCGCCCTGTGGGGGGCGAGTCGGTCTACGATCTGGCACAGCGCGCCTGGCCCGCCGTGGATGAAATTGCGGCAGCCAATCAACCCGGCCCCGTGCTGCTTGTGGCCCATGGGCTGGTGCTGGCAACGCTGCTCTGCGCGGCCACCAACACGCCCCTCAGCCAAACCTACCAGAACGTTCCCGAAAACGCGGCCGTGACCATTGTTCACTGGCCTACGCACTCGGCGCGCCTGCTCGCAGAGTTGGCCCCTGCTCCTGACATGGCTCACACACGATGACTCAAGCTGAAGAAGCCTTTCCCGTTGCTTCACCCTACTTGCGCCTGCTCAAAGACCGCATCAACCTGACGCAGGTGCCGCTCAGCGAGCGCGGCTCGCGCCTCATGCTCTTCCGCGTCGGCGACACGCTCTCCTTTCGCCTGGCTGAGCGCTGGTTCAAACTCGACAACCAGTTGAGCAGCTACCGCCGCCGCCGCGCGATCCTCAGCGACTTCACCATCACCACCGAAGATGGTGTGCCGCTGCCGCTTGCGCAGAGCAGTTGGCCCCACGCGGTGACGCTGGACACAGAAATCGGCCTCTTCCGTCTCACCTTTGCGGACAGCGAGACGATCCTGATTGCGCTGCCCGCCGGGCGCTATGGCGTTCGCTTTGCCACGACGCTCGACAGCGCCCGTACTGACAGGCGCGGCGGCGTTTTGCGCCTCAGCGGCGACATTCGCCGCAACGTGGCCTACACGACCAACGCGCAATTGCTCGTCAACGAAGTGGAAAATGTGGAGGCCAACGACCAGCACGTGCGTCTTGTGGTCGAGTCGGACGGCACGCATGCGCTCCTGCTCAACATGACGCCGCGCCTGGGCTTCAACCGCTCCATTCCCAATGTCGAGGCTACCTTTGCCGACGCCGAGGAGCGCTGGCACAACTGGTTTGCTGCCGCACCGCATGTGCGCGATGACCTGCTGCCCCACTACCTTTACGCATGGTGGGTCATGCGCGCCGGACTCATTTCCACCCGCTTCTACACCACGCGCGAGGCAATGACCCCCTCCAAAATTCACTATGTGGGCGTTTGGCAGTGGGATGCGTTCTTCCACGCCCTGGCCTATCGCCACGTGGAGATGAAACTGGCGCGTGACCAGCTCCGCATTGTGCTCGACCACCAACGCGCCGACGGCATGATCCCCGATGCAATCCACGATGAGGGCGTTGTCACCCACCTCAGCTTTCCCGTGGAGGCGGATGTCACCAAGCCGCCTCTGCTGGCATGGACGGCATGGAAGCTCTACGAAATCGACCACGACGCCGAGTTCCTGGATGAAATCTACGAGCCTGTGGTGCGCTGGAACCGCTGGTGGCTGGAGCAGAACGACCGTGACGGCAATGGTCTCGCCGAATACGGCCACCCCTTCTCGAGCGGCCTTGACGACAGCCCGCTGTGGGATGGCGGCATGCCTGTGGAGGCGACTGACCTCAACAGCTACCTCGTCATGCAGTGCGACGCACTGGCGCGCATGGCCGCCGTGTTGGGGCTGGATGAAGATGCGGCCCAGTGGACCGCGCGCGCAGAGATACTCACGCAGCGCATGATCGAAAGCATGTGGGATGCCGAGGCGGGGCTCTTCTGGTCAATGCGCAACGGTGAGCCGATTCGCATCAAGACCCCTTTCAGCCTCTTCCCCCTCTTCACGGGGCGGCTGCCGCGCGAAATTGCCGAGCGCCTTGTCGCCGCACTCACCGACGAGAAGTCCTTCTGGACGCGCTATCCTGTGCCCACCGTGGCGATTGATGACCCGCACTACGATCCATTGGAGATGTGGCGGGGGCCCACCTGGCTCAACAGCAACTACATCATCATGGAGGGGCTGGAACGCAGCGGCTACCCTGAGTTGGCTGCCGAGTTGCGCCGCCGCTCGCTGGCCATGGTGCAGACCACCAGCGACATCTACGAGTACTATCACCCCCAAACCGCCGAGATTCCGCCCAAGGCGGCGCCCATCTTCGGCTGGTCGGCCGCGATTTACATCGAGATGGCGATTCGCGAGTCTGCACAGGCGTAGAGCGGAAGCGCAGAATGCACACGCTGAATATCAACGACCATTAGACCGGCGGCCCGGGCCTGACCCGCGGCCCAGGCCGCGCGCAGTATGGTCCGCAGATCGTCAGTCATTGACGCTACACCGACCAGGACAATCGCCATGCCCTACACGCTGGACAACTTCACCAGGCAGGCGTCGCCCGCGGTGCTCGCACAGGCGCAAATGCTTGTCTCCGCGGCTGCGGTCACCAACCTCGAGAAAATGGACATCGAGTGGCTGGCCGAAGTGCTCGACAACGCCAACCACTTTGATGTGGCGATCGCCGTGGGCCCCCACGGCGAACTGCTCTCCACCTGCAGTTGCGGCGACGAGGCGAATGACCTCTGTCGCCACGCCGTGGCCGTACTTCTCACCGGCGCCGCCGATAGCGAGGCGCGCCGCAAGCCGCGCGCAAAAGCACGCACACAAGCGGCCAAGGCGCCCGGCAAGAACACTGTCGAAGGGCGTTTGCGCACCCTGCTGGAGGCGGCGCCCCCCGCCGCAGTGATCGACCTTCTCGTCAGCCTGGCGAAAACCGACAAACACCTGCAGAGCCGCATCTACATCGAGTTGGGCGATATCGGTGACTCACTCGATACATACACGGCGGCCGTGAAGGCAGCGTTAAGCCCACGCGGTGGCCAAAGTGCGTGGAGTGATGCGCACAAGGCTAACGCAGCGGCCACGCAGGTGGACATGCTCTTGCAGCGCGCCGTGGTGAAGAGCGCGAGCGGAGAGGTCGACATAGCCGTGCGCATGGCGCTTGTTGTTTTCGAGCACATCCAGGGAATTCTTGAAAGGGTTCACTCATCGCGCCCCATCCAGGCCTGCGCTGAGCGTGCCATGGCGCTCATGCAGCAGGCGCTGCCGCAAGTGAGCGCCGAGACGCGCGCCGCTCTGGTGAAGAGCCTGGTGCGTAGTGTGACGCAGGCCCATTACATCGGCACAGCCCGTATGCAAAGCATCAAGCGCATGCTTGTTGATCTTGTCAGCACGCCCGCCGAGCGCGCAATGGTGGAGCCGCTGCTGGCGCCGCCTTCGTACAGATACGGCGTAAGCATGCGTGGCGAGATTTGGGAGGCCGCCGTCAACGATGACTTCTTGCTGCGCTATGCCTTGATCGCGCGCCTGGATGGGGCGCAGGCCGCACAAGCCTTTGCGCAGGAGAACAGCCGCTTCATGGCCATGCGGGCGCTCCTGCTTGAGGATGCCCTGGCACGCAACAACCTGCACACGGCCTATGAACTTGCGAGCGAGGGCTTGCGTCTGAGCGATAAGGCCTATCTGCATAACGTTGCCGACGTCTATGTCGCGCAGCTGGTTACGATTGCCGAAAAGAGGGGAGAGACGCCGAGCGATCTCTATTTGCGTCAGTTTCAACGCGAACCGGATCACGAGCACTGGCTGCGCTACAAGCAGAGCATCCCCGCCAAGACGTGGGTCAAAGAGCGCACACGCGCCCTGCGCGCGCCTGACCTGCCGACGCAAACACTGTACATGATCTACAGTACAGAAGAGATGTGGGACAAGCTGATGGGGCTGCTGAAGAGCCAGTATTTCGATCAAGGCTCCGCAATCACCGAACTTCAGGGCCATGGCCCGGCGTTGGCCGCCGCCTGCCCCACTGAGTTGGCGGCATGGTGCGCAAGAGTTGTGGACACTGCGATCAAACGCTATGCAGGCCAGCGCGATGGCTATCGTGACACGGCCACTGTCCTCAGGCTGCTCGCTGGGGCGGGGCTGGGCGAACAGGCGGCGGCAATTGCGGCGCGCCTGCGCGCGGAATACCCGACACGCGACGCCTTGCTGGAGGCGCTCACGGGTCTGTAAAGCAGCAGATAGTGCGTTGCGCAGCAAAGCCACGCACTGACCTGGACACCACTCAGGAGTCGACAGATGTCCTATACCCTGGACACCTTCACGAAACAGGTTCCGCCTGCCCTTCTCAAGCAGGCACAGGCACACGTTGCCGACGGCCAGGTGCACAACCTCGAGCAACTGGAGAGTGAGTGGGTGGCGGAGGTGGCGGACGGCGAGCAGAGCTATGCCGTGGCCGTGGTCGTTGGCCCCAAGCGCGAACTGCTTGCCACCTGCACCTGCGGAGATCTTGAGCACGATCTCTGCCGCCACGCCGTTGCGACGCTGCTTGCGGCCGGGGCGCGAGAGGAAGCGCATGCGCCTGCGCGCAGCCGCGCCAAAACAAAGGCGAAGGGCAAAGCGAAGAAAGCTTCAAAGCCTGCCCAGGACACGCCGGCCGGCCGCCTGCGCGCTGCACTGGATGGTGCCTCGCACGACAGCCTCGTCAACCTTCTGATCACACTATCCAAGCGCGACAAAGTGATGCAGAACTTGATTTTGCTCGAGCTCACGGATGTTGGCGCATCGATGGAGAGCTTCCGCGCGGCCGCCAAGATTGCCGTACATCCCCCTGGGGGCTGGCAGGCATGGGAGGATGCGAGGACGCTCAAGGTCGTCGCCGGCCAGGTAGACCGCCTTGCTGAGCGGATTGAACTGGCTCTGATACAGGGTGATGTGGAAAACGCTGTACGCATGGCAATCATCATGCTTGGCGAAGTCGTTGCGGCGCAGGTAGAGACTCCGCTATTGGTGGACATCGGCGATTCCGATGAGAAATTGATTGCCATTCTGGGCGAGAATATCGACAATCTGAGCCCTCAGGCGCGAAAGGAGACCTTCAATTCGCTCTTGCGCATCGCGCAGCTGGCCCATATGCGAGATTCGCGTTTCGTAACCCTGGTCGGATTCCTCGCAATCATGGTGGAGACGCAGGCGCAGCGCAAGGCAGTCGAGCCGCTGCTTGCGCCTACCAGATTCCCAGCTGCGCTGCACGGTCACGACGTCCGCTATGACGAGTACGCCAATCTCCTGCTGGCGATCCACTTTGGGCTTATCTCAACGATGGATGGCCATGAAGCCGCAGTGAACTTTGCCCGAAGCAACCTGCGCTTCATCGGCATACGCAGCGTACTGATTGAAGAAGCCAGGAAACGCGAGGACTGGAATACTGTCAAAGAACTGGCTCGCGAAGGGGTGCGCGTCTGCAAGGCGGATGGCGTTCCTGAGATGGTGGACTTTTTCAGCGAGATACTGATAGAGGCCCAAAGCCATTCTGCAAGGCAGGAGGTGGACCCGCGCCTGATGAAAATGCAGGCGTATCCAACTGTCGCCAACTATCAACTCTGGAGCGCGAGCGTACCCGCGGATTCGTGGCCCACTGCACGCGCCAACCTCTTCGCTGCCAACACGCTCCCCCTGCAGGTTGCGTACGATATCCTTGTGGCTGAGGAAGCCTGGCAAGATTTGATCAACTGGGCGCTGCAAAACCTGACAGACATGCGCAACGTCTCCGTACTCATGCACAACCACGGGGCGGAGCTAGCCGCTCGCTTTCCCGATGAAGTTGCACGCTTGTGCGACGAGGGCATCATGTCACAGGTAAACAAGATTTCAACGAATCGTAACGACTACCGGGCAGTGGCTGCCTTGCTGGAAAGGATGAAGGCACTGGGGCTTAAGGAGCAAGCCAGGCGCGCAGCGCAGCAGTTACGCGCTATCTATCCAAATCGGCCGGCGCTGCTGGACGAAATTGCGGGAATTTGAGGCCGCGCTGCATGCTGGCACGGGTGACGCGCATTCGCCCCAATCATGTACCCTGCGACCAGACGCAATGACTCAGGAGCAGCGACTGCTCTAGATCTGATTTCCTCATTCGTCATCCTCATCCGTTGTCGGGTCTCCGACCGGCGTCTCGTGCATTACCGGCCCGCCCACGGGCCCGACAATGCTGTGGTCCGGTGAAATGGGACCTGTCACATTCATCGTCAGTGGCGTGGTCAGCAGCAGGCCGCTGTTGACTGTTGGCGCGACTACACCGGTCGTTACTTCCGTCGCCGTAATCGTCCCAGACGCCGTCTCAACGGTTGCTTCAGGGGCCGCACTCTCCTGCGGCGG
>CAYJNV010000258.1:0-6466 GCA_964370975.1 uncultured Caldilineaceae bacterium | reverse complement strand
TCAACTGCGGCTACGGCCCCACCGGCTTGCCGATTGGCCTGCAGATTGCGACGCCGCTCGGCAGTGATGCGCTCTGCCTGGCCATCGGCGCGGCGTACGAGAGACTCGAGAGCCAATAGAGCGCGCGCAGTTCGCGGCTGCACACATGCCGAATTCCGATCCATTACGGACAGCTTCTTAAGCCGCCATTACGAAATTCACCTTCACAAACAGAATCGTAACATGGAGAAAACGCATGCAAATTGAATTTCAGGGCAAGACCGTTATTGTCACTGGTGCGGCGCACGGTTTTGGGCGCGCAATTGCATTGGCCTTTGCCCAGCGGGGCGCGCAGGTGTGGGCGTGCGACCGTCTGGCCGATGAACTGGCCGAGACGGCGCGCCTCAGCGCGGAAGCGGGCGGCGTATGTAACGTGCGCACTGTCGACATTATCGACCGTGACGCCATCTTTGCGTTTGTGCGCGAAGTTGAGGCCAACAGCCCCTCCGGGCAAGTTGACATCCTCGTCAACAACGCCGGTGGTGTGGCTGGGCAGATCGGGCGGCCGCTCGAGGAAGTCAGCCTCGATGAGTGGAACGTAGTCATTGCAATCAATATGAGCGCGGCCTTCTTCTTTGCACAGGCGGCGGCGCCGGGCATGAAACGCGCGCGCTGGGGACGCATCGTCAACATCTCCAGCGGCGCCGGGCTTGGCCCCAGCCTCACGGGCATTCAGGCCTATGCGGCCGCCAAGGCCGGGCAGATCAACCTGACGCGCCAACTGAGCCACGAACTCGGCGAGTTCAACATTACCGTGAACAACGTCGCGCCGGGTTTCGTACGCTCCAACCCGACAACCGAGAAGCAGTGGGAGTCCTATGGTGAAGAGGGGCAAAAGGCGCTGATTGAGCGCATTGCCATGCGACGGCTGGGCACCGTAGAGGCCATTGCTTACGCTGTGCTCTTCTTTGCGTCCGACTACGCCGACTGGATTAGCGGTCAGGTGCTGCCGGTGGATGGGGGCAAGTAACATGCTTGACGACACGCTGGGCTGGCTGCGCACGCAGCACGAGCGCATCCTTGCGGAACTGGTGGAATTTGCCTCCATTGCCAGTGTAAGCACCGACCCGGCCTACGCAGTGCACATGGCCACGGCCGCCGCCTGGGTGGCCGGCCAATTGCAGCGCGCGCGCATGGAGAATGTGCAGATCGTGGCAACGGCGCGCCACCCGGTGGTCTACGGCGAGTGGCTGCACGCGCCCGACGCACCCACCATCCTCGTCTACGGCCACTATGACGTGCAGCCGCCCGACCCTCTCGAAAAGTGGCAAAGCAATCCCTTCACTCCCACGCTGCGCGACGGCCGCCTCTACGCACGCGGCGTTTCGGATGACAAGGGTCCCATGCTTATCCCGCTCAAGGTGGCTGAGGCGTGGATGGCCACTGCCGGTGGGCTGCCGATCAACGTGAAGTTCCTCTTTGAGGGTGAAGAGGAGATCGGTTCGCCCAGCCTGGAGCAATTCGTCGCTGAGCACGCCGACCTGCTGGCTGCCGACTTTGCGCTCTCGGCGGATGGCGCGATGTGGCGTATTGATGAGCCGTCGATCACAGTCTCCAGCCGTGGCATTGCCGGGCTGGAGTTTACGGTGACTGCGGCCGCCAAGGATCTGCACTCGGGACGCCACGGCGGCGCAGTGGCCAACCCGCTCCATGCAATCGCCGAACTCGTGGCGTCGCTGCATGGGGCTGACGGTCGCGTGGCCGTGGCGGGCTTCTATGATGATGTGATGGAACTGTCGGCGGACGAGCGCGCAGCACTGGCGGCGCTCCCCTTCAGCGATGCAGGCTATCTGGCGCAGACGGGCGCGCCGGAGACCTGGGGTGAGGCCGGCTACGGCACCCTGGAGCGTCAGTGGATTCGCCCGACACTTGAGATCAACGGTATGTGGGGCGGCTATCAGGGTGCGGGCAGCAAGACGGTCATCCCTGCCGAGGCGCACGCCAAAATCACTTGCCGCCTCGTTGCCAACCAGAACCCCGCCGACATTGCCGAAAAGGTGGCGCGCCACCTTGAAGCGCACACGCCGCCGGGCGTACGCCTCACCATCCAGCGCGAACGTCACAACGCCTTGCCCTATCAAATCCCGGCCGACCACCCCGGGCTGGCTGTGGCCGAGACGGTGCTGGGCGATCTCTACAAGCAGTCACCCGTGCGCGTGCGCATGGGGGGTACGCTGCCCGTGAGCGAGCTTTTCCTGCGCATCCTGGGCATTTATACGGTCTTCTTCTCCTTCTCAACGGCAGATGAAGACTTCCACGCGCCCAATGAATTCTTCCGCGTGCAGCGGCTGTACGAAGGTTTGGCTGCCTGGGCAATGTATTGGGCACAGATGAAGCGCTGAAAGTGCGGCGCAATGCAATCATGCAATGAGAAGAGGGAAGATGACAGCCTACGAGACCTTTACCGCCCACGTGGCGCAGATTAACGACTTGTTGTGCGCCGCCAACGCGCTGATCTGGGACAGCCGCACGCAAATGCCGCCCCAGGGCGCGGCCACGCGCGGCCAGCAGATTGCCACACTTACCAGCCTGGCACAGGAGCGCTTCACCGGCGATGCCATGGCCCGCGTGATCGAAGACGCGGAGGCCGAGGTGACCGGCGAAGAACCCGACTCCATACGCGTGCGCAGCGTGCATGCGGCGCGCGCAGCGCATGATGTCGCGCGGCGCATCCCCGTGGCGCTCGTGGGCGAAATGGCGGTGCACCGGGCCGTCGCCCAGCAGGCGTGGGCGGAGGCCAAGGCCGCCAACGACTTTGCCCACTTCCAGCCGCACCTGGCCCACATGGTGCGGCTCAACCGTGCGATTGCGGAGGCCATCGGCTACGCCGATCATCCTTACGACGCCATGCTGCTCCAGTATGAACCCGGCATGACGACGGCGCGGCTAACCGCACTCCTTGCCGATCTCAAAGCGGGCATCCTGCCGCTGCTGCGGCGGATTGTGGAGAGCGGCGTCGAACCGCGCGCCGATTTCCTTGCACGCGCCTACCCACAGGAAGGGCAGCGCGCCTTTGGCCTGGAGATTGCCCAGGCCTTTGGCTATGATCTGAGCCGCGGACGGCTGGACGTCTCGGCGCACCCCTTCGAAATCTCCTTCACGCGGCAGGACGTGCGCATCACCACACGCTATCAAACAAACTACATGCCGGGCGCGATCTTCGGCCTCTTTCACGAGACCGGCCACGCGCTCTATGAGCAGGGAGTGGACCCGGCCCTGACGCGCAGCGCGCTCACGACCGACTTTCTCAACCTCTACGCAGTCGGCGGCACGAGCTTTGGCACGCACGAATCGCAATCGCGCTTGTGGGAGAACCAGGTGGGGCGCAGCCTCGCGTTCTGGCAACTGCACTTCCCGCGCCTGCAGGCTACCTTCCCCGAGCAACTGGCCGACGTGGACGCCGATGTCTTCCATCGCGCTGTCAACCGCGTGCGCCCCAGCCTGATTCGCGTGGAGGCGGACGAAGTCACCTACAACCTCCACATCATGTTGCGCACCGAAATTGAGATGGGGTTGATGGACGGCTCGATTGCGGTTGACGAGTTACCGACGGTGTGGAACACGAAGATCGAGGAATACCTGGGGCTGACGCCGCCCACGGACACAGAGGGCGTCCTCCAGGACATTCATTGGTCTACGGGATATATTGGCAGTTTCCCGACCTACACCATCGGCAACGTGATGGCCGCACAGTTCTACGCGGCTGCACAGGCAGCGCTACCGGGTCTGGAGGCAGAGCTTGCGGTGGGCAACTATCAGCCGCTGCTCGCCTGGCTCACCGAAAACATCTATCGCCACGGGCGTGCCTTTAGCCCCGCAGAACTGCTGCAGCGGGTCACCGGCAGCGACCTGGATGCGGGCCCCTATCTTGCCTACATTGGTGCGAAATTCGCCGATTTGTACGGGTTGGACGGGGCGTAACCGACAACAGGGTCCATACGTAAGCGGTCCTGCGCGCTGTTGGCACAGCGCAGGATGAATACGGGCCTTGCTTTATGTAGCGGAAGGCCTCCAGGCCTTCACTTTTTCCGCACCAAAGTTAAGGCCGGGCGGCCGTACGCTACGAACCCCGCGCTGTCTTCAGGTTAGGCGATCCTGCGCACTGTTGGCGCAGCGCAGCCTTGAAGCGAGTGTGCAGCGCGCACGACAACCGCGGCAAAGTGCGCCTGCTGGCGGCAGCGCGCCGCTTCGACGCGCGCTCGGATGGCGTTGGAAGGCTCGCTCTTCTGCAGGTTCACCAGGTCGGCGTAGGATCGCCATGTGCCACTCACGATTCGGCGCTGTGCGGATGCACTCCCGAATACATGGCCGGCTCTCGGCGCCGCAAACGCTGCAACTCTCCCCGGTCGTGCTAACGACTGCGCCCGGAGAGAATCATGGAGACGATGTCGTCGATGCTTGTTTCGGCCTTGGCTTTGACGCCAACCAGGGCGCCTTGCTTGAGCACCATAAAGCGATCGGCGACCTCAAAGACCTCGTTGATGTTGTGCGAAATAATGAGGATCGAAATCCCCTTCTGCTTGAGCATGCGAATGAAGTCGTAGACCTTGCGCGTCTCGGCAACGCCCAGGGCCGCGGTCGGCTCATCCATGATGAGCACATTCGCGTTGAAGTAGATGGCGCGACTGATCGACACCATCTGACGCTGCCCTCCCGAGAAATTCCTGACCTCTCGGTTGACGTCCCCAATCTTGATCCCGAAACCGCCAAGCATCTCCTCGGACTCAGCGCGCATCTGTTTGAGGTTCATCAACCCCAGCCGCCCGAGCGGACCTTGAGCGCGCACTTCACGCCCCATGAAGATGTTGGCCGGGATGTCCAGATTGTTCAGCAGAGCCAGGTTTTGATAGATCGTCTCAATGCCAAGTCGGCGCGCATCCTGCGGATCGTCGATTCTCACCTTGCGACCGCGCACATAGACGGCGCCGGCGTCGGCCCTAATTGCGCCCGAGAGAATCTTCATGAGCGTTGACTTGCCCGCGCCATTGTCACCTACCAACGCAAGCACTTCACCCTCGTACAAGTCAAAAGTAACGTGGTTGATGGCGACGACACCACCAAAGTGCTTGTACGTATCTTCCATGCGGACAATGGGGACGCGCAGCGCAGCGTGGTCTTCGCTCCCCGCGCCGGAATCCGCCCTTGAGACGAGCAATTCGCTATCCAACCGTACACTCTCCACTGATTCCATAGGCCGACTCTCCTCAATCATCCTGGGGCGAAAGCTGCGCTGTTGCATCAACTCTTCTTGCGCAGCTTATCTGCAAGGACAGCGGCCAAAACGATGCTGCCGATGATGACTGTCTGGTAAAACGACGCAACACCCCACAGGTTCAGCGCGTTGCTGACCACACCAAGAATGACCGTGCCAATCAGCGTGCCTATCATTGTGCCTTTGCCACCTGTGAGCGAAGTACCGCCTATCACGGTTGCAGCAATCGCAATCAGCTCGTAGCTGGCGCCCACGCTCGGCTGTGCACTGCCCAGGCGGCCCGCCAGGATCACGCCGGCCAGCGCCGCAAGCATTCCGCACAAGGCATAGGTGAACATCTTGATGCCTTTGACCGGTATGCCGCACAAGCGCGCCGCCTCTTCATCCCCACCGACTGCCAACACATAGCGGCCAAATACGAAATACCGCAGCAGAACGAACCCGGCCAGGTAAACAGAGAGCATGATGAGTACGGGGATGGGGATTCCGAACAGATAGCCCGTGCCAATGCGCGCGAACTCGGGAGGCAACCCCCAAAGCGCCTCACCGTTCGTGATGACCAGCGTCATACCGCGGATGATGTACATCGTGCCCAATGTTGTGACAAATGGCGACACATTGGCGTAGGCGATAACGCCGCCGTTGATGGCCCCAACGGCAAAGCCCACCACCAGTGCAAAGATGATCGAAAGCGGCACACCAAACCCCGCCGTAAGGCATGCGACCGCAGCTACGCCACCCAGGGCAACGGTTGAGCCCACCGAAATGTCGATCCCACCGGTAATGATGACGAGGGTCATGCCAACGGCTACAATTCCCGTAATCGAGACCTGCCGCAGCACGTTGAGGAGGTTGTTGACCGTAAGGAATTCGGGGATCAGCAAGGCCGTGACGGTCACAAGCAAGAGCAGCACCAGAAGCGTGCTCTGGTTGACAAGCACCGTGAGAACGCGCGTTACTGTGCTCGGTTCGGCTTCGGCGGGGACGGTGATTGTGCTGCTGTCACTGACCATGCAACCTATCCTTCTGGCTGTCCGTGCCTTCGGCAGATCAACCTGGCATACGACCAGGCGCTGCTTCGAAGTCGGTCTGGGATCCGCTAAATCGATGCCGAGGTGAAAGCCCCGTTTTCAACGCAAGGGCGCAAGGTGCGCAAGGACGCAAGGAAAAACAAAACCAGGAACACCATCATGCTCCTTGATTGTCGTCCAGAGG
>CAYJNV010000257.1:2332-6500 GCA_964370975.1 uncultured Caldilineaceae bacterium | reverse complement strand
TTACCATTTACCAATGATCTCTTGTCAATTTTGCCGGTTCTCGGCGGCAAGGTAGAGCGCGCTGATGTTGGCGGCGTGGCGCGCCTGGTTGGCAACGCCACTGCGCGCAGTTGGCAGCAAGGTGTCGGCCAGGGCCAGCGCGCCGCCCAAGCCGCCATTGCCCTGCGCAACGCGCGGAATGACGCGCCGCATCTCGTGCAGATAGGCCACGTCATCGGCCAGGCGCTGCATCATCTCCATGCGGTCGGTGACGGCTGTGCCCTCGTGCGGGATGTAGAGTTGCACCTTGCGCTCGCGCACGAGCATGGCGAGGAGGCGCAGCACGTCAAGCTCGGCCTGGCCGTCGCTTCCGGTATTCACCGTGGGCAGCACGGCATCGCTGCCGAAGTTGCCGCCGCAGAGGATGCCAAGCAGCGGCAGCAGCACGACGTTGTCGTTGGCATGGCTATACACATCCAGCAGGTGCTCGCCAATGCGCAAGTGCGCCAGGCCTCCGGGCTCTGTCTGCACAAGCGCAACCTGTGCCACGGGCTTGGGCTCCGTGGTGAAGACCGCTGCGGCGCGCGCCGGCAAAACGAAGAGTTCAGCCGCGTTGAGCGGAGGGTCCACCAGCAGCAGTTCGTCCTCGCTGCCGGGGCCAATGCCGCGCCCAAAGACGAAGAGCGTGTTGTGCGGCGGCTCGCCGTCACTGAACAGCTCCACGGCCGGATAGAGATTCGTGATTGTTGGCAGGGGGCCTCCTCGGCGTCAGGGCTGGGGCGGGTTCGACGCGGGGGACACGTCGCAGGGTTCTACACTGCCCAGGCGGGCCAGCGCGTGCGCGAGCTCGGCGGGCAGGTCGGCCACCACAACATGACCGTCGGGCAGCAGATAGATTTCGGTCTCGGTGGGAAAGAGGGGTGCGGGGTCAACCTCACCCACCGGCGCGTCCTCACCGGTCGTCGGCAATGTTGATGTGCTCATCCGGCTCCTTCTCGTAGTATTCGGCCGTGCGCTCGCTCTCTTCCACGCGCCCCAACTGTTCCAGCAGCGCGCTGATGTTCTCGCAGCCGCTGCCGGTCACGCCCCGAATGCGATAGGCCACGCGGCCATCGGGGAAGATCTCGACCTCAATTTCCTGGCGTTCCATCGATTTCCTCCATGCTGCGGCGCACCGCAACAGCTCACTTTTGCGCGCGTAGCGTCAGTTCCAGCGGCGCACCGTCATGCGAATGACCTGGTCGCTGCCGGTCTTCTCCTCAACCAGCGCAAAGCCGGCCTTGGCAGTCTCGTCCACCACCATGTGGTAGGCGTAGCGCTGCTGGATGCGCGCCAGTGTTTGCCGAACGCCTGCCATCTGCATGCTGTCTCCCATCACCACGAGCAGCCCATCGGCATTCGGATTGAGACCGAAACTGCCCTCGCGCGCATGCACCACCAGCGCCGCCTCTTCGTTGGCCCCGCTGAAGAAGTGGCGATAGCGCATGTCCTCTTCATAGCGAATTTGCAGGTCGTCGAGCGCCTTCTTGACCAGCGCGACATCGCGCAGTTCTGTGCGCACCTTCACGAATTTCGACATTGCACTCTCCTTGTCGGGAAATACTTCCCCTAAACACTCAGGACAGCCGGCGCGTCTGCGATTCCGCCCGATACGCCATGTCCAGTACTTCCATTGTATGCCACACGGGCAAGGGGCGGCGACGATTGGCCAGGTGGGTGCGCAACTGTGTCAGACAGCCAATGTTGCCGGTAATCACTGCCTGCGCGCCGGCGGCGAGCACGTTCTCCACCTTGCGGCTGCCCAGCGCTGCGGCAATTGCGGGCTGTTCCATGTTGTAGGTGCCCGCCGAGCCACAGCAGATTTCCGCTTCGCCAATCTCCACCAGCGTGAGGTTGGGAATCTGCCGCAGCAGCGCCCGCGGCTCCTGCGTAACGCCCTGAGCGTGCGCCAGGTGGCAGGCATCATGGTAGGCGGCGCGCACGGGGATTGGCAAGGGGGGCGGCGCGACAATGCCCAGTTCAACCAGGAAGACGCTGACATCACGCACCTTGTCGGCAAAGGCCTGGGCACGCGCCGCATCCGTCTCCCCCGCAAAGAGCAGCGGATACTCCTTCATGCCCGAGCCGCAGCCTGCCACGTTGGTGATGATGGCGTCGACATCGGGCGGGAAGGCACGCATGTTGGCACGCGCCAGGGTGCGCGCCTGCGCTTGCTCGCCCGTGTGCATGGAGAGCGCCCCACAGCAACCTTGCTGGCGGGCGATCACCACCTCAACACCGTTGCGCGCCAGCACGCGCAGCGTGGCGGCGTTGATTTGCGGCGCCAGCACCGGCTGCACGCAGCCAACCAGAAAGGCAACGCGTGCGCGCCGCACGCCCTGTGCGGGCAGAAGGTCAGGCAGCGGGTCGGCCGCGCGCAGCGACGTGGGCAGCAGCCCCAGCATCGCCCCAAACTGCGCGGGCATGATGCCGCGGATGGGTCGCACAAAGCGCCCCGCCTGCGCCGCCGCCCTGAAACGTGCGCCGTAAGGGAGCGTGGCGTGGACGACGTTGTGAGCAGCCTGATCGAGCAGCGGGCGCTTGCGGATGCGGTTGGCGCGCGCCCGAAAGGGGGACAGCAAGTGGCCATACTCCACGCCCGAGGGGCAGGCCGTTACGCAGGCCAGGCAGCCAAGGCAGCGGTCGATGTGCTCGATCATCGCTTCAAGCTCAATGCGCCCTTCAAGCTGCTCCTTCATGAGGATAATGCGGCCGCGCGGCGAATCGTTCTCGTCGCCCAACACCTTGTAGGTTGGACAGGTGGCGAGGCAGAAGCCGCAGTGGACGCATGCCTCCACGGCGTGCGCCATGGCTTCACCTTGCGGGCCCAGTGTGGCAACGGGGATTTCGTGCTGCATAAACGTCAGCTCCAGAGAGTCGGTATTGAAGAACGAGCAGGGGCGGCCACTAAAGCGCGCTCGCCTCTATGACGCAAATCGGCGCGGCCTGACACTTTCCCACGCGGCCTGACTTCTCACAAAGTCAACATACCTCAGGTGTAACGAGTCAAGCCACTCGCAATCGGATGGCTCGCCTACCCTCTCTTGCCACTTCGCAATAACGCCTTCAAGTCCCCATTCCAGCAGCGTTGCACGCCCTTTGGGATTGAGGTAGCGCCGATACGCCGACAACCCATCTGAGCAGTCTGTATCTCCAGAGGGGTACAGGACTACACAATAGCCTTCCCGATACTTGGGTAGGATCTGATGCAGCATTGCAAACACCAACAATTGGTTGCGCCAAAGCTGATTGTATGCCGGCTCAGGGAAGTTCTTCTCACTTCCCGGCTGCCACCACCAGTCGGCACACTCCATCCATCTGGAGTAGCCACGCTTCAATTCATACCGCTTGTTCGAAAAAGACTCGATGAACTTGGTTTCGATGCCCAGAAAGCCCAGTGCACCACTCGGCCGCTCGTACTCCACAAAGGCGTCGAATGATGAACCGTCCTCGAGATGCGACTGCCTGTGCGGAGCAAATTCGATCAGTACGCTTGTTACGTGCGCATCAGCCGGAAAACCGGTAATGCATTGCAAAAGGCGTGTTGCAAGCGGCAGATCATTCATCAAAGGTGCGAACAGGTTGAAACAGAGAGGTTGGCTGCCTAACATGTTCCTTCGAAGGCGCAATGCATCGATTAGTCCATCCCCTTCGATCAGCCTCGCTTCAGCCGCCGCGTGGATTTCGGTCGTTAGGAAGTTGGCGCCATCGAGGCCGTCCGACTCGCGGAGGATGTTGCCATAAAGTGCGCCACGTGCGGAGGCGTGCGGGCCAGGCGGCAACCCGAGTACTTGCTGCCGGTACCATGACTGGTGTACGCGCATGCGTGCAGCGAATCGATTGTCCTTGCTCCATACATGAACGCAGTCGGGCTCCAACAATGAGGGGGCAGCGGCATCCATTCGAACCTTCTGAATCTCCAAATAGCTCAAAACTCGAGGAAGCGGCGATCAGGATCGAGCACGCCCTTGACGCGCTCAAGCGTGGTGGCGCCCACGCGCAAGCCCAGGAGGGGCGAGACGGAGTCACCGCGCAGCAGCAAACCCGAAAGCCCCTGCTCGTACAGAAGCGCATCCAGAGCGGTGACGTCGTGCGGCCAGCCAACCCATGCCAAATGGCCTCCCACGCTGTAGCTGCGCCGCGCGCCGGC
>CAYJNV010000257.1:0-2232 GCA_964370975.1 uncultured Caldilineaceae bacterium | reverse complement strand
GCACGGTACGTTCAGCGTGGCAAAGGCCGGAGGGCTGGGGAAGACCTTGAAGGTGGCCTCGGTGAGGATGCCCAGCCGCCCCAGACTGCCCACGAACAGCTTGGGAAAGTCGAACCCGGCGGCGTTCTTCACCACCTTGCCGCCACCGCGCACCTTGCGGCCGCGCCCATCCACAAAGCGAATGCCGATGATGAAGTCGCGCAGGCCGCCGTAGCGCCAGCGGCGCGGCCCACTCAGGCCCGCGGCAATCGTCCCGCCCAGGGTGGCGCCCTGGTGAACCAGAGGCGGGTCAAAGGGGAGATACTGGCCATGCGCGGCGAGCGCAGCCTCGATCTCCGCCAGCGGCGTGCCCGCCAGCGCAGTGAAGGTGTACTCGCTTGGCTCATACTCGGTGATGCCACTGAGTCCATCCATTGCCACCAAGGTCGCACCCGCGCGCGCAGCCGAAAGCGCTGGCTTGCTCCCGCCGCCGTAAGGCAGGAGTGGGGCACGCGCGTCGCGCACAATGCGCTCCAGTTCGGCAGCGGTAGTCACCTGTTCGACCACAGTCTCCATGAATTCACCTCGACGCTTGGAGCAGGAGCAAAGTCACATGCGCGCAATCACGCCCGCGGCCTCAAGCGGATGGGGCGTGTGGGGGCGCGCCGACACCGCGCCACCCGGCAGCTTCTTGCCGCGATTGGCGATGGACTGCGGGTCAAAGGCCAGGTGCAATTCGTCCATCACGTCCAGGTCCACCGGCGAGAAGAGGACGGGCATAAAGGCCAGCTTTTCGAGGCCAATGCCATGCTCACCGGTTATGGTGCCGCCCATGGCAATGCACATGCGCAAAATATCGGCCGCCATGGCCTCGGCGCGTTCGTAGGCGCCCGGCTCGCGTCCGTTGTAGAGAATAAGCGGGTGCAGGTTGCCGTCGCCTGCGTGAAAGACGTTGGCGCAGCGCGTTTCGTGTTTGGCGCTTAGGGTGGTGATTGTGGCAAGCGCCTCGCCCAGCCGAGCACGGGGAACCACACCATCCTGCACGATGTAGTCGGGGCTCAGGCGGCCAACGGCCGAAAACGCGCCCTTGCGTCCCTTCCAGATGCGTGCGCGATCAGCATCGCTCTTCGCCACGGTCAACTGATAGGGGCCAGAGGCTTCGATGACCTGCATGAGGTGAGCGAACTCGGCTTCCACCTGGACGGGCTCGCCCTCCAGTTCGACGATCAGCAGCGCCGCTGCATCCAGCGGATAGCCGGCGTGTACGGCCGCCTCGGCCGCCTGGATGGAGAGGTTGTCCATGATTTCGATGGCGCCGGGCAGCAGCCCCGAGGCGACCACCGCCGAGACGGCATCGCCCGCGCCGGCAAGAGAATCATACGCAGCGAGGAGCGTCTTGTAGACGGCCGGGCGGGGCACCAGGCGCAGCGTAATCTCGAGCGCCACGCCAAAGAGCCCCTCGCTGCCCACGAAGAGGCCCACCAGGTCCGGCCCCACCTGCTCGAGGCCGCCGCTGCCGAACTCGACCACCTCGCCGTCGGCCAGCACGGCCTTGATGGCGAGGACATGGTTGCTTGTCATGCCGTATTTGAGGCAATGCGCCCCGCCCGAGTTGAAGGCAACGTTGCCGCCAATTGTACAGATGAGCTGGCTTGAGGGATCGGGCGCGAAGTAGAGACCGTGGGGCGCTGCGGCCTTGCTCACGTCGAGGTTGACGACGCCAGGCTCCACAACGGCGCTGCGTGAGACGGGATCGACAGACAGAATCCGGTTGAGGCGGTTGAGGGCGATCACGAGGCCGTCGGCCACGGGCGTTGAGCCACCCGAGAGGCTGGTGCCGCTGCCACGCGCCACAAAGGGGACGCCATGGCGGGCGCAGGCGCGCACAGCGTCGATGACTTCCTGTTGCGATTCGGCAAGGAGCACCGCGGCAGGGCGGCACTGCATCGCCGTGATGGCATCGGAGGCGAAGGGGCCCAACTGCGCGTCCTGCGTGAGGAGGCGCGCGGGCGGCACAATGTGCCGAAGTTCATCCAGGAAGAGATCGCGATTCATGGGTGCCTCCAGGGAAAAGCATACTTCTCAACGCAAAGGGGCAAAGGGAGCAAAGAGGCGCAAATGATAGCAAGAACAACGTGAGTCGGATTATGAATGTTTCCGAAGTAAGCTGGCATTCTTCATCGGGGGGGGGGGGCGGGGGGGGGGGGAACCACCCAGCGGAAAAACAAAACAACAAAGATGGGGAGGGGGCGG
>CAYJNV010000256.1:4886-6512 GCA_964370975.1 uncultured Caldilineaceae bacterium | reverse complement strand
GCGCAGGCCGTGGCCGCCGCCGTTGCCCATGCCATGACTGGGGCCAATGCGCCTGTGATTGTCGAGACGGCACTCCGCTATGTCCCTGAAGACAGTTGGCTGGGGCGCGCCATGGCGCGCGCGCTGGCCATTGCTGCACAAGCCGAAAGCATCGAAGCCGCCTGGGAACCCCTGCACACCGCCTTGTGGACGCCCACGCACTCGGCTGCGGCTGAAGCGGTGCCGCAGGCGTTTGCGATCTTCCTGCTTACGCACGGCGACTTCCGCAAAGGCATCTTTTGGGCGGCCAACTTTGGCCGCGATGCAGACACCATCGGCGCGCTGGTGGGCGCGCTGGCGGGCGCGCGTCAGGGCTTTGATGTGATTCCGCCCGATTGGGTCGACAAGGTGCGGCGGCCCTCCGGTGTCTGCTTGCGCTTTGCGGCCAGGGAAGATGTGGTTGACGTCGCCGAACAACTGGCTGCGCTTATCACCTGATTGTGCACTTCGCATGGGAGAGGGCGCACGGACACTGCGCCCTGTCCCATGCGTGCAAGCGTGCAAGTGCAATGCATTTGCCACTCCCGTTTCCCACGACAGCAGTCCATTCGTTCAACCAGAAAGAGGAGGAGAGCAATGTCTCGCAAGTGGATGGCTTTACTTTGGTTGGTGGTGCTCGCCCTGTTGGCGAGCTGCGTAGCCCCGGCCGGCGCGCCGGCTGCTACCACCGGCGCAGCCGAATCGGCTGCAACCGGTGATGTAGTGACGCTTGATTGGTGGACCGTGAACTCCGAGGAGTACTCGGAGCAGGTGCAACGGGACATGGCGGCGCAGTTTGAAGCCTCCCACCCCGGCATCAAGATCAACGTCACAGTTCTGCCTGAAAGTGGCTTTGACGAGAAGATGACGACCACGCTGGGCGCAGGTCAGGGCGCGCCCGACCTTGCCTTCTTCTGGAACAACAGCTGGTTCCCCGAGGCGCTGGACCTGACGCCCTACATCGCTGCCGACGCCAGCTTCAACAAGGATATGTATTTCCCCGGCTTCTGGAACACGCGCGCCGTATGGAAGGACAGCGTTGTCGGTCTGCCGCTCGGTGTGGGCGCCAACTTTGTCATGTACAACAAGGACCTCTTCGACGCCGCCGGCATTGCCTATCCTACCGAGGCGTGGTCGGCTGACGACTTCACCGTCGCAGCCACACAGTTGAAGGATGATGCATCCAAGCGCTATGGCGGCGACCGCCCGCGTGGCCCGTTCCGCGCCATCTGGGCCAACTACGGCGCCCGCCCCTACAGCGACGACAGCATGACCGTTGAGGGCTACCTCAATGGACCCGGGTCCGTGGCCGCCTATACGTGGCTGTGGGACCTTGTCGACTCCGGCTCGACGCCCACACCCGCCGACATCGAAGTCCTGGGCACCGAAGGCACGGGCCCGATTGACCTCTTCCTCTCCAACCGGCTGGCCATGGCAACACTTAACCAGGGGCACATGCTCAACGCCGTGGACGCAGGCGCCAACTTCGGCATTGTCCCCGAGCCCGCCGGCCCCGGCGCCGACCGCTTTGTGAATGCCTGGTCGCTCACTGCCTCCATCTGGAAGGGCACCGAGCACCCCCAGGAAGCCTGGGAATTCCTCAAGTAC
>CAYJNV010000256.1:0-4876 GCA_964370975.1 uncultured Caldilineaceae bacterium | reverse complement strand
GAGGGGCAGGAGTACCTCATGCTCAACGGCAATCTCTTCCCGTCGATTCCGGCGCTCTTTGACAAGCATCCGGACGCCGACAAGGAATATGTGCAGGAGTTCAAGAAGGTGCTCGCCCTCAACCAGGTGGCCGAGTGGAGCAATGCACACCCGTGCATCACCGAAGTGCTGCGCTCCGCCAGCAATGTGTGGGACCTGGTGATGCTGGGCGAAGTTGAGCGCGACCAGATCCAGGCTACGCTGGATGCAGCCGTGGGCCCGGCGCAAACCGTGCTGGATGACTGCCGCGTCCGCCTGGGCGGCTGATCCCGTTTGACGCAGGGTGCGGGGTGCGCCGGTCGCGCCCCGCACCCTGATTGTTCTCTCATGTTCCCTTGAGCGAAAGGAGGGCTTATGCTCTCAAGCTGGCGCAACTTGTCGGCACGCGACCGGCGGGAGGCGATTGAAGGCTACATCAGCATCTCTCCCTGGCTGATCGGCTTCCTGGCGCTCACACTGGGGCCCATCCTCGCTTCCGTCTACTACAGCTTCACCCAGTGGACCATCACCTCACCACCCATCTGGATTGGGGTGGAGAACTATGTCCGCATGTTTACGCGCGACCCGCTCTTCTGGCAGGCGCTCAAGGTCACGCTACTCTATGTGGTCTATTCGCTCCCTCTCAAGATCACCTTTGGCCTGGGGTTGGCCCTGCTGCTCAACATGAAACTGCGCGGCATGGACGTCTTTCGCACCGTCTTCTACATTCCGGCGGTCATCTCCGGCGTCGCGGTCTCGCTGATGTGGATGTGGCTGCTCCAGCCCGACACGGGCATTGTGAACACGCTGCTTGCCATGGTCGGCATCCAGGGGCCGGGCTGGTTTTGGGACCCGCAGTGGGCGCTGCCCTCGGTGGCCTTGATGAGCGTGTGGAGTGTGGGCGGCAGCGCCATCATTTATCTGGCCGGCCTGCAGAACATCCCGCCTCATCTCTACGAGGCGGCCATGCTCGACGGCGCCAACCAGTGGAAGCGCTTCTGGCGCATTACACTGCCGCTGCTCACGCCCACGCTCTTTTTCCAGCTTGTCATCGAGATGATTGACGCATTCAAGATCTTCACCCAGGCTTTCGTCATCACCAAGGGCGGCCCGCTCAAGGCGACTTACTTCTATCTTTACTACTATTACGAAGAGGCATTCCGCAACTTCAACATGGGCTACGCCTCGGCGCTGGCGTTGATTCTGATGCTCATCATTCTGGCGGCGACGATCTTCGTCAACACCACGTCGAAGCGCTGGGTCTTCTACGGCGACTAGGGGGAACAATGGCTGACTCCGTAGCGAACCCAATGGCTGAATCCGTGCGCCCCCGCAGCGGCTCGCGCGGGCCATCCCAAAAGACACTGCGCTTCCTGGGCAAAGTGCTGGCCTACGCAGTGATGATCGCGATCGCGTTCGTCGTCATGATTCCGCTCCTGTGGATGCTCTCGACCTCCTTCAAACAACGCTGGGAGGTCTTCGTCTACCCGCCCGAGTGGATACCCAGCACGATGCACTGGGAAAACTACCGCGATGCCTTCACCAAATATCCGTTGGGCCGTTTCATGCTCAATTCGGGCGTGCTGGTGCTCTTCAACCTGATTGGCGAACTGCTCTCCGTGCCGCTGGTGGCCTACGGCTTTGCGCGTCTGCGCTTTCCGGGGCGTCAATTCCTCTTCCTGGTCATGCTGGGCACAATGATGATTCCTGTGCACAGCCGGCTGATTCCGCTCTTCACTCTTTACAGTCGCCTGGGATGGATCGACACGTACCTGCCGTTGATTGTGCCCGCGTTCACCGCCTCAGCCTTTTTCGTCTTTCTGCTGGCGCAGTACATTCGCACGCTGCCGCGCGACCTGGACGAGGCGGCGCGCATGGACGGGGCGGGCACGTGGACAATTCTCTATCGCATCCTCCTGCCGCTCTGCAAGCCGCCGTTGGCAATCGTCGTCGTCTACACCTTCTGGTGGACGTGGAACGACTTTCTCATGCCGTTGATCTTTCTCAACAGCTTTGAGAAATTCCCCATCCAGGTGGGGCTCTCCTTCTTCCGCGGGCGCTACAGCGTGGAGTGGAATCTATTTATGGCGGCCACACTCGTCTCGATTGTGCCGGTGCTTATCCTCTATTTTGTGGCGCAGCGGCAGTTGATCGGCGGCATCGCGTCGGTCGGAATCAAAGGCTAACACATGACGATAAGAGCAATTGTTGACCGTGCAGATTTGCAGCGCCGCGCGCGCGGCGCGCTGGTAGGCGCGGCGATTGGCGATGCCATGGGCGCGCCTTGCGAAGGGCGCAGCGCCGCCGCGATTCGTGATCTCTATGGCACACTCGATGGCTTCGTGAGCGACGCCTCCGTGGGCACCGATGACACCGACTTCACCCTCTTCAACGCGGCCATTCTGCTTGCCCACGGCAGCGGCGTGTCACCCGCGCAGGTGGAAGCCGAGTGGCGCGACAAGTTGCTGGCGCCCGGCCGTCCTTACCGCCCCGGCGGCTTCAGCGATGTCGTCTCCACACGCAATCTGGTTGCCGGGCTGCATACGCCCCACTCGGGCGCGTTTGGCCACCAAATGTGGAGCGACGGCGTAGCGATGGCCATCGGCAGCGCGGGCATCCTGGCCGCAGGCGACCCAGTGCTGGCCGCCGATCTGGCAGCGCGTCTGGGCGGCATCTCCAACGCACGCGATGGCATCTACACGGCGCAGGCAGTCGCCGCCGCCATCAGTGTGGCCATGGTCGGGGCCGACCCCGATGCGATGATGGACGCCGCCCTGGCCGCACCCCCCGCCGACAGTTGGACGCGCCGCGCGCTCGAACACGCACGCGCCGCAGCCGCTGCGGCGACCAACCAGGCAACGGACGTCGATGCCATTGCGGAGGCGCTGGTGCTGGAATTCTGGCCCTGGGCCGACCTGGCCACGGAAGCCGTACCCCTTGCCTTTGCCGCCTTCCTGGTGAACAAAGGGCACTTTGCCCAGGCGGTGCCTTACGGCATTCGCTTCGGGCGCGACGCCGACACCATCGGCGCAATTGTGGGCAGCCTGGCCGGGGCCTATGGCGGCGACGACGCCATTCCTGCCGCGTGGCGCGCGCGCGTGCACACCTCCACCGGCGCTTGTATCGGCTATGTGGCAGGGCAGGAGATTGCCGCAATTGGCAACGCACTCGTCGATCGCGCCATTGCCGAAGGACGGCCATCATGAACCACTTTGACCACATCTACGGCGCCTTGCTGGGGCTGGCCTATGGCGATGCGATTGGCTTCCCCGCGCTCTTCCACCGCCTGCACGATGCGCGCGTGCCACAGAAGCGGCGCGATTTCCTTTGGCGCACCAATGGCGAAACGGGCCGCGCCGGTGTGCTCACGCTCATGCTGCCCTTCACCCACCGGCTGCCCGCGGCAATCCTTGAGCCCTGCCCCACGGACGACACGGAGTTTGCGCTGCTCACTCTCTTTGCGCTGGTTGAAGGCGGCGATGCGCCCGTGGTTGACACGTTGCTTGCCCCCTGGCTCGAGCGTGCGCTGCCCGTGGCCGCGAGCGTGCGTTGCGGTTTTGCCGAGCGTGCGGCGCTGCGCAACCTCGCTGCGGGGCTGCGACCACCCGCCTCGGGCAACGACAATCCGCAACACTACAGCGACTCGGCGGCGGCGCGCGGGGTGATCTGCGGCCTCTATGCGCCGGGTGACTTCGCCCGCGCCGCCGCCGTTGCGGCGCTTGACGCCCAGATTACCCACGCCGAGGAGGGAATCTACGCCGCGCAGGCCGTTGCTGCAGCGGCATCACTGCTGGCAGGCGGCGGCGACCTGGAGGCTGCCATGACGGCGGCGCGCACGTACTTCTCGCCGTCAAGCTGGGGCGCCCACAACGATGAACGGGCACGCGCCATCGCCGCGCAGACCACATGCGACCCCGACCTGGCGCTGCTCCTGGGTCGCGAGATCATCAACACCGTCTACTCGTATGGCAATGCCGCGCCCGAAACCGTGCCCGCGGCGCTGGCGATTGTGGAACACTGCGAGGGCGATATCAACCGCGCCGTGGCCGTGGCCAACGCCATTCCCAAGGCGGCGGACTCGCTGCCCGCGCTCGTGGGTGCACTCTGCGGCGCATGGCGCGGGCCGGCCGCCGTCTCGCCCCTGTGGCGTGCCAGCCTCAACGAGGTGCGCGGCTTGGCGCTCCCCTTCCTCGCAGGCGTGCGCCTCGATGATGCAGCACACGCGCTCGCACAACGCACTTCGCAATTGCAGGGGGCTTCTCTGTGACAACGCTGCTTCCACCCGACTATCGCGACCGAGTCTATGCCGGCTGGCTTGGCAAATGTATTGGCGTGCGTTTGGGCGCACCCGTAGAGAACTGGAGCTGCGCCGAAATTGCCGACACGCTGGGCGAGATTACGGACTTTCTGCCCCTGCCCGCGGGCAAGCTCTTCAAGCCCGATGACGACACGGCCTTTCCGTTGGTATTGATTCGCGCGCTGGAGGATTACGGCCCCGCTGTCACCGCCGAGCAAATCGGACAGACCGTGCTCAACTATGTGGGCGACCAGCGCGGCACCTTCTGGTGGGGCGGCTACGGCGTTTCTACCGAACACACCGCCTACCTGAATCTGGCCGGCGGCGTGCCGGCTCCGCGCAGCGGCTCCATCGCCCTCAACGGCAAGGCCCTGGCAGAGCAGATCGGCGGCCAGATCTTTTCCGACATCTGGGGGCTGGTGGCCCCCAATAACCCCGCGCGCGCCGCCGACCTCGCCGCGCGCGCCAGCAGCGTATCGCATGACGGCGAGGCCATCGAAGGAGGGAGCTTCATTGCCTGCCTTGTGAGTCTGGCTTTTGGTGAGGGCAACGTGCAGACGT
>CAYJNV010000255.1:0-6559 GCA_964370975.1 uncultured Caldilineaceae bacterium | reverse complement strand
TCTTGTTCTTCCTTGCTGTTGTATTTCTTTGCGTTCCTTTGCGTCTCTGCGCCTTTGCGTCGAAGTTATAGTTGGCCGCCGGCAATGCTGGGCACGATGATCACCTCGCAGCCCGCGCGCAAGGGTGTTTCCAGCGCAGCCTGATTACGTATGTCCTCGCCATCGACGTAAATATTGACCCAGCGCCGCATTTGTCCCCCCGGCTCTGCAAGCCGCTCACCCATGCCGGGATAGCGCGCATCCAGCGCCTGCACGACGTCGCGCACGGTGGCGGCGTTGACGCGCTCATGCGCCGCCGCGCCGTAGAGGCGGCGGATTTGCGCTGGGATGCGCACGTGGACGAACGTTGCCGCGTCGCTCATGGCGCGCCCTCAGCCTGCCGCTACGCGCGCAACGGCAACGGATTGGACGGGTGGCAGGTAGTCGGTGAGGCTTTGCCACGAGTCACCCTCGTCGCGGCTGTAGAAGAGATGACCGCCGGTTGTGCCCACGTAGACGCCGCAGGGGTCGCAAGGATCTGTGGCGAGGGCGTCGCGCAGGACATTGAGCCATGCGCCGTCCGGCAGGCCGTTGGTAAGCTGTTGCCAATGCGCGCCGTCATCACGCGTGCGCCAGACAGCCATCTGCCCATCGGGCATAAAGCGGCGCTCGTCGGCCACAAGCGGCACGGCATAGACGGTCGAGGGGTCCTGGGCGTGCAGCGCCGTTGGGAAGCCGAAGCGCGAGGGCAGCCCAGCCGAGATGTCGGTCCATGTGTCGCCGCGGTTGTCGCTGCGGTAGAAGCCCATGTGGTTCTGCTGAAAGAGGACTTCGGGGCGGGCCGGGTGGAGCACCATCTTGTGCACGCAGTGGCCGGTTTCCGGGTTAGGCTCGGGCATGAAGTCGGCGCGCACGCCCTTGTTGATGGGCTGCCATGAATCGCCGCCGTCATCAGAGCGATAGGCGCCCCCCGCCGAAATGGCGGTGTAGATACGGTTGGGGTCGGTGGGATCCACGATGATTGTATGGAGAATGAGGCCGCCGCCGCCCGGCATCCAGTTGTCGGTGGCAATGCGGCTGTTGAGGCCGTCGACACCCTGCCAGTGTGCGCCATCGTCACTGGAGCGAAAGAGACCAGCCTGGCCTGTACCTGCCCACACCTCGCCGGGGCGCTGGGCATGGCCCGGCTGCACCTGCCAGATTTCGCGCACGCGCCGTTCTTCATCGGCGGGGAAGTCCAGCCCCTCGTTGAAGTGCTCCCAGGTGAGGCCGCCGTCGCGCGAGCGCTGCACCAGCCCACCGAAGACATCGCTGCTGACAGCAGCATAGAGTGTGTTGGCGCGGGGGTCGTAGCTCATGGCGCGGGTGCTCCAGCCCAGGTGGTGCTCGGAACGCTGCCAGGTGCGCCGCTCCTCATTGCTCCAGAATAGGAAAGTGCCCTTGCGCGTGCCCACCATCACCAGGACATCACCCGGTCCCGGCGCGGCTGTTGTTGCACTCTGCTGAACGTCGGCCATTGCAGAATCCTTTCGTAGCTTGCGCTGCCATCAAGATGTCGTGCCCGTGGGGAGTTTGCAGTTTAGCACAAGTGTTCGTAGAATACAAGCATTGATTTTACGCTCGATCCCCCATTTGCGCCATGCCCCATTGGAGGAATGATGCCGCCTGTCCCACTTGCACTCACGCTCGATCAGGTGCGCCGCTACCGCATGGAGCGGTCGGGCCTGCTGACGCCATTTGACAACTCTGAAGCAGCCGCATCGGCGCTGGTGGGTGTGCAGGCACAGATTCTGCCCGCTGCCGGGCTAGCGCTCTGGAACCGCACGCGCAAGCTGGACAATGCGCGTTTTGAAGAGGCCATCTTCGCACGGCGCACGCTCGTCAAGCTGTGGGGGCAGCGGGGCACGCTGCACCTCTACCCCAGCGCCGAATGGCCGCTCATTCACGGCGCGCGTGCCGTCAACCAGACGTGGTGGGAGCGCCGGGCGGCGCAGGGTGTGCATGGTGCGCTGGACGCCGACTATCGCCACAAGGTGGAGGCCGTTGCCGAAGCGCTGCGCACGCGCGACAGCATGGGGCGCACAGGGCTGCGCGCGCTCGAACTCGAACTGCATGACGACTTCTACTCAGGCTGGGGCGGCATCTTTGCCGACGTGGTGCGGCTGGGTTACGCTTGCCACGCCGAGCGCATTGGCGGTGAGGGGCACTTTGCGCACCGCGAGCGCTGGCTGCCCGAACTGGAGTGGAATCCGCCGGACCCAATGGCGGCCAACCTGGAACTGGCCCGCCGCTATCTGCATGCCTACGGCCCGGCCACAGCCAGTGACCTCGGCTACTGGCGCGGTGAATACGTGGGGCCTGTGCGTGTGTGGCTGGACGCGCTGGGCGCAGAGGTTTTGCCCGTACTCGTGAATGGTGAGGAAGCGCTCGTGCTTGCCGATGACCTTCCCGCCTTCGAGGCGCTGGCGGCCATCCCCAAGGCGGCCGACGGCCTGCCCGTGCGCATGCTCTACCGCTTTGACCCATTGCTGCTTGCCCACCGCTCGCGCAGTTGGGTGGTGGATGAGGAATATCACAAGCGCGTGGCGCGGCCCGCCGGTCACGTTGAGGGCGTGGTGCTCCACCGCGGCAAAGCGGTGGCCACCTGGCGCTATGACCGTGTGCCGGCCGGACTGCTGATTACCGTAAGCCCGTTCAAGCCATTGTCCAGGGTTGTGCGCGAGCGCATCCCGCGCCACGCCGAAGGCATTGCGCGCTTCTTTGCGCTGCCGCTGGCGGATGTGCATATGGAAGAGCCCTAGGCGGAGGAGCTGCAGCTCTCTGTTTGGGTGGAGCCGCGCTTGCGTTGCATGCGTTAGGAGTGTGCACAACGGTTCCGTGTACACGCGACAGGAGACGGCCCTATGGAAAGCGGCATTACCCCCTTTGACTGGCAGCGCATGTTTGTCGGCGACACACCTCTGCTCTATCTGGCAGAGGTGGCGTTTCGCACCCTCTTCATGTACATGTACGCCTTGCTGGCCGCGCGCATCGTTGGCAAGCGCGGCATGTCCAACCTCACGCCCTTTGAGTGGATCGTCGTCATCATGATCGCGACCGCTGCGGGCGACCCCACAGTTTACGCCTCGGTGCCCCTGTTGCATGGCATGGTCGTCATTACAGTCGTCATTGGGCTGGATCGCGTTCTGGCAATCGTCGTGCGCCGGTTGCCACGGTTGGGGAGCTTCGTCAATACCGATCCGACGCTGGTGGTAAGCCAGGGGCGCGTGCTGAATGAGATGCTGGACAGAGAGCACATGTCCGACGAGGAGTTTCTGATGGCGCTGCGGGTGCAGGGATTGCGCAGCACGGGTGGCATCGAGCGCGCATACCTTGAGCCTTCCGGCGAGGTGAGCGTATTTTTGTACCCCGAAGGAAGTCAGCCTGACGGTAGCTCTACCTTGCCGGTGGAGACGACGGGCGGGCGCGGCGCCGTTGACCACAACGCCCTGGCATCTCGCTAAGGCGGGGTACTCTTCCGTTACGCGTGACCGGTCTGGTTGCGCGAACCGCCATTTTCGGGTATGTTGGCGCGCAGCAGAGGCGATGTGGCGGGCGCCTTCATGCGCGATAACCGGTACGCATACCCGTCTTTGACTGCACCCACCCACGTTGCACATAACACCTTTCGCGCCGCCGCGCGCTCGTGGGTTGCGGCCCGCTTCCCACAAACCCGCCCGCCCCGTTCAGGCGCGTTTTCGACGCATCTCCATTGCACTCATCCACACGCTGCTGGCGGTGGCGCTGCTGCTGCAGCCTGCTTCGGCGCGCGCGCAGGAGCCGCTGCCCGCGGATCCCCTGCCGGCGGACCCCACCGCAGGCACAGTATCCGCGGGTGACGTCTCGGTGACCTACGACGTTGTACCCGCGGCCGACCCGCCGCCGCCGCCCATCGTCATCACCGAAATCTACGCCAAGCCGCCACTGGACACAGACCGCCACGAGTTCATTGAGCTCTACAACCCCACCGCCAAGGCAGTCAGCCTGGCCTTCTGGACGCTGAGCGGCGCCGTGGATTTCTCATTCCCCGGCAGCGCGGTGATTCCTGCGCAGGGGTACGTGGTGGTGGCGGAGAATCCGGCCGCGTTGCGTGCTCGCTATGGCACGGTCGCGGCGCTGGTTTACGGCCCCTTCAGCAATAACCTCTCGATTGAGGGCGAGGAGATCGTCCTGCGCAACGAGGTGACGACGCGCGTAGACAGCGTCGACTACGGCTACGGCTTTCCGTGGCCGGTGGCGGGGGCAAACGACGGCCACTCCATCCAGTTGATCAATCCGGCGCTGAACAATGAATTGCCCGGCGCGTGGCGCGCACAGCCCACCACGCCCGCTTCCCCCAACGCCGGTCGCGTGGACAACCCACCCCCTTTCGTCCAGTCCGTAACGCACACACCGCAGCAGCCCAAGCCAGGCGAGGCGCCGACGGTGAGCGTTGTCGTCACCGACACGGACGGCATCGGCACGGTCACGCTCTCCTATCAGGTGGTTGCCCCCGGCGCATACATTGCCCTGAGTGATGGCGCGTACAGCACGCAGTGGACGACTACGGCGATGGCTACGGCGGGGCCCGTCGAGGGTGGCCTGCTCTACAAGGCGCAATTGCCGCCCCAGCCGGCGCGCACCATCGTGCGCTATCGCGTCCAGGTGGCCGACGCCGGCGAGCGCAGCGTAGGCCTGCCTTACCCCGAAGACCCGCAGCCCAACTTCGCCTACTTTGTCTATGGTGCGCTGCCCGCATGGTGGGCGGCGGCGCTCAGGCCGGGTGACCCCAACAGCCCGTCAGTCGGCTTCAACTTCAACACCATGCGGGCGCTGCCGGTCTACTTCTTCATTGCCAAAAATGGCGATGTGACCGACACGATGCACATGCCGCCATCTCAGCAGCAGCCCTACATGGGCAACGACTACAAGTGGCGCGGCACCTTTGTCTACAATGGCGTCGTGTATGACCATGTGCGCTTCCGCCCAACTGGCGCCTTGCGTCGCTTTGCCACGGGCAAGACCAACTGGCGCTTCGACTTCCTTGCGGGCCATCGCTTTCAGGCCTACGACGAGTACGGCAAACCCTACGCTGTGCTGCGCGACAACCTCAACTTGCGCGGTGAGCTAGGCCATATCGATCGCGACCGGCGCGGCGAACTGGGCATGTTCGAGTCGATGAGCTACAAGCTCTTCGAACTGGCCGGCGTGCCCGCAAGCGATACGAATTTTGTGCACTACCGGGTGATTACCGGCGCAAGCGAGTATGGCAACAACCAGTACGAGGGCGACTTTTGGGGGCTCTACCTGAGCATCGAGAACCCTGACGAACAGTTCCTTGAAGAACACGGCCTTCCCGACGGCAACCTCTACAAGATTGAGAGCACTGCGCCTTCGCCCGGTGTGAACTACTACGAGGGCACCTTGAACAATCTGGGCCGTAACGGTCCTAGCAACAATTCGGACCTCGGCGTGCTCTCCTATTACGCGCAGCAGTCGAGCCAAAGCGCCGCCACCTGGTGGCGCAGCAACGTCGATCTGGAGAACTACTACTCCTTCCGCGCGATTGTTGAGTTTGTGCACCACTACGATATGGGTGAGGGGAAGAACTACATGTTCTACAACAACCCCGAAACCAGAAAGTGGGCCATCTATCCGTGGGATTTGGACCTGACCTGGCACGACACGAGGCGCTATTTTGGCACGGGCCAGGAACCATGGGCCTGCAAGGCGCTGGGGCGCTGCTACGACCCCATAGCTGAGACATTCACACCCTACAGCGGCCCCTTCAACGTTGAGTTCCAGGGGCGCATGCGCGAGCTGCGCGACCTCCTCCTCAACAACGAGCAGCTATCGCCCATGCTCGACGAGCAGGCGGCATTGATCGACACGCCTGCAAGCACCGCCTCGCAGTTTCACTCCATTGTGGCTGCCGACCGCTTCAAGTGGGACTTCAACCCAATCTACGATGCGCGCTGGGGCAACCCGGACGCGCCGCAACCATACGTCGACACGGACAAGAGTGCGCGGGGGGCTTTCTACAAGTGCGCCGTGGGCATACCGGGGACGGACTGCTCCACGGACGGCACCTTCCGCGGCATGGTGTGGGGAATGAAGGTCTACGCCAACCAGCGCTTTGACTGGATTGATGCGAATCTACTTGCCGACGCTGCCATCCCTGCCACGCCCGCGATTGCAAACGCGGGCAGCTTCGCTGCCGATCAGATTCGCTTCTCCGCCAGCCCGTTCAGCGATCCCCAGGGTGCAGGCACCTTTGCCGCGATGGAGTGGCGCATTGCCGACGTGACGCCGGGCAGCAGCCCGCGCCTCTATGAGATCAATGCGACTTGGGAAAGCGGCGTGCAGCCCATCTACCAGAATACGGTGGCGCCACCCGCAGGCGTTGTCCAGCCGGGGCGCACCTATCGCGCACGCGTGCGCATGATGGACAACACGGGGCGCTGGAGCCACTGGTCCAACCCGCTGCAGTTTGCGGCCACCGCCCCGTCCACGCCTGTGATGCAGGACCTGCTGCTCACCGAAATCATGTACAACCCGTTGC
>CAYJNV010000254.1:5617-6581 GCA_964370975.1 uncultured Caldilineaceae bacterium | reverse complement strand
GGGACGCGGCTGGCAATGGGACCGCATCTCTTGGCAGCGATGGGCGCTGCGCTGCGTCTCCTGCGCAGCGATGGGCGCTGCGTCATGAGGTTTGGGCGCTGCGCGACCGCTGTGCTAAACTCGCGCGTTGTGATGGCACTCATCGACATTTTGCGATCGCCCATTGGGCCGTCGCTGACGCTCACATGTGGCGCCCTGCTGGTGGCTCTCTTCGGGCGCTGGCTGCGTCGGCCCGCGCTGCTAACCGGGTTGGCGCTGCTCTTCGTCGCCATCGCCGGCATGATCTGGGTCGATCTGCGCTTCCAGCAGGTCGTTCCAGTCTTCAGCCGGTCATGGCAGCCCCTCTTTCAGGCCGGCGCAAATCTCGAGTGGCTGGGCGACGGCTGGAACTGGTACGTGACCGGGCTCATGCTCTTGCTGGGGGGCCTCGGCATCCTGCTCGACATGGCCGACGACGAGCGCACCGCCTATCAGCAGCGCATCGGCCTGGCGGTCAATATGGCGATTGCCGCGGCGGCCGTGCTCTTTGTGAGCAGCGGCAACCTCCTCACCGTTGTCTTCACCTGGGTGCTGCTGGATATTGCCATTCTTGTGCGCGGTGTTGCGCGCCCTGGCGTGCTGCCCACAACCGGCGAGACCGAGCGCTGGTACTCGCAGACGCGCGGCCTCAGCCTGCTGGGCGCCGTGCTGTTGATGATTGCGCTGCTGCCCGCCGGCCCCACAGGGCCGAGCCAGCCGCTTCAGGGCGGTACGCTTCCCTACGAGACGTTGATGCTGCTGATGGCCGCGGCGCTGTTGCGCACCGGCATCTACCCCTTGCACTTCTGGCTGCTTCCCGACAAGGGCGAAGCCATCAACATTGCCGAACGGCTGCTGGACCACGTCGCGCCCGTGCTTTCGGGCATGTGGCTTGTGGGCTGGGTTATCAGCCTGGGCGGCGCATCTATTTTGCAGAGCGCGGAGT
>CAYJNV010000254.1:0-5607 GCA_964370975.1 uncultured Caldilineaceae bacterium | reverse complement strand
TCGCGGCGACGCTCCTCCACGACCGACATCGCGCTGATCGCGGCCTTTGCCGCGTTCGTTACACGCGACACGGTGAGCCACACAACATTTGTTTTCGTGGCGGCGGCGGGCCAGTGTTTGCTGGCAGCGGCGCTCTTCTACAACCACACCAATCCTGCGGCTATGCTCTGGCCGGCGACCACCTTCGTGCTCGGTGGCTCGCTATGGCTGGTGGGGCGGCAGATTTGGCAAGGGTGGGGCTGGCAACTGCCTGTTAGCGTCGGCGCACTGGCGCTGGCCGGCGCGCCCTTCACACCCGGCTTTCTCATGCAGCCGTCGTTCGCCTCGCTGCTGGGTGGAGGTGCGCTCTCCTCCTTCTACTTCTTCATTTATGTTGTGGCGCAGGGTTTTCTCGTCGCGGCGCTGCTGCGCAGTTGGGGACAGGGCGAACAGCCCAGCATGCAGCTTTCACCCACTTCTGTGCTGCGCCTGCTGGTTGGGGCCGTCGCGCTGGCCATCCCGCTTGCGCTGGCCGGATTTCTGCCCGGCGTCCTCAGTGCAATCGCCAACATTCCCGGCGCGATTCCTCCGCAACTTGGCTCGCCGCCCAGCGTAGTGGCCGAGTTGCCCGTATGGATCCCGCTGCTTGTGTCGCTGGGCATTGGTATGGCGCTGGTTTACGTTTCGCCCCACATCCCCGCGCGCGTGCAGGCTGCGCTGGGCAGGCTTGGCTCGCTCCTGCGCCTGGACTGGTTCTACCAGGGTACAAGCTGGAGCCTGGGGCAGCTATCGTCACGGTGGGGTGCGGGCTTCAGCGTCATTGAGGGCGCCGGCTACATGGGCTGGATGCTGGCGTTTGTGCTGCTGGCGTATCTGTTGATCGCGTAGGGGAGAACAGTCATAGGTAACTGGTAACTGATTGACTGATCATTGATAACTGATGATTGATAATTGGCGCGACGCTGCAATGCACCAATCATCAGTGATCAATGATCAGTCAATCAGTCATGGTTTGTCCGAAATCTCTAGAGGCACTGGCACACAACAATGGGCCCGCTATCGTTCTTCGCAACTGGAAATGGCGTTCTCCTGCTCGGGGCACTGGCCGCGCTGATTGTGCTGCTGTGGGATTGGCGCGTGGGGCTGGCCATTCTCTTCGTTGTGCAGTTGGGCGTGGCTGCACTGGCCGTGGGCGTCGAAAATGCCCCGGTGCAGATGATGCTGGTGCAGATCTTTATCATTGGCCTTGCTTGCGTGATGCTGGCGACCTCGGGAATGCAGGTGCAGTTGGGACGTGGCGGGCGACAAAGCGGCGGCTGGTTCTTCCGGCTGCTTGTGCTCGGTCTGCTCGCCGCGGCGCTTATGTCGCTTGACCTGCGCTTCGTCCTGCCCGAGGTCTCGCCAGCCATCGCACGTCTCTTTGCCTGGCTCGGCTTGATCGCGCTGCTCATGCTGGGGCTTGGCGACAACGCGCTCTTCACCGCAGTTGCGCTGCTGCTCTGGTGCGTGCTCGGCTATGCCGTTGCCGCAATCTACGTGCCAGTGGCCGAGGTGATGGTCGTGATCGGCCTGGTGGAGCTTGCCCTGGCGTTTACATGCAGTTACCTGATTCTGGCCGAGCGGCTGCCTCAGCTTGAACAGACTGCCCGCATACGGGCGGCGGTTACCATCGCCGATGTCCGCCCCGTTGCCCCTGTCGCATCTCCATTGACGCGCAAACCGGCGCGCGACGCCACGCAGGTCGTGGACGCCGTGGCGTCTGCCGGCCAGCAAGCGCCCATTACCGCCGCGCCCGACCTTCTGCCCCCCAAGCAGGGCGACGCATGAACGGCGAACTGCTTCTGGCCGTGAATGCCCCGGCAATTCTGCTTGTCGTCCTGATTCTTGCGGCCGCGATTACGTATGTGCTGCGCGATTGGCAGCGCTACACCGCGCTGGGGGCGGGCGTCATCACCGGCGTCTTTGCGCTGCTGCTCTGGCGGCTGGATGTGGCACAGCTTGCCGCCGGCGTGAGTGACGCAGGCACACTCCTCTCCACCAGTCAGTCTGTCGAGCGGTTCGGCTTTACACTGCAACTCCACGCTACGGCGCTGCCTGCGATGGTGCTCGTCTTCCTCATCGCCACGGTGGCGCTCTTGCTGGCAGCACGTTTTCCCCAGGGCAGCAGCTTTGTCCCCATGACACTGGCGCTGCTGGCCGGCTACACGATCTGGTACCTTGTCACCAACGCGCCCGTAGATGTGACGCTCATGCTGCCGCTCGGGTTAATCATCCTGAGCGCGCTCTCGGCGGTCGCGCTGCAAGCCGGTCGACCGGTGCATGCTGCCGGCCCGCTGCGCTGGATGGTGGCGCCCGTGCTTGCGTTTCCGCTCTTCATGGTTGCGCACTATTACCTGCAGCAAGCCGCGCTCACCCCCGAAGACGTCGCGCCCCTGCGCACTGCCGCCGCACTTCTCACCTTCGGGCTGCTGTTGCTCATGGCGCCGGTTCCGCTCCACAGCGTGGCCCCGGCGACGGCTGAAAGCGCGCCGCCCCTCGCAACTGCCCTCTTCACGCTTCTCTACCAGATGGCGCTGGTCTTCCTGATTTCGCAGGTGGTCATCCACTACCCCTTTATGGAGACGCTGGCGCCGCTCAACATCTGGTTTGCGTGGGCCGGTCTGGTCACGGCAATTTGGGCAGGGGTGGCGGCGATTGGCGCGCACCAGCCCGGCCGTCTCTGGGGCTATCTTGCGCTCCATGATTGGGGCATCATCATCCTGCTCCTCTCCGTGCCGGGCATCCGCACCTGGTCGCTGGTGGCATTTCTCTTCGTGCTGCGCAGCGTAAGCATGATGGCGGCAGCCACGGGCCTTACGGCACTGGAGTATTATGTGGGCAGCGTCGAGGCCGAAGAGTTGCGGGGCGCGGGCGTACGCCTGCCGTGGAACTCGGCGGCCTACCTGTTGGGCGGCCTGGGGCTCGTCGGCTTCCCACTCAGCGCCGGCTTCTCGGGCCATTGGGCTGCCCTGCAAATTATTGCCGCCTCGGATTGGCGCTCGGCCGTGGCCGTGCTGATCGCCTCCAGCGCCGCCGTCTTTGCGCTCATCCGTATGGCGCGCATGCTCTACGGGCCGCTGACCAATCGCTTCCTGCCGCGCGAGCAGACCTTCAGCGTGGTTATGGCCCTGGGTGTACTGCTGCTTTCCTTAGGTCTTGCGCTCGCGCCCCAGTTGCTCAACGTACCCGTGAGCCGCGCGATCCTCGCTTTCGGCTCGTGACTCGCCCTCAAGCACGAACTTGTTGACTACACGCAGATGACCCCAAGCAGCCGCCTGAGCGGTTTTTATCAAAAGAGTGTTGAAGAGCGCGTGGCCCTGCTGGCCGCGTGGGCCGCGCTCGGCGCCGACGAGATTGCGCTCCTGCGCGATGGCCTCAGCCTGGCGCTGGGTGACAAGATGATTGAGAACGTGGTAGGCCGCTTCTGCCTGCCACTGGGCATTGCCACCAACTTCAAGGTAAATGGGGTGGATCACCTCGTACCCGTGGTGATCGAAGAACCCTCAGTCGTCGCGGCGATGAGCTTTGCGGCAAGGCTGGCGCGCCAGGGCGGCGGCTTTTTCGCCGGCAGCAGCGACCCCGTGATGATCGCCCAGGTGCAACTCCTCGACGTCCCCGACCCCCAGGCAGCCGGCGCACGCATCCTTGCCGCAGAAGACGATCTGCTCAAACTCGCCGACACCAGCCCAACCATCAAGCGGCTGGGGGGCGGGCCGCGTGCCATCCTCGTGCGCCCCCTGCCCGAAACGCCCACCGGCCCGATGCTGATTGTGCACCTGCTGGTGGATGTGCGCGACGCCATGGGGGCCAACGCCGTCAACACCGCCGCTGAAGCGATTGCCCCGGTGCTTGAGACGTTGAGCGGGGGGCGCGCGCTGCTGCGCATCCTGAGCAACTACAGCAGCGAGCGTCGCGCCTGGGCCGAGGTGCTCATTCCCGCTGAAGCCTTCAGCACCGAGCACTTTGCCGGTGATGAGGTGATTGCCAACATTGCCCACGCCAACGCCTTTGCCGTGGCGGACCCCTATCGCGCCGCCACGCACAACAAGGGCATCTTTAACGGGATAGACGGTGTCGCCATGGCCACGGGCAACGACTGGCGCGCACTCGAGGCGGGCGCTCACGCCTGGGCGGCGCGCGATGGCCAATACCGCGCCCTTACCGAATGGCGCGTGGTGCACAACCTTACCGCCGACCCCTCTGCAACCCTGCGAGGGGAGAAGATCGTACAGACAGCGAAGGACGCGGCATGGCAGAATGTACCCATGCCTGCTCTCTATGGTCGGCTGGAACTGCCGCTGGCAGTGGGCATTGTGGGCGGAGCCACACGCGCGCTGCCCATGGCGCAAGTGGCACTCAAGGTGCTGGGTGTAGCCGACGCCCGCCAGCTTGCAGAGATTCTCGCCGCGGTGGGGTTGGCGCAGAACCTGGCGGCGCTGCGCGCATTGGCCACCGAAGGTATTCAACGTGGCCACATGAGCCTGCACGCGCGCCAGATTGCGCTTGCTGCCGGCGCACACGGGGCCCAGGTCGACCGTATTGCCGCGCGCCTGGTGCAGGACGGGCTAATTCGCCTCGAATATGCACGCACTTTAGTGGCGGCAGAGAGCGCCGCCGCTTCAGAAGATCAAGAAGGTGAGGGAAAGTAACCATGTTGCAGCCACCGGCCAACCCCGTGGGGATTGTGGGCTACGGCGCCTATGTGCCCCGCTATCGCCTGCCCGGGAGCGAGATCAGCCGCGTGTGGACGGAGGGCAACGCCAAGAGCCCCGTGCGCGAAAAAGCCGTGCCGGGGCTGGATGAGGACACCGCCACCATGAGCGTGGAGGCGGCGCGCAACGCGCTTGCCCGCGCCCATATCGACCCGCGCCGGATTGCCGCCGTCTGGGTGGGCAGCGAGAGCCACCCTTATGCGGTGAAGCCAACGGGCACCATTGTGGCCGAGGCGATTGGCGCGACCCCCAGCACGCTGGCTGCCGACTGGCAATTCGCCTGCAAGGCCGGCTCCGAGGCGATACAGGCGGGCATCGGCCTGGTGGGCAGCGGCATGGCGGCCTATGTGTTGAGCATAGGCATGGACACCGCACAGGGAAGGCCCGGCGACGCGCTCGAGTACACCGCGGGCGCGGGCGGCGCGGCATATCTGCTTGGGCCCGCCGCAGAGGCGCTGGCCGTCATCACCCGATCGCTCAGCTACGTCTCCGACACGACCGACTTCTGGCGGCGGCAGTCCACCCACTACCCCAGCCATGCCGAGCGCTTCTCGGGCGACCCCGGCTACTTTGGCCATGTGATGCCCGCCGCCGAGCAGATGATGGCGACGATGGGCACGACCGCCACCGACTACGACCATGTGGTCTTCCACCAGCCCAACCCCAAATTCCCCACGCGCGCGATGCAGGATCTGGGCTTCACCGCGCGCCAGTGGCAGGCGGGACTGCTTGTAGCCGACATCGGCAACACCTATGCGGGCTCGGCGCTGATTGGGCTGAGCGCGATTCTGGATGTGGCACAGGCGGGCGAGCGCATCCTCGTCGTCACCTATGGCAGCGGCGCCGGCTCCGATGCGTTTGATATTGTGACGACCGC
>CAYJNV010000253.1:1091-6649 GCA_964370975.1 uncultured Caldilineaceae bacterium | reverse complement strand
CCATATACTCTTCCAGCAGGCTGCGGCGGCCGCTGTAACGGAGCGCCTGACGCAGCAGCGTGTCGGCGCGGCCAGGGTCCCCCTCGAGGCGCGCAATGCGCGCCAGCCCCAACAGCGCGCGCACGTGCATGTAGGGGTAGAGATTCACCGGATCCAGCAGCGCGCCTTCGAGTAATTGACGCGCCTGCACAAAGTCGCCGCGCACAACTTCCACCAGCCCCAGCCCGATGTTGGCGCTGTTGCGGTAATTGCGGTACGAGTCGCGCTCGCCCAGGAAGTCAATGACGCGGCGCAGCCGGCGTTCGGCCTCATCGAGCCGCCCGGCCTGCAGCGAGAGCAATGCCGACGCTATGCGCGGCCACATGCTGGCCAGTTCCGAGGCCGTGCCCGGCACCTCGCGGTTGATGGCCACGCTCTGTTCGTTGAGCGCCTGCGACTGCTCCAGTTCGCCCAGAATGCGCGCCGTAATTGCCAGTTGGTGCAGCGCCGTGCTCACAATCGAAGGCTGCGCCGTGTCCGTAGCCAGGTCCACCACGGCCGAAAGGCATGCGGTCGCCTCGCCCAGTTGCCCCTGCACCAGCAGTGTCCAGCCGTAGTCGAAGAGGGGCAGCACGGCGTGGAGCGGCTCAAGCACCTGCAGGATATCGCGCACCGGCTCTATGACCACGGGCGGCGGCGGCGTGTAGGGCGACCACGCGCCGTCGTCGCTGTCGTCGGCGCTGTACATGATCTTGCGGCGCTCGAGCAAATCGGTGATGACGTGCGAGCTTGCAGGCGACTCGTCGTCGGGGCTGGTGGCTGCGTTGATCACGCTCATCAGTTCCTGCAGCAGTTCGTTGCTCTCGCGGTCCTGCCCCATGATGCCGAGCACGGTGGCCATGCGGCTGTGCGTCTTGAGGATCAGCGTGCGGTCGCCCTGATGGCTGGCCCATGCCAGCAGGCGGCGATAGGAATCGGTGACGCCGTCCAGGTCAAAGAGGCTTTCGTAGGCAAGGCCGCGCCCCTGCAGGGCGCGCTCCGTCAGGTCAGGCGGGGCGTCGATCAGGGTGGCGAGTGTGTCCAGCGCGGTGTCGAAGAACTCAATCGCCTGGCGGAAGCCATAGGCGCGCAGCAGTTTTTCGCCGGCGTGAACCGAATAGCGGGCGTAGGGGAGTTGCGCCGCCGCGCCCGCGTGGCCATAGTGAAAGGCCGCTTCGGCGGGGTTGTGGTCGGCGCGATGGAGGAGCACAAGCGCATCGGCAACGCACAAATGCCAGCGACGGCGTTGCAGCGCGCTCATGCTGTCGTACGCTTCCTGACGCACAAGCTGGTGACTGAAGTCGAGCCGCTGGTCGGGGCGTTCAATCAGAAATTTGCGCTGCAGCAGAATCTCGAGCCCGTCGATGGGGTCTTGTGTGGCAGCGGTTTCGAGCAATTCGCTGCGATAGTCGCGCGCGATGACGGCGCTCAGTTGCAGAACCCAAAGCGCCTCGTCGGGCAGCCGTTCAATGCGCTCCTGAATCAGCTCCTGAATGCGTTGGTTGGGGCGCGCCGTGAGCAGGCTGCGCAGGTCACTGCTCCACCCGCGCGCTTGCTCGGGGCTCTGCTCGGGGGCAACTCCGTTCACTGCGGGCTGGCCCAGCGTGGGGTGGCGCTCCTGCAGGTCGCGCACCGTCTCAGCCACGAACAATGGGTTGCCTTGCGTAAGCTCATAGAGCAGACGCGCCAGCTCACCGCCGAAGAGATTCTCGCGCCCTAGTAGCAGATCGACATAACGTTGCACCTGCGCTTCGTCAAAGCGATTGACCTCAAGCCGTTGCCCCGTGTTCTGGCGACGAATGGCGTGCAGCAGGGTGGCGAGCGCCTCGTTCTCGGGCAGGTCATCGCTGCGGTAGGCAAGCAGCAGGAAGAGAGGCAGTTCGGAGAGGCGCTGCGTCAGGCGGCTGACGACCGCGAGTGTGTCTGCGTCGGCCCAGTGGAGGTCGTCCAGGAAGAGGGCGAGGGGACGCAGGCGCGCCAGCGTGGCCAGGAAGGCGACGATGCCGTCAATCAGGCGCAGGCGGTTTTCCTCAGGGCTGGGCACCGGCTCAGGAGGGGGTTGCGGCAGCCCTTGGATGCGATCGTAGAGGCTGGGCACGATCTGCGCCATTTGCGCCAGGCTGGCGGTAGGCAGAAGGTGCAGCGCTTCGGTGGGAACCCGGTAGAGGTAGCGCCCCAGCACATCGGCCAGAGCTGCAAAAGGCAGGTTCTTCTCAATGGCCTGGCACGTGGCGCTGATGACCGTGGCGCCGGCATTGGCGGCCTCCTGAAGCACCCCCACGGCCAGGCGTGTTTTGCCCACGCCCGCTTCGCCCTCGAGCACGACGAGCGAACCGCTGCCGCCCAGTGCTTCGCTCAGGCAGTCGCGCAGCGCGTTCATTTCCTGTTCGCGCCCCACCAGCAGGTCGGTGTGGCGCACGTCGACCGAGGGCATGAAGAGGTGCTGCGGCAGGGTGACGGCGGGCGGCGGCGCAACCGGTGCAGCCGGCATCGCAGTCGCTGCCGCCGTGTCGCGCCGCACGGCTGCGTGCAGCAGCGCCGTCGCGCGCGGGGCAACATCGCCATTGAGAATGCGCTGATGCCACTGCTGCGTGAGCGGGCTGGGGTCGGCCCCCAGTTCATCGGCCAGAATCGCGCGACAGCGCTCATAGGTCAGCAGTGCACCGGCGCTGTCGCCCGACTCGGCCTGGTAGCGCATGAGCGCCTGATAGGCATTCTCGCGCACCTCATCGCGCGCCAGGATCAAACGCGCGGCGCCGATAGCCTCGGCGTAGTCCCCCTCCAGCGCCTCAATTTCGGCCAGTTGCAGCAAGCCGGTGAAGTAGCGCTCGCGCAGCCGGTCGCGCTCTGTGGTGGCCCAGTCGGCGTAGGGGTCGCTCACCAGATAGTCATCCTGGTAGAGCGCGACCGCCTCCTCGATCAGCCCGCGCCTCTGCACAAGGTCGCTGGTATGCTGCGCCGTGTGCAACCGCTGCTCAAAGACCTCCACATCGAGCCAGACCTCAGGGTGGATGTGAAAGGCGTAGCCTGGCGTCTGCGTCATGATGTAACGAGAGGGCGCGCGGTTGGGGCGCTCTGGCTCGAGCACGTTGCGCAGGGCGTTGATTGCGCTGCGCAGCGTGGTGGCCGCGGCGTCGGGCGTGCTCTGCGGCCAGAGGATTTCGATGAGACGATCCGTGGAGACGGGGCGCGGCCGTTCGGTGACCAGGATCTTGAGCAACTGGCGCGCCTGGCGCGTATGCCAGTCACTCTCGGTAACCAGATGATCGCCGCGCACCACCTGCAGCGTGCCGAAGGTGAAGATCTGAATCTGCGGCTGCGCCTGGGTCATGGATAGATGGGCAAACCGAACGAAAAGGTCGCTGGACGGGGAAGCGGAGGAGACCATTACCTCAAGCACCTGCGGGCTTGGCTGGGGACGCAGGTGGCGCCACCCGCGCGCGGCCACGCACTCGCGTGGTCATACGGACAGGTTGCCACTTGCGCCAGAGGCCGGCACTTGGCTCTCCATCCATTGTACTCGACAGGTGAAGGCGGCCCAAACCCCCCGTCCGTGGCGCGTGCGCAGTATATTTGGCGCGTTGCCCACGTACGTGCTAACGTAGCGCTGTCCATGCACCGTCCCGGCACGCCGCCCGCACTGCGCGGCGCAGGCGGTGAACGGTCGCACCGCAGTCGCAGCGCTTCATTGCCGCCCCTTCACTGGCACATTGACGAGAGAGAGTCTTTGCCCATGCGTGCACCATTTTTGACGACACGACAATATGTCCTCCACACGCAAACAGCACGCGGCGTGCTGCGCGTGGCCGGGCTGGCCTGCGCCCTCGCGCTGGCGCTGGCGGGCCGCGCGGCGTGGGCGCAGGAGCTCCCCACCCCCACGCCCCAGCCTCTGCAACCCACTGCGGCAGTCGTATCGGGCCCAGACGCCGAGGCGACCCCCGCGCCGATCTCCGCCGACACAATTGTGACGTCGGCCGTAGCCGGCGGCGAGTTGCGCACCACGCGCCTCTCGGGCACGCTGCCCAACAAGTTCAGCGCGCACTATCTGGGCCTGCGCCCCGAGCTGCGCGACAGGAACGTGAATCTCACGCTCACCTTTGATCCACAAACCGAAGAAGTCTTTGGCCTCGTCAACTTCGTGGTGCTGACGGATGATGGCCTGCGCCGCTTCCTCGCCGGCGAAGACCCGCTCGGCCTCGACATCGCCGCGGGCAACGACATTGCCCTCACTGCACAGCGCAACGACCTACAGGCCACCTTCCGCCCCACAGAGGCAGGCGGCTACACAGTCATTGTCTACAGCCGCGCCAGTGTGCCGGTCACCTACACACTCACGGCGCAGAACGCGGTGCTTTTTGACAACGCCAGCCAGGTGCAGGCACGCGCCGGCGACATCGTGACGCCCACGCCCGTTCCCACGCCCGTGCCACTCGGCGCGGCCAGCGTCGTGGGCCGCCGCCTCAGTGGCTCGCTTGATGGCAGCTTCGAACGCCACTACATTCTGGTTTCCCCCGAAATTGTGGACGGTCAGGTGCGGTTGCTCATGGAGTACGCGCCTCTTGACCGCCCGGAACTCGCCGGCAAGATGAGCTTCTGGGTGCTGGATGAAGCAGGCGTGCGCAGGCTGGTGGCGGGTGACGCCCCCGCCGACATCAACCTGGCCACGGGTTTCGCCTCGCCCTTTGCCAACTTCGGTGAACTGCTGGCCTCATTCAAGGCCACAGGGGCCACCGCCTACACGGCGGTCATCTTCAACGAGTCGGGCGTGCCCGCCACCTATGCGCTCAACGCCGGCGGTGCGCTGCTGGTGGACAACTACGGCCAGACCAATGAAGCCGTGGGCGCGGCGGCCGAACAGGCGGCGCTGGCCGCGGCGGCGCTGCCTTCGCCCACACCCACGCCCGAGCCACCCGTTGCCATTGCCGTGGGCGAGCCCGAACTGGCAAATGTGCGCCCCGCCGCCGTCCAAGGGGCGCTCGACACACCGTATGCGCAGGACTATCTGGGGCTGACGCCCAATATCAGCAACGGCAACGTGACTCTGCTGCTGGATGTGGACCCCAAAGATGTGGAGGCGCTGCACGGCAAGGTGAACTTCTGGGTGCTGGACGCCGACGGGCTGCGCCGCGTGATTGCGGGCACGCCGCCCGACCAACTCTCGCTGGCCTCGGGCACGCGTTTGGCGAGCGGCATCAATGAAGGCAAGTACCGCGCCGACTTCACCGCCGTCGGGCGCAATCCCTACACAGTGATCGTCTTCAACGCGACGGAGATTCCCGCCAGCTACAAGCTGCAGGTGATTGGCGGCGGCCTTGAAGACACGCTGGGGCAAACGACGCCGCTGCAGTAACGGTGAGTTCAAGCGTTTAGGGGTTCAAGAGTTCAAGGTTCAAGGGTTGGGCGCGACGGCTGGTGGAGCATTATCTGCCGGATCATCCTGGCAACATGCATCAGCCGCAGCGGCAAAACGTGCGTGCGAGCGAAATGACTGAAGCACTTCATACCCTGTTGCTCAGAGTCGACAGTGAGCGGCCTGCGCC
>CAYJNV010000253.1:0-1081 GCA_964370975.1 uncultured Caldilineaceae bacterium | reverse complement strand
TACTAACGCATTTAAACCCCTTTTGCTAAGAGCCCCATGTGCGGGCCCTGCGCCCTATTTTGTGGCGCTGGCCGCTGCCATCTTGCGCGCCGGTGGCCTCGTCGCCTTTCCCACCGAAACCGTCTACGGGTTGGGGGCCAATGCGTTGGATGCTGCCGCCGTGGCGCGCATCTTTGCCGCCAAGCAGCGCCCCGCGCATGACCCGCTCATCGTTCACATCACCGGTGTGGAGGCGCTGCCTGCGCTCCTGCGCCGCGTGCCGCCCGCGGCCTTGCTGCTGGCCGAGCACTTCTGGCCCGGCCCGCTCACGCTCGTTGCGCCGCGTGCCGACATCATCCCCGACGTGGTTACGGCTGGTGGCCCCACCGTGGCGCTGCGCGCACCCAGCCACCCGGTTGCCCAGGCCTTGCTGCGCGCCGTGCGCCTGCCCGTTGCCGCACCATCGGCCAATCTCTTCGGCCACACCAGCCCCACCACCGCCGCCCATGTGTGGGACGATCTGGCCGGACGCATTGACCTGATCCTCGACGGCGGCCCCACACCTCTGGGCGTCGAATCCACCGTACTTGATGTGAGCGGCGCCGTTCCTCTGCTGTTGCGGCCCGGCGGGGTCACGCTTGAGGCACTCGAGGCGCTGCTGGGGCGCGTGGACGTGCACAGCGCAGGTGGCAGTGCGGACGGCGCGCTGCCCTCGCCCGGCATGCTCGACCGGCACTATGCGCCGCGCACGCGCCTGCTGCTGTTGTGCGGCAACGCCGATGCGGCGAGCGTTGCCCTCAAGCGTGCGGCGCTCGAGGAACTGGCCGGCGGGCGATTTCCGCTACTGCTGGCCTACGACGAAGACTTGCCTACTCTGGCTGAGGTGATTGCCATGGGCGCGGGCGTTGAGCGCCTGGGCGCGGCGGCGCAGCCCGCCCAAGTCGCCGCGCGCCTCTACGCCGCCCTGCGCGCCGCCGACGCCCTGGGCGCCGCCTTGCTGCTGGCGCGCACCCTGCCTCCCACCGGCCTGGGCGTCGCCGTCAACGACCGTTTGCGCCGCGCCGCAGCGGAGGTGAGAATGGCGGGGAGTGGGGAGTAGGGA
>CAYJNV010000252.1:0-6668 GCA_964370975.1 uncultured Caldilineaceae bacterium | reverse complement strand
TTACCATTTACCAATGATCTTCTGTAGTTAGCTCGATCAACTAAACAGCCCCGGTTGGTCCGGCCTGTCGGGGTAGGGCGCGCCCAGGTGGGCGTATGCGGTGCGTGTGGCGAGGCGGCCGCGCGGCGTGCGGTCCAAAAAGCCCATTTGCAGCAAATAGGGCTCCACCACATCCATAATCGTGTCGGATTCCTCGCTGATGCTCGCTGCCAGAGTGTCGAGCCCCACCGGGCCGCCGTTGAATTTGTAGACAATCGCGTCGAGTACGCGGCGGTCCAGGTCGTCCAGACCCAGCCAGTCAATATCGAGCAGCGCCAGAGCCTCGCGCGCCACGGCAAGGTCGACGTGGCCGGCGGCGCGCACCTGGGCGAAGTCGCGTACACGACGCAGCAGGCGCAGGGCAATACGCGGCGTGCCGCGCGAGCGGCGTGCAATTTCCAGCGCACCCTCTACATCAACCTCAAGCTCGAGCATGCGCGCGGCGCGTTTGACGATCTCCTGCAGCGCTGCTGTGTCGTAGAAGTCAAAGCGCTCCACCACGCCGAAGCGGGCGCGCAGCGGTGAGGTGAGCAGCGCCAGGCGTGTTGTTGCTCCCACCACCGTGAATTTTGGCAGGCTGAGGCGAATGTTGCGCGCGCCGGGACCGCTGCCCACCACCAGGTCAAGCGCAAAATCCTCCATGGCGGGATAGAGTATCTCCTCTATGGCGCGCCCCAGGCGGTGAATTTCGTCAATGAAGAGGATGTCGCCCCGGCGCAAGTTGGTGAGGATGGCGGCGAGGTCGCCCGCTTTTTCGATAGCCGGACCCGCCGTCACCTTGAGGTTGGCATTCATCTCGTGGGCGAGGATATGGCTCAGCGTCGTCTTCCCCAAGCCCGGTGGCCCATAGAGCAGCACGTGGTCCAGCGTGTCACCGCGATGGCGGGCGGCGTCGACGAGGATTTGCATCTTGTCGCGCAGCCTCTCCTGCCCAAGCATCTCGGCGAGCGACTGCGGGCGCAGGGCATAATCGACGCTGCGCTCGCTGCCCTGCTCCCCAGCCGACACGACGCGCTCATCGTTGGGCGTGTCTGTGCTCGGGCGGGCTGCGGGCGGGCGGTTGAGCGAGCGTTCGTCGGCCATGGTAGGGAATCCAGTTGGGCGTTATCGGCGCGATGGTACGTTTGTTCTAGCCGGCTCATTATACCAGAGGGGCAGGTGCTGGATCAACACTTGCGCTGCGGTGAAAATGCTGCTATAACGGCGGCACTCACATGTTAGTCAATTTGCCGGCCCGCCTTGCGTATCCTTTTGGATTCCTGCACCATCTTTATTGGCGCAAGATGCCCACTTGAGGGTACACTCCACAGTCACTGCGCACGTAGCGGTGTCGGTCTCCCGCGATGCACACGCGTACAGCATCGCACGTCAAGGAGGATTGAGTGGCTCAGCAAGTTCGTGATCAATTCGTTGCCAAAGAGGCAAAGCGTTTGAAAGAGGAGCAGGTCCAGGTGCAGGATGAACTGCGCCACCTGCGCGAAATGATGCAGGCAGAGGTCGACGTCGAACCTGACGAAGGCGACGCCGAGATTTTTGAGCGCGAGAAGAACGCTGCGCTCATCTCCGTCCTCGACAGGCGCCTCTCCGATATCGATGCCGCGATGCGCGCAATCGACAAGGGCAAATATGGCATCTGCACGCGCTGCGGAAAGCCGATTGAGGTCGAGCGTCTCGAAATCAAGCCCGATGCGTCGATGTGCGTCGCTTGTCAATCCGAGATGGAGCGGCTGGCCCGTCGCAATCGCCCCGCCGCGCGCCCAATCGAATGGTAGGCGCGCCGGCATAGCTCCGCACGCCGTCCCTGCGCCCACACGCGCCAGGACTATTGCATTCAGGATGAGCCATTGCCCCCCATTCCTGCGACGAGCTTCCCGAATACCTTCCCGTCACCCCACCCGCTGGCCCAACACAAGTTGACGCTGTTGCGCAAGCGCTCTACCGAGCCGAAGAAATTCCGCGAGGTTGTGCGCGAATTGGCGGCCATGCTGGCCTACGAGGCCACGCTCGACATTGCCATCGAGCCACTGCGTGTGGAGACGCCTCTCACGGAGGCGGTTGGCGCGACCGTGGCCGAGAAGGTGGGCCTGGTGCCGATTCTGCGCGCCGGGCTAGGAATGGTGGAAGGCGCATGGGAGTTGATGCCCCACGCTGAAGTCTGGCACCTGGGGCTCTATCGCGACGAGAAGACATTGCGCCCCGTAGAGTATTACAACAAACTCCCCGTGGCGCCCACCGTGGATCTTTGCCTTATTCTAGACCCCATGCTGGCCACGGGCGGCTCTGCGATTGCCGCCGTGGACGTGCTCAAGCGCTGGGGTGTCTCGCGCATCAAATTCGTGGGCGTGCTGGCAACGCCCGAAGGCATACGCGCCCTGCACGAACACCATCCCGATGTGGCCATCCACATTGCCGCGATTGACGAACGGTTAACCACCAGCGCAGACGGCTTTCCCGCCGGCTTCATATGGCCTGGCCTGGGCGACGCGGGCGACCGCCAGTTTGGCACCGGCTGAGCGGAATCGCAACAATTCTAGGAGTATGGCAGAGAAACTCACGGATAACAGCGGTTTGCCGTTGTCATCTGTGAGTTTCTGTGTCATTTGCGTCCAGCGCAGTCTACTCGGGGGTGACGTACGCAGCGGTAATGCCGCCATCCACCATGAAGTCAGTGCCCGTCACGTACGAAGATTCATCGCTGGCAAGGTAGAGCGCGGCGTTGGCAATTTCCTTGGCCTCGCCAAAGCGCCCCATGGGCACATGCACCAGCCGCCGCTGCTTCTTGGCTTCCGTATCGAGAAAGCTCATCAGCAACTCGGTGCGCAGCGGGCCCGGGCAGAGCGCATTGACGCGGATATTCTCGCGTGCATGGGTGACGGCCAGATCGCGCGTCATTGCGAGCACGCCCCCCTTGCTGGCGGTGTAGGCCACTTGCGGTGTGGCAGCGCCAAGGATTGCCACAAATGAGGCCGTGTTGATGATGGAGCCACCTCCCGCACGCCGCAGCGCGGGGATGCCGTACTTGCACCCCAGAAAGACCCCCTTGAGGTTAATCGCCATCGTCATATCCCAGACGCCTTCGTCGGTGTTTATGGCGTCATCGTCGCGACTGTGCATGATGCCTGCGTTGTTGAAGAGCACGTTCAATTTGCCGAAGTTCTCCTCGGCGATGCGCACCATGGCGGCGCAGTCCTCGGCTTTGGAAACATCAGCGTGCGCGTAGGTGGCCCGTCCGCCCGCCGCCTGAATTGTCGCAACGACGTCGGCGCCGGCGGCATCGTTGATGTCGACCACGACCACTGCGGCGCCCTGCTGCGCAAAGAGGATAGAGGTCTCTCGGCCGATACCACTACCGCCACCAGTGATGAGTGCTACCTTGTTGGCAAGTCGCATCCTGCCACTCCTTCCATGAACCTGCGTTGCTTATTGCGGCGGATTTTGCCGCCAATGTGGGGGAAAGCAGCGCGCGTGTGCGCGTCGTTCCATGGAAAAGACAAGGGCCGGGAAGCCCCCTCTACGCGCGCCGATGTAGTTGCGCGCCGGGCCGCTGTTACACGTGCCTGGTCGATTCTACGCCATCTCGAGCCTCATGCACTTGCTTGCATGCGGCGATTAACGCATCAAAGAGGCGCTGCTGCGCAGGATCGGCGGCGGCGCTCAGTTCCGGGTGCCACTGCACGCCCAGCAGCCAGGGGTGTTCGGCGCATTCCACCGCCTCGATGCAGCCATCGGACGCACGCGCAACCACGCGCAGTTCGGGCGCGACGCGGTCAATCGCCTGATGATGCCACGAAATCGGCGGCTCACCCTGCGCTCCCAGAATTGCCGCGAGGCGCGTTTCTGGCACAACTTCGATAGCGTGCGTCACGCCGCCATAGGGCTCGGCGCGGTGGGCGATATCGCCGCCGGGCAGATCGGGCAAGTGGGGGTGCAGCGTGCCTCCAAGCGCCACATTGAGAACCTGTAAACCGCGGCAGATCGCGAGCGTGGGTATGCCGCGTGCATGCGCCAGGCGGACGAGCGCAATCTCCTCATCGTCGCGCACGCGGTCGACGCCGTAAACGGCAGGGTGCGCGTCACCCCCATAGTGCGCCGGGTCCACGTCGCTCCCGCCGGAGAGGACTATCCCGTCACATTGGGCCAACAGGGCGGCGGCGGCGCCTTGCCAAATGGGCAGGATCAGCGGTAGCCCACCGGCGCGCGCCACGGCATCGGCGTAGGCGCGCGGCAGAATGATGTTGCCGCGTGCATCCAGTTCTTCAGGCGTAATGCCGATAATGGGGCGGGCCGCCACGGACGCGCTCCGACTAAATCCGTTCAAAGTAGCGCCTGCGTTCCCAATCCGTGACGGCAGCGTCGAAACTGGCCTGCTCGCTGCGATAGAAATGCGCGTAGTGATCGACCACGTCATCCCCCAGCGCGCCACGCACGAATGCGCTCTGCGCAAAGAGCTCGGTGGCGTCGCGCAGATTGTGCGGCACGCGCGGCAGCGCCTGCGCCTGGTAGACATTGCCTGCAAAAATTGCCGGTGGCTCAGTCTGGTTGCGGATGCCGTCCAACCCGGCAGCGAGCGCGGCGGTGTAGGCGAGATAAGGATTGCAGTCGGCTCCCGGAATGCGCGACTCAATGCGCAGGGTGGGGCCATGACCCACCACGCGAAAGCCCGCGGTGCGGTTGTCGTGGCTCCACGCGATGCGCGTGGGCGCCCATGAACCCGCCTGATAGCGCTTGTACGAGTTGACGGTGGGCGCGTAGAAGACCATCAACTCGGGGACGTGGGCAAGCCAGCCACCCAAAAACCAGCGGAAGGTGGGCGAGCAGGCAATGGGGCCAAGCAGCTCGTCGCCTGCAAAGGCATTGCGCGCATCCTGCTCATCCTGTTGCCATAGGCTCAGGTGGATGTGGCTGCTGGAGCCCGCGGCGTCGGGCGCGAATTTGGCCATGAAGGTGACACTGATGCCCTGCTGGTCAGCTACTTCCTTGAGGCATTGCTTGTAGATGGCATGGCGGTCGGCCATGGTGAGCACATCGGCATAGCGCACGTTCAATTCGTGCTGGCCGCGCCCCCACTCGCCCTTGGAATTCTCCACGGGGACACCCGAGGCCTTGAGGTAGCGGCGCACTGCCCCGTTAAAAGCCTCGGTGCGCGAGCCCTGCAGCATATGGTAATCCTCGATGTACCAGCCTGCCGGATCAAGCGCTGCGTAATTCTGCGCGTCGGCGGTGCGATAGGGCTGGTTGAAGATGTAGTACTCAAGCTCCGAGGCGGCCATTGCGCCATAGCCCATCGCCGTCGCGGCCTCAATCTGCCGGCGCAGGAGGGTGCGCGGCGCAAGCGCCACCGGCTGCGAACCGCGCCCGTTCTGCTCTTTCTCCACGTCGCAGATCACCAGCGCCGTGCGCTCGAGCCAGGCGGCCACGCGCAGCGTTGAGAGGTCGGGCACAAGATGCACATCGCCATAGCCTCGCTCCCAGTTGGCAAAGGTATAGCCTGGCACCGGCTCCATCTCCATGTCGGCGGTGAGGAGATAGTCGCACGCGTGCGTACCCTGGTGCGCGACATCGGCCACAAAGAAGGCGGCGTCGAAGCGCTTGCCCATGAAGCGGCCGTACGGATCCGTGAACTGGACCAGCACCGTGTCAATCGCGCCGGCGCGCGCCTGCGCGTCCAGTTCCTCAAGCGAGAGCATGCCGGTCAGGCTGGGCAGTTCATTCATGCGCCGGGTGTTCCATCAAGCTGTGGCCGAGCCAGCGTCGTAGAAGCGCGTGACCATGGCGCGCGCAGTTGACTCCAGATACGAAGCGTCGGCATTAGGGGAGACAAACTGGAAACCCATACCCACGGCTTTGCGAGCGTATTCAGGCGTGGCGCAGTGCAGACCCGCCATCACGCCATGACGCTGTGCACTGGCAAGCACGGTGTGCAGCGCTTCCACGAGCATCGGCTCGGTGTAGTCGGCGCGTTCAGTGCCGCCCAGCGAGATGCTCAGATCGGCCGGGCCGATGTAGAGGCCATCCAAACCGGGTGTCGAGGCAATCTCCTCCACGGCGGCCAGCGCCTCGGCGGTCTCGATCATGGCGATGGCAGCCACGAGTTGATTGGCGTGCTCCACATAGTCGCTGCCGCCATAGAGTCGGGCGCGCACCGGGCCATAGCTGCGAATGCCCAGGGGCGGATAGCGGCAGGCCGCCACAAAAGCCTCCGCCTCGGCGCGGCTGTTGACCATGGGGCAGATGATGGCGTACGCGCCTGCGTCGCACATGCGCATGATTTGCGCGGGGTCGTTCCACGGCACACGCACCACGGGCGTCGCATCCGTGGTGGAGATTGCCTGGAGCATGGCGACGGCTGTTTCATACCCCATGAGGCCGTGCTGCATGTCGATGGTGATGCTGTCGAAGCCCTGACGGGCCATGAGTTCTGCGGTGAAGGGGGAAGGAATCTGCAGCCAGCCATTGAGGGCGGCGCCTCCCTGCTGCCAGAGAGCTTTGAGCGCGTTGGGGCGCATGGGTAGGTCCTTGCTAGCCGGCCGCGAGGCCGTGGTGTGGATGAGGAATTGCCCAGCGTGTGGAGAAGCGATGGGGAAGCCGGGATGCGCAAAACTCTAGCACAGGGGATGAGGGGCGTCAAG
>CAYJNV010000251.1:0-6706 GCA_964370975.1 uncultured Caldilineaceae bacterium | reverse complement strand
CGCGCCAGGCGATCTTCACCTGACCGGCATCATAACCCGACGGATCGGGCGGCGTAAAGGCTAGCCATGCCAGGTAAATGCCAACGAATAGCGGAATCACGATCAGGAAGATGACGATCATCACGCGCCAATTCCAACGGCGCGGCGGCGGGCCAAGCGGCTCGGGGCCGGCGGTCGTGGGTTCTGTAGCACGCGGCTCGTCGTCAGACTGCGGCGGCTGGTAGGCCATGGCGAGTCTCCTCAGCGAAAATGCGCGGCTAAAGCGCAACCATAAGGGCCGTTCTCATTATGGAAAACGGATTCGCGAGGAACAGGTTCCCCTTGCCGCGGACTCGGCCGCTCAATCAGCCAGTAGGCAGGAGGTTCAAAAGCGCGTTGCCCCAGACCGAAAGTCCTAGCAGAAGGGCGCCAAATGAGAGGAAAAGCGCTCGGTAGAGGCCGGCGCGGCGCACCGGTGCGTGCCAGGTCGACCACGCCTCTACCATGTCCACACCCACATAGAGCAGCGTGCCCACAAGACAGAGAACAGTCCACAAGGCGGGCTGCAGCGCAACCAGGGCAGCCGCACCACCCACGACGAGCGCCATGTTGATTGTATAGGCGAGGATTGTGTACGAAAGCCACGAGACCCTCGTGCGGATGGCGAAAAAGAGCGCCACGCACGCAGCGAAGCCTGCAGCGAATCCAATCATGCCCGGCAGCGTCCACAGCGCGCGACCGGCGATGACCAGAAAGCCGAGCCACAAAACGAAATAGACCACCGTGTTGGCGCCTGCGCGCACGACCTGCGGCGTGCCCTGGATGCTCATCAGCACTGTCGCAATGAACGCGATGAGCAGTGCAAGGACGACAGTGCCCTTGAAGAAAAAGTCGGGCGGTTGGCGCGCCATCATCGCCAGCGCGGCTGCGCAAAGCAGGCTTGCAGCCAACGTGGGGCTTGTGACGTCGGCATTACGCGCCTGATCGCGCGTGCCCAGGGCCGCGGCTGTCAACGCACCCAGAAGAAATAGGGCCGCGAAAATTAGGTGAACCATAGGACAATTATGGGGCTGGCTGGAAGGCCCGGCGGCAGACGCGTTTGCCACGTTGCGCATCCGGGCCACATGGGATTATTCGGTGCGCGTCCAGTGGATTTCGACGCCATCGTTGCCGGCAATTCCCCTGCGCAGCAGCGCAATCAGCGCAGGGTCGGCGCCATTGGCCTCCATCAAGTCCACCGTGGGGGACATGATGTAGTAGTCGCGGTCCTCACTGGATTCTTCTTCGAGGTGGCCCGCTAGAAAGGTGAGCTGCTCCTCGCTTATTGCGCCTAGTACGACGCCGGTATCATTGTCGTATACGGTGTACATGAGGCCTCCGGACGGTCGTGCAGATTGCGCGCATGGGCAGCCATGGCTGGATGGGAATGCAGGCGCGCGACAACGAAGCGCCCCGTGGCTGATCATACAGTCTGCCGGCAGATGGCGCAAAAGGGCGCTGGACTGTGCAGCGGTGCGCAGGTGGTCACTGCGGACGGCCGTCGTTCGCAGTGCCTCAATAATGGTGACGCTGCTGCGCGTATGGGTTCACATTTGCATTTGCACCGGCCGCGCTGCTGCGGGCGTCGCGTGCCGATTCGTCGCGCAAGGTGCGCACAATCTCTTCATAGAGGCCGATAGTCTCGGCACTGGGCGGTGCGCCGTACTCTTCCTCCAGCAGTTCGCACAGATGGCGGTAAACCTGCATGACCTGTACAAGGTCCCGACGCACCAGATGCGCGCGCATGAGGCAGCGGTAGGTCTCCTCCGCAAAAGGCGCGAGTTGCAGTGCGAGGCTTAGCGTGTAAACGGCGCTTTGCGCAAGGTCATGGTCAATTTGCAGGTTGGCCAGGTGCACCAGGGTATCCTGGTAATCGCGATGTATCGCGTCGCGCAGCGCCTTGTGCCAGTCGCCGTCCGCAACATCGGATAGGAAGGGCCCGCGCACGAGCGATACGGCATATTCGAGGCTGGCAATTGCCTGGTCAGGCTGCTTTTGGCTGATGCGTGAAGCCAGCGCCGTCGCCGAGTAGAAGTCGTCCACATCGTACGAGTAGGGGCCGACCGGATCAAAGCGATAACGATGGTCTTCAAAGACAATCCAGCGGCGCGCGCCCATCGCCTTGCGTAGGAAGTGGACTGTGACGTTGAGGCGATTGCGGGCGCGCGCGGCATCCACATCCGGCCAGAAGTCATTGACGATCTGTTCGCGCGTGCGTTCTCCAATCGCCACGAGGTAGAAGAGCAGGTCACGCGCTGCGGCATATTTCCAGTCGGACATTTCGAGGAAGCGATCGTCAATCAGAACCTGACCCTGACCCAACATGCGAATCTGCAATTCGGGATGCGCGGCGTGGTGGCCGGCGATCAGGCTTGTGCGCAACACTGATATACCGTGGCCCAGCGCATCGGCAACGGACCAGTAATCGCCTGCTCTGCGGGCGCGGTCAAGATCGGCGTCACCAAGGATCGAGTAGGCGTATTCAATCTGGCGGCGGTATGGCGTGTCGATAATCGCTGAGAGCGCTTTCCCAAGCGGCCAGGGAATCTCAGCCGCGGCGTAAAGGCTGACGCAAAGCGCCCACATACCGGCCCCACCTGCAATATGGGCCAGGCTGCGCAGGGTCGCTGCTGTCGCATCTTCGCCTTGCCCGCTCAGGTGCTCGAGCCCAGCTTCGTACCAGTCCAGCGCCTCGCGCAGGTTTCCAGCGGCCTGGCTGACTTCGGCCATGACAAAGAAGGTGCGCGTGAGCAGCGGCGCGTTCTGCGTGCGCAGTGTCAGTTCGTGGCACTCCCTGTAGAGGGTTTCGGCGCGTGCATTGTTGCCTTGCACCTGGTGTGTACGTGCGACCTCAAACAAGTGCGCGCTCAGCAGGAAAGGTTCGCCGTAGGCGCGCAACCTGCGCAAACCTTCCTCCATGATGACAAGCGCGTGCTCGATGTTGCCCAAATCGCGTTCGATAATGCCGCGCAGCGAAAACCGCGCATCTATATGGAGTGCGTTCTCACGATCGAATGAGCCGTTGTCAAGCTGATCAAGAATCTGCGTGGCAAGGTCGAGTTGGCCGCAATAGATGGCGGCAAGCGCATAGTTCCGCAACACATGGGGCATGAGCTCCTGGTCGTCGGTGGCGCGTGCCAGTGCAAGCGCCTCCTCGAGCCTCTCACGTGCGCCCTCATAGTCGCCGGCCCAGACGGCCGCCATTGCGTTTGTGTAGAGGGCGCGGGCGCGCACATGATCCGAATCCGCGGCAGCGGGATGTTCAAGGATGGCGCTTGTCCATTGCAGTGCATCAGGAACATGGTTCCGCCAAAGCCAGTACCATGCCAGATTGCTGACAATCTCCACAGCCAGGTCAGGGTCGTGTTCGATGCCGAAGGCAATCGCCTGGCGCAGGTTCTCGTATTCTGCCTCGGCGCGGCCCACCCATTGCACTGAGTCGCGGGTGCAGATGCCGCCGCCCCCCTCATGCGCCAGATTCCAGGCCCACTGTGCGTGCCTGCGCGCCAACACGTCCCGTTCGTCGCTGCGGGCCAACCGCTCGAGCGCATAGCGCCTGATCGTGCCCATCATCATGTAACGCATTTGATTGCCAACGGGTTGGGTCAACACGAGGGACTTGTCTACCAGATGCGTCAGTACGCCAAGGATTGTCGTACGCGGCAGCACCTGGTCGGCACAAACCGCCTCAATCGCCGCCAGGGTGGCCGACTGCGCGAAGATCGCGAGCCGATGAAAGAGCAGCCGCTCGTCGGGGGCAAGCAATCTTTCACTCCACGCAATTGCTTCCTCAAGGGTCCGGTGGCGCGTCTCGCCGGCGCGCCCGTTGTTGAGGAAGGCAAGATCGCCCTGCAGGCGCTGGGCAATTTCCTGCGGCGTAGAGACGCGCACCTGCGCGGCCGCCAATTCGACGGCCAGCGGGATGCCGTCGACTGCGCGACAAATGGATGCGACATCCGCCACATTCAGAGCCGAGAGCCTGAAACCGGGAGCGACCGACATCGCGCGCTCAGCGAAGAGACGTATGACGTCCGCATTAAGGAGCACTGCTGTATCGGCATGCTCATCCAGCCACGGCGCGGACATGGGCTCAAGCATAATGCGTTGCTCGCCCGGCAAGTGCACTGCCTCACGGCTGGTGCAGAGTATGCGCAGGTTGGGGGTCCGCAGGAGCAGTGTGTTGAAGACAATCGCAAGGTCGTCAATCAGGTGTTCGCAGTTGTCAAAGAGCAGCATCAACTGGCGCGAGGAGATGAACTGGCCGATGGCCGCAAGCACGTCGACGCCGGGCCTGTGCTCAATGCCGAGAACGTCGGCAAGAGCAGGCGCAATTTGCGCGGCGCTTGTCATCGTCGCCATTTCGACGAACCAGACGCCATCAGCGTATTGTTCGCCAAGAATTCGCGCCACTTCGAGCACAAGGCGCGTCTTGCCCACACCACCGGGTCCGGTCACGGTGACAAGGCGGGTACCGCTCTCAGGTGACAAATACTGCAATAGCGCGGCTATTTCGCTGCTGCGCCCCACAAAGGACGTTGCCGGCACGGGTACTGGGTTTCCAGAACGGGCCACGTTGCAAGCTCCAGGAATGTGGGGATCGGTCGTCAGGTGCGACCACCGTCAATGCGGGGTAAAGAGAAAAGGGGTTACGCTGCAAACCGACCTTGAAGGGATTCCAGGCTAGAGAGATACAACGCGCCGCAGTTACGCTGAGTCTGAGTACTTTTCAAACGAGTTCGAGATTACCTTAATTCTATCATACAATGAACCATATCGCGCGCATGAATTTGCTGCCCCTACGCCGTCGCAAAGAGGGGACTGTAATTGGCTGCGCAGACGGGCCGTGGCTACAATGGGCGCATGCCGCAACTCAATCTAGTTTCAACGTGGAAGCCCGCGCGCGCTCCCTTCTTTGCCTTGCTTGAGGCCGTTTCACAGGAAGTGCAGCCGACGTATGTGGTGGGAGGCGTCGTCCGTGACGTGCTTCTGCGCCGCGACGACGGTATGGTGGATCTCGATCTCGTCGTGGCGCACTCGGCGATACCGGTTGCGCGCCGCGTGGCCGACCGTCTCGGCTGGGCGTTCTTTCCGCTGGACGAAGGGCGTGATGTGGCGCGCCTCGTCTTCAATGCAGGCGTCGAGCCGCTGGTCTGTGACATTTCGTCCTTGCGGGGCGGCTCGATTGAAGCGGATTTGCGCAGCCGCGACTTTTCGGTGAACGCGCTGGCCTTCGCGCTTGCACCCGCCACACAACACGGTTTCCCAGTCACACTGATCGATGTGGGCGCCGGTCTGGCGGATTTGGCCGCGCAGCGCATCCGTCGCGTCCACGCCTCGAGCCTGGCCGACGACCCGGTGCGGTTACTGCGCGCCGTGCGCTTCAGTGTGGAACTTGGCTTTCCCATTGAGGATGCCACGCTTGACCAGATGCTGCGCATGGCGGGGGCAGTGCAGACGGTAAGCGCTGAACGTGTGCGCGATGTCCTTTGGAAGATGCTCGCCGGGCCGAATCCCGCGGCGGCCATCGAGTTGCTGCGCACGACGGGTTTGTTGCCTATCGTCTTGCCTGAAGTCGCGGCAACCGACCTTGTGCAGCAGACGCAACCACATGACAAGGACGTCTATCACCACACACTGGCGGCTGTGCAGATTGCGGCCGCTCTGCGCGACTGGCTGTTGGGCCGCAAGGCTCGTGTGCCGCTTGATGAAAAGCTTGCAGGCAATGTCGAGATTCTGATTCGAGCGCTGGAGACTTGGACCTTCTATTTGCGCAGGCACTTTGCGGTTGCCGATGCCGCCGGCAGGTTGCGCGGCGAATGGCTCGTTTGGCATGCGCTGCTGCACGATGTGGGCAAGCCGGCCACGCGCACGATAGAGAGGAACGCTGAAGGTCAGGTGCGGGCGCGCTTCCTGGGCCACGAAGAAGTGGGCGCCCACCTGGCGCGCGGGCGCATCGAGGCGTTGCGTTTCAGTCGCGGCGAGGCCGACCTTGTCGCCATTGTCGTCAAGAACCATATGCGTCCGCACATGCTGCACGCAAGCTTTGCGCAAAGCGAGATCAGTCGCCGTGCGCGTTACCGTTTCTTTCACGACATCGTTCCGCGCGCAAGTGACGAGCAAGCTGGTGTGGACGTGCTCATTCTCGCGCTGGCTGACCTGCTGGCGACCAACGCGCAGTTGGAACCTGATGCATGGCGCGCCTATCTCGTACACGAGGCGCAGATGTTCACCTTCCTCTACAGCGAAGAGGCCGTTGAGCGATCTTCACGCAACCCGCTCGTTGATGGTCGCACACTCATGCACGAGCTCAACATCGAACCTGGCCCTGCCCTCGGTGCGCTGCTGGAGCAACTCGCCGAAGCCCATGCCGCCGGCGATATTGCCACACGCGCGCAGGCACTTGCGTTGGCGCGATCGCTTGTTGAGTGACAGCAAGTGATATACAATGTGCATGCCCTTCACCCCATGCGGCTCTCACTGCGGCCGTCGTCAGGCGCTGCCTGACCGTACGTTCCACTGGGCAATGCCACACGTGTTGATTGACGTGCGCGCACTTGCCACTTGCGTATCGCAAAGAGCCAATGCCCCATCAACCCTGCCCGCTGTTGGGTACGCTTGACGACAACAACAACCCTGGTCCGCCCGTCGAGTACCCATCATTCGAGAACAAATGCATGGCCGCGGACGA